>JBEIQZ010000750.1:0-2193 GCA_040376255.1 Alphaproteobacteria bacterium
CGATCTCATGGAGGAGGTGGGCGGCGAAGGCTTTCATCTGCGGGCGGCGCTCGTCGGGGGGGAGGCGGGCGAGGCCGGGGGCGTGGGCGGAGAGGCGGATGGGGGCGCCGACGGAGACGGCGGCGTAGCCGGACTTCCGGTGGGAGCGGCTGGCGAGCTTCCAGAGGTTGGCGGTGATCAGCAGGGGGAGGCGGAGCAGCAGCGCGAGCAGGGAGCGGAGCTTGTCCAGCGGGCCGGGGGGGCGGGCGCGGTCGCCCTGCTGCTGCTCTCTGATGAGCCAGCGGTCTTCGAGGACGTGGTCGTAGCAGAGGGCGACGGGGACGAAGGTGATCTCCTGATCCGGGGCGGTGCGCTGGATGCCGACGATGTAGTCGAGCAGCCCGGCTTTCGCGGGGCGCAGCCGCCCGTCGCGGGAGAGGCCGCCCTCAGGGAAGAAGCCCATCGTGCCGCCGTGCTGGACGAGGAGCTGCACGAAGCGCTCCAGGACGGTGTGGTAGAGGCGATCCTTCTCGCCGCGCCGGATGAAGAAGCTGCCGAAGGCGCGGAACAGGCTGTCGAGCGGCCAGATGCGCGCCCACTCTCCGACGGCGTAGGAGAGGGTCATGTGCTTCAATAGACCGTAGGAGAGCAGGACGTAGTCGGCGTTGGAGCGGTGGTTGACCACGAAGACCACGATGCTGTCGGCGGGGATCTGCGACATCGCGCGCTGGTAGGCGGCCTCATCGAACACCGGCTCATAGAGGAGGTTGATGCTCCAGCGGGCCACGCGCGCGCCGATCCGGTAGTAGGCCGCCAGTGAGAAGGCCGGGGCCATCTCCTCGATCCAGGACTCGACCTGCCGCTCCAATTCGCGGAACGGTACGCGGCGCGCGCGGGCGGCCTCGGCGATGGCCCCGTCGAGCTGCGGGTCGGTCTGGAGCGCCTGCCGGATGAACACGCGGTCGAGGAATCGGCCTGACTCAAGCTGGATGCGGTGGCGGCGCACATAGGCGAGCGCCTGGCGCTGGAAGCGCGCCTGTAGCCGTCCGAGGAAGCGCCAGCGGAGCAATTCCCACAGCGGGATGCCGATCAGGAGCGCGAGGAGCCATTGCGGGAGCCATGCTGGCATACCAGGAGTGTAGCACAGCAGGATCGCGGATCACCCCAGCCGCCCGAGCAGCGCCGGGGACAGGTACAGCGACTCCACCGTCTCCTCCGCCCGCCCGCTGAGCGTCGCCTGCGCCGAGCGCCCGTTCGACACCTCCAGCCGCGCCAGCCCCAGCGACGGCGGCAGCGCCCCGTAGACCCGATCCCCGCAGCGCCCGTCGAAGCTCACCAGGAAGGACAGCCCCCGCGCGTCCGCCGCCGCCAATTCCTCCACGAACCGCGCGAGATCGATGCCCTGGTGGTAGCGCGGGTTGTGTGTGCCGCTCACCCCGATGTAGGGCGGATCCATGTAGATCACGTCCTGCGGCCCCGCCGCGCGCAGGCTCTCAGAATAGTCCGCGCAGACCGCCCGCGCCCGCCCCGCCAGCAGCCGGTGCGCCGCCCGCGCCCGCGCCCGGAACACCTCCGGCCGCATCCCCCGCCGCCGGTTGTCCGGGGACTGGTTGAAGCCCCCCGCCGCGTTGAACCGCACAGCGTTCTTCACGCACCGCGCGATCAGGTACAGCAGCGCCTCCGGGGTCTGCTCCCGGTTGAATTGCGCCCGCACCGCGTCGAAGTGGCCGCGCGGATCGCCCGCCTGCGCCGCCCAGATTGCCGCGTAGGCGTCTGCGAGCCCGTCAGGGTCGTCAAGGATCGCCGCCCAGATTTTTGTCAAGGGCGCGAGGCTGTCCCCCAGCACGAACGCCCGCGCCGCGCCCGCCGCCGCCGCCCCCAGCGTCAGCGCCGCCGATCCGGCGAAGGGTTCGTACAGGGTCGCCGTGTCGGCGGGCAGGTGGCGCAGCAGGACAGGGAGCTGGCGGCGCTTGCTGCCCTGGTAGGGTACGGGCTGGGGGATGGAGGGGATGGGCAGCTCGCTGTCAGTGATCCGGAGGATATGGCGCGAGGCCGGGTTATGGCAAGGCGCCCTGACCCGAGGAAGCGATGTCCCCCACCGATCCCCCTCAGCCGCGCGGATCGTCCAGGCCAGGCCGGGCGGGAGCCACCTTCTTCGACGTCGATGATGGCGAGGCGGTGCCTGAGGAGGGGGCGCCGCCTGCGGGAGAGCAG
>JBEIQZ010000677.1:0-2800 GCA_040376255.1 Alphaproteobacteria bacterium
CCCGATCATCGCGATCGCCTCCTCCCCGTCCACCGCCGTCTCCACGGTGTAGCCGTCGCGTTCGAGCTGTGCTTTCAGCACCTTACGGATTGACAGTTCGTCGTCTACGACAAGGATTCTTGCAGCCATCTCTCTGTTATAACCGATGGAGCGGCGCCGCCGCCGCCCTCAGGCCTCCGCGAGCTGGACCGCGTCCACCGTGGCCGCATAGGCGGGGTCGGCGCGCATATGCTCGACAAAGATGCGCTTCATCGCGGGAGAGAGGCCGCACTCCTCGACGATCCGCTTGTTGGCCTGCCGGGTGAGCCGCGCCTGGAGCTCGTGGAGGCCCTGGAGGTTGGCGCCGATGCGCTGCTCCATGTGGCTGAGCAGAGAAGCCCGCTCCTCCGGGCGGAGATCCGCGAAGATGCGCGACTGCGCCAGCACCCGGCGCCAGTAGCTCATCCGGTACTCGGCGGAGCGCCCGTGCGGGAAGCATGCCTCGCAGGCGGCCTTGAACAGGACGGCGTTGTCGCGCGGCAGGGTGTCGAGGACCTGGGTGGAGAGGCGCGCGAGGTTGAGCGAGGTCGCCATATGGCGGGACTCGTCGAGCCGGTGGAGGTGCGAGATCGTCCGCATCGACTCGTGCGACACCTCGCTGGTGGTGATGGCGTTCTCGAAGGGCTTGAAGCCGTGGGTCTTCATCCCGCGCGCCAGGAAGTAGAGCGTCGGGAAGTTGGAGCCGAGCAGGTAGCGCCCGAGCCGCCCGATGACCCGGCGCCCGACCTTGTTGAAGCGGTCGCGGGTGAAGCCGGAGGCCGGGATCGACCAGACGGCGGTCCCCTTGCCCTGGAAGTACCGCTCGCCCACGGCGTCGATGACCATCGCGAAGCAGTCGATGTGATCCTGCTCCTCGAAGCTCTCACGCCGCTCCAGCTCGATGACGCTGGGGAGGATCTTGGCGTAGCCGCCCGCCGCGCACTCGTTGAGGATGATGAGCTGCTTCTCGCCCATCGCCACCGCCGAGTAGTCAAGCACCCACTGCAGGTGGTTCCAGGCCAGCCGCTGCTCCTGGCTGAACCGCTCCCAGACGGGCGAGGTGCGGGCCTCGCAGATGTCGAAGTCGTCCGGGACCCAGCGCTCCTTCCAGATGGTCGGGTGGTTGAAGGCGATCCCGGCCTTCGAGTGCAGCGTCCCGTGCTTCTCATACTGGTTGTAGGAGTGCGCGACGGCCATGCCGCTGTACTGCTCCAGCTCCTTCAACGCCAGATCGGTCGCGCCGGTCTTCAGTGCCATCTGTCCTCCACACGGTTGGTTCAATGCTTCTGCTGTTGATTCTGCCCCGCTGCTGCGCCTGCGTCAACCGCCGCGCCGCCCGTTCGCGCCCCCCCGGCGCGCCGCCGGTACTCAGGCAGACAGGATGCTGTCGAGGATCACCTGATCGGACAGATGCGCCGGGATCTCCGCGCCCGCCATTGACAGCAGCGTCACCCCGACGTCCCCGCCCGTCATCAGCCGCCCGCCCGCCGTGATCACCCCGCTCGGCGGATCGACGCGCTCGCCATAGAAGTAGCCGCTGTAGTCGCCGATGGCGCGCCCGCCGTTGATCCCCGGCCCGGAGAGCAGCATCGACGTATAGCCCCAGTGATCCTTCCCGTCCCCGCCGTTTATCTTCGGCGTCCGCCCCATCTCGGACAGCACCACCACCACGACCTCCTCCGCCAGCGTCGGCATGAACCAGCCCGGCGTCCGCTCCAGCCGATCCTGCAGATAGATCAGCCCGGCGAACAGATCCTCGAAGTTCAGCGACTGGTAATAGTCGTTGCCTGAGTGGCTGTCCCAGCCGGTGTGCTCGCCGTGCTGCATCACGATGGATCGGCTCATCCCGCGCGCCAGCAGATCCACCGCCAGATCCGCCTGCGACAGCAGCCCGCTGTCCACCCCCCACGCCACCGCCCCCGCCAGCGACTCCAGCGTCTGCGCCCGCTCCAGCGCGATCCGCGCCTGCTCCGCCCGATCCCGCGCCGCGCCGGAGCCGGTCAGGGCCGCCTCCCGCGCGAGCATCCGCTGCCGGAGCCACCGATCCGCCTCCGCCTGCGCCGCCGCCCCCGGCAGCGGCAACACCCCGTCGCCCGCCGCCATCAGGCTCCCGTCCAGCAGCGCCCCCACCTGCCCCGCCGCCCCGATCCGCGTCCGCAGCATGCCGAGCGACCCCGGGTAGTCCGGCCCCCGGATCGTCACCGTCGGCAGCGCCCAGCGATCGCTGTCCTCCGCCGCGATCAGCGCCGCCCAGTCCGGCTGCACCCCCGTCCCGTCCCCGGTCAGCAGAAGCCGCAGGCACTCCTCATGCCCCACCGACGGCACGGAGATCCCGTTCAGGATCAGGCTCTGCTGCCACCAGCGCTCAAAAAACGCCCGCACCGAGGGCCGCGCCGGGTGATCCACCACCGGGAGCGACCCGATCCGCGCCTCCGACGCCTCCGGCTCCATGTCCACCAGCGGGTTTCCGAACAGCGGCGCGAACACCCGCGTCACGTCCCACCCGCCCTGAGCGACGACGAACACGAACCGCAGCTCCCGATCCGGCGCCGCCGCACGCGCCGGGAGCGACCCCGCCGTAAACAGCCCCGCCGGGAGCAGTCCCGCCGCGCCCGCCCGCAACACATCCCGCCGCCGCATCTGCAAGCGCATCTCCTCCCGATCAATAAAGAAAAAACCCCGGCTCCCGCATCAGCGCGCTGATCACCCCCCCCCCCCCCCCCCCCCCCCCCCCCCCCCCCCCCCCCCCCCCCCCCCCCCCCCCCCCCCCCCCCCCCCCCCC
>JBEIQZ010000439.1:0-5417 GCA_040376255.1 Alphaproteobacteria bacterium
ACGGCCCTGCGACCCTGACGGACGCGCCGGGCGCCGCACCTGTCGACTACGACCGGTACCTGACCCGCGTCCTCGCCGGACAGATCGCGTGGCCGCTCCGCTGGGAGCTGCCGCCGCGCTATGACAGCCTGGAGGCGGCGGCGCGGGCGAAGGCCCCCGGCCTCCCCGCCGCGCTGATCCGGCAATTCACGAAGCAGCCGATCCAGGCCGCGAAGACGAAGACGCCGAAGACCTGGCCGCCCCTGTCCGCGTCCGGGCCCAAGACCGTCCTCGATCTCGCCGCGATGATCCGCGCCGATCTCGCGCTCCTCCAGGACGGCTGGCACCGGGCCAACGTCGCCTGCTGGCTGGGCCGCAGCCTGTGGCGGCTCGGGGAGCGGGAGGCGGCGATCCAGACATGGTGCGCGACCGCCGGATCGCACGGGGCGATGGGCAGGCTGGAGGCGGCGCTCCGGCAGGAGGATCCGGCGGCGGGGCGCGCGTGGGTGGAGGAGGCCGAGGCGCTGCTGATGGCTGATGTGCCGGAATACCGCTCCTGGGGCGCGCTGATCGGGCTGGCAGCCGCGCGCTACCGCGAGGGTGACACCGCGCGGGCCGAGGAATTGCTTGCGCCCATCCGCGCAAAACAGGTGTACAACGGCGCAGAGCAGTCGTTCGCCGGGTGGGCGCTCTGGCGGGCCGGGCATCCTGAAGCCTTCGCCACCTGCTACCGGAACAGCCACCCCTGGTCAAACGACACCCTCTACTGGTTCCGCGAGATCCTCCAGCGCGACGATCCCGCTGAGATCCGGGCGTTCCTCCACGCCGCGATCGCCGCCGGACGCTCCGAACATGAGCAGATGGCCGCCCTCACGACCCACCTCATCGCAAAACGCCGGTTCCGCGATGCCATTGATCAGCTCCAGCAGTTCACCGGCCTCTCGACCATTGAGCAGCGCCTCCGCATCCTCACCGCCGCCGTCCGGGATCCCTCCGGAGAGGGCTGGGCGCTCCTCGAAGAGCAGATGGCCGAGAGCCCCGCCGAGGCCCACACGCTCCTGCTGGCCGCCGTCCGCATCGATCCCGACCGCGCCCGCCCCCTGCTGCGCGACCTCCTCGCCGGTGCCGCCGCGCGCTACCCGACCCTCTACTACCGCGACGCCTTCCTCACCGGCCTCGCCGAGTGCTGCCTGCGCTGCGGTCTGCCTGAGGAGATCGATCGGCTCCCCGCCGCCGATGATCCCGCCGTGATCCCGCTCGGCATCGTCAACGCCGGGCAGGGCGACCCCGCCTGGGAGCGCGCGCTGGAGACGCTCCTCGACCACTACCGGCGCATGAGCCGACCGGTGGAGCCGATGGCCACGCTGGTCGAGCGCTGCCTGGAGCAGGGCCAGCAGGCCCGCGCCCGCAGCATCGTCGATGAGGCCCGCACCCGCGTCGATGGGAAGTACCGCGATCTCGATCAGGAGCGGCTGCTCAACGCCCAGGCCCGCCACGGAGATCTGAGCAGCGCGTGGCTCACCCTCCAGGATATGCCGAAGGGCAAGCGCTCCTACCGCTGCCGGGAGTTCATCAGGTTCTGCGCCCGCCAGGGGGCGTTCGACGCCGCGCTGGATCTGCTCTCCGCGATGCCCCCTGACATCAACGGGCGCGTCCAGGCCGCTGAGCAGACGCTCCGGGACTACTGCCTGTTATAGCTGTACCGCACGATGTCCCAGCGGGTGCCGCCGTTGTTCGGTGCGTAACTCACGGTCTCCCGGTTAATATATGACGGATTACTGGTATAGGCTCCGTCATAGACGTACACACCAGGATAGTAGTTTATCTGGTAATATGTATATTCATATATATGTGAATCATAATACCGGTAGCTGACCACCAGCGGCGCCCCCTCCGTCTGGTGGGACAGCGACGGCCCCGCAGTAAAGAACTCCAGCACCCCGGACGGATCTCCGGCCAGCCCCTCACAGCCCGGCCCCAGAACGCTCTGCCCCTCGTCGATCACCCACTGGACGCTGAACGAGAAGTCGCAGGTGTCGCAGCGCCGCGTCCGGCTCGACTGCAGCGTGTACAGCGCCTGACAGTCCAGATGCCCCAGCAGCGGCCCCTCCGAATAGAAGCTGAAGCCCCAGGTGCCGTCCATCCGCGCCCGATCCTGCTCGACATCGGCCTGGATCTGGTGCTGGATGCGGTAGAACGAGGTGCCGTCCACCCGATCTGTCTGCGCCGAGGTCGCCTCCACCGCCGTGCGCCCGTCGCTCACCGTCACCGTCACCGACACATGATCCCCCGGCACATGCAGATTCGCCGCCAGCGTCGCCCGATCCGGCGCCACCGCCTCCACCCCGTTCAGCAGCCACAGATAATGGATCTCCAGCGCCGCGCCCTCCGGATCCGCCGCGTCCACCGTCGCCGTTATCGCGTCCGAACGCCCCGGCGCCGCCGGATCCAGCGTCACGCTGCTGATCACCGGCGGCTCGTCCGGCCCCAGGATCTCCACCTCCGCCGAGGCCGCGCCCCCCGTCTGCTCCCCGTCGCTCCCGCTCACCTCCACCCGCCACACCTCGCCCACCGCCGTCTCCGCCGCAGGCACCTTCGCCCCCAGATCCGGCACCTCCACCCCGTCCCGCGTCCACCGGTAGACGTAGCTCACCCGCTCCCCCTCCGGATCCTCAGCGTCGGTCGTGATCTCCACGAGCAATGGATCGGCGTCGCCAGGTTGATCGGGGGAGATCGCGATCCTGGGGAGGGTCGGGGGGCGGTTTTTGGCGTCGGCGCAGGGCTCTCCGGCGTAGCACTCGACTTTTGCGGACTCAAACACGTGGCAGGCGAGGAGGAGGAGCATCGGGGGGTTTTACCTGATCGGGGGGGGAAAGGCAAAAGGATAACGGCGGAGGGCGAAGCCCGTTGGCGGCACGGCGAAAGGCGAAAGGCGGGAGGGAGACGGGTATGATTGTACCGCTGGATCAGCCGCTCTCCCACCACGTCCACGGCGCCCCATGCTTCAGGTACACCCGGATCGCCCGCATCCCGAACCGCGCCGCCACCCGCGCCCCGTCCTCCGACACCGTCGCCGCGCACAGCCGCCGCCCCGCCACCTCCGCCGCCAGCCCCTGCAGCAGCCTCCGAGACACCTCACTCCGATAAAACACAGGATGCACACTGTAATTGAACAGGTACACCGGCAACCTCCCCCCGTCCTCCCCCGCCGACACCACCCTCACCCCCTCATCCCCCTCCCCCTCCCTCCAGACAAAAGGATGCCAGCACGCGTACCCCACCGGCCACCACCCCCCCCTCCACCGCCCCCGGTACACCGTCACCCCCTGCGGAAAAACCTCCATCACCTCCCTGATCCGCGCCTCCTCCACCCGGTACACCTCCGGATACTGCGACCAGTCCGCCAGCAGCACCTCCGCCAGCGTCCCCGCCCCGGCCACCACCTCCCCGACCTCTTCCCGCCGCAGCTCCGCGATCTCCGCCAGCCGCTCCTGCACCGCCCTCACCTGAGCGCCTCCACGCAGGCCCGCGCGCAGGCGCCGAGGGTGTCGAGCCGGTAGCCGCCTTCCAGCAGGAGGAGCATCCGCCCTCCGCAGCGCCGATCCGCGATCCCGCGCACCTCCGCGCACAGCCGCCCGTAGTCTGCGGCGGTGAGCCACATCCCGCCGAGCGGATCGCCCTGATGCGCGTCGAACCCGGCGGAGACGAGGATCAGATCGGGGCTGAAGGCTTCTGCGTCGGGGATCAGCACCTCGCGGAAGGCCCGGAGGTAATCCGCCCCGTCGCTCCCTGAGGGCAGCGGCACGTTGCGGGTGGCGCCGAGGCCCGCGCCGGCACCGCGCTCGGAGGCGTGTCCGCTGTCGGGGTAGAGGGGCGACTGGTGGATGGAGAAGAAGGAGACTGCGGGATCTGAGTAGAAGATCTCCTGGGTGCCGTTGCCGTGGTGGACGTCCCAGTCGACGATCAGCACCCGCTCCGCCCCGGCGGCCCGCGCGGCGGCGGCGGCGACGGCGGCGTTGTTGAAGACGCAGAAGCCCATCCCGCCTGCAGCGCGCGCGTGGTGGCCGGGGGGGCGGCAGAGGGCGAAGGGGCGCTCCCCGCGCATCGCGCGCTCCACCCCGTCGAGGGCGAGCCCGGCGGCGCGGCAGGCGGCCTCGACGGAGCCGGGGCTCAGGGGGGCCTCCGGGCCGGCGCGACCGGCGCGGCCTTCGAGGGAGAGGACGCGGGTGACATAGGGGCGGGTGTGGACGCGGGAGAGTTCGGCGGCGGTGGCGCGGCGATCTGTGATGATGGGCTGCGCGCCCGAAGGCAGCAGGGGCGGCGCGGCGAGGGCGTCGAGGATGGCGTCGAGGCGCTCCGGGCATTCGGCGTGATCGCGCCCCGGATCGTGGAGGCGGCAGGCGGGGTGGTAGAGGACGGGGCTCACTGCTTCACCGTGAGGAGCGGGCGGATCCAGGCGAGGCGGCTGGCGGCCCCGGCGGACTCCAGCGCCTCGACGACCGGCTCGATGGCCTTGTAGCTGTCGGGGTGCTCCTCGTAGAGCAATTGGGGATCGTCGCAGATCACGCGGCTGCCGAGCGCGGTGCGGTGCAGGCTGTCCCGCTTGTAGCGCGGCTTCAGCTTGGCGACCGCCTCCTGCCGCGTCATCTTGCGCCCCGCCCCGTGCGCCACCGAGCAGAGCAGGTCTGCCGCCCCGCGCCCCTCCATCAGCGCCGAGCGCGCCCCCCGGCTCCCCAGCACCACCGTCCGCTGCATCGACTCCGCCGGGGCCGCCCCCTTCCGGTGCAGCCAGCCGCCCCCCCAGGGCAGCACGGTGTTGTGGGCGATGTCGAAGCTCCAGCACCGCCGCTCCGCCCGCGTCCCGCCGACCGCCTCCAGCAGCCGCCACGCCAGCAGCAGCCGGTTCACCTCGGCGAACCGGCACGCCCCGTCCAGCTCCGCGACGTAGCGCTGCAGATCCTCCCCCGCCACCACGTCCGCCGGGAGCCGCCCCCAGCGCGCCGCCAGCCACGCCCCCAGGCCGCGCGACCCTGAGTGCGCGAGGATCGCCGCCTGCGCCCCGTCGACGCCCCGCCCCTCGATCTCCCCGATCTCCGCGAAGTGGTTGCCCCCGCCGATCGTCCCGAGCGAGGCCGCGAAGGAGGGATCCTCCGGCACCGGCGCGGAGCGCTCCGGCGCGCCTGCCCCGCCCGCGCCGCCCGCCTCCGCCGCCCACGCCGCCAATTCCTCCGGCACGCCCGCCAGCCCCGTCAGCCCGCGCACCCCCTCCGTCCACGCCGCCCGCAGGAGCAATTCCTCAGGCACCTCCGGCAGCACCGGCTCCTCCATCGCCGCCCGCACCCGGCGCTCCAGCGCGTCCCCGGTGGCCTTCAGCCGCGACAGCCCCACCGCCCGCACCCCGCAGCCCGCGTCCCCGCCGATCAGCGCCGGGTGGATGC
>JBEIQZ010000713.1:0-2470 GCA_040376255.1 Alphaproteobacteria bacterium
GCCCGACCCGCCCGATCAGATGCGGGAGGGCTTCTTCTCTCCGAGCTCCAGGATCTTCTTGATCTCCTGGCGGAGCCGCAGCACCTCCTCTTGATAAAAACCGTAGGAGCGCGACGAGGCGTAGCGGCACTGGTGCTTCCGCATCGCCAGCGTCGTGGCGGCCCGGATGTACTGCTCCTTCGGGATGCCCACCGGCACCCATTCGCTCCCGCCGCGCTTCCAGTAGCTCCCGATGGCGGAGGCGTGGGCGAGGGGGATCAGCCCCTGCTGGACCTCATCGGCCAATTCGCGGCGGAGGATTGTGCGGTCGTCCCAGATGGCGAACTGGAAGACGCCGAACAGGAACAGCGCCTCAAAGGGGAAGATTACAAAATTTATGAAGGTGAGCGGCAGGTCAGGCCGGAACTCCTGCCAGGTCAGCAGCCCGTTCCAAAGCGCATGCATCCCCATCGCGATCCCGAAGCCCATCGGCACCGCGATCAGCTTCGGCAGCAGCCCCCGGAACCGCGCGAACCCGAGCATCGCCCCGACGCAGGAGGTGGCGCAGGCATGCATCACCGCTGAGAAGAACGTGCGGGCGACGACGGTGAGCATCCAGCTGGGCAGATTGCTGGAGGCGCTGGTGAAGTAGAGGAAGTTCTCGGTCATCCCGAAGCCCAGCCCGGCGGCGGCCCCGTAGACGAAGCCGTCGGCGGTGTTGTCGAAGTAGCGGGAGAACATGATGACGAAGAGGATCATCGCCTTGGTCGGCTCCTCCACCAGCGGCGCCACGATCACTGCAGACAGCGAGTCCGCCCACTGCGCCCCGATGGCCCAGGTCAGCGGCTCTATCGCGATGGAGCTGCCGATCAGCGCGAACAGCACCCCGCCCAGCCCCCCCCAGGCGAAGGTCAGCAGCACCAGCCATACCGGCTCCCGGTCGTAGCGGTCGGACCACCAGACGAAGGCCAGGAAGCAGAGCATCGGTATGACGGCACACAGAAGGGAGATGGGAAGCAGGACAAGCTGCAGGATGGGCTGCATACAATCGCTCCACTGACGACACCCTCCTTATCCTGTGAGAAGACAAATGGGACTCATCGACCGGATCAAGCGCCGCCTCCCCCTGATCGGCGCGCGGCCCTCCCCCGCCGCCCCCGCCTCAGGCGGCTACCGCCCGCCCCCCGCCGAGGAGGAGGCGCCCGAACCCGTCTCCCCGCGCGGCAGCCTGAGCCCGCGCGCCTTCATCGAGCAGACCGTGAAGGAGCACCCGGTCGTGCTGTTCATGAAGGGGACGCCCGCCTCACCCCAGTGCGGGTTCTCGGCGACCGCCGCAGGGATCCTCTCCGGCTATGGCAAGCCGCTCCACACTGTCAACATCCTCGCTGACGAGGACATCCGGCAGGGGGTCAAGGATCTCACCGGCTGGCCCACCATCCCCCAGATCTTCATAAACGGCGAGTTCGTCGGGGGCGCCGACATCCTTCGCGACATACACCAGTCGGGCGAATTGGCGAAGCTGCTGTCCTGAGGGCTCAGCGGTCCCTGATCTGGCGGCGCCCGGCGCGGCGCTGCTCCTCGGCAGGCCAGGGGCAGTGGCGGCAGCCGCGCCCGCAGCAGACCCCCTGCCGGCGCAGGCGCCCGGCGGTCATCACGAACAGGCCGGTGTCGGGGTCGATGTAGCCATCCTGGTTCCGCGCGTCGGCGGCGTCGTGCGCGGCGCGGGCGGCGGCGGAGATCGGGGGGATCGGGGGGGTCGGGGCCATGCCGGTGGCTATCCTGTCGGGTGCGGCGGCGCCGAGAGCGTGGCGAGCAGGCCGCAGCCCTCCGCCAGCGGGAGGGGGCGCGGATCGAGGCGCCAGATCCCGTCCATCTGGAATTCCCGCGCGGGCCAGGCGCGCAGCGCGGCGCGGATCAGCCGGATCGCCCGCTCCGGCGGGGCCTGCGGCGGGAGACGGAGGTCGATCTCCGGCAGCCCGTGGTCGCCCGCGCCCTCGGTGCTGAAGCGGGGGCCGGTGACCTCAGTGCGGAGGCGGAGATCGATGGAGATCGGCGCGCCCGCCGGGAGCAGCCGCAGCCGCTCCTCCTCGACGCCCACCCGCATGTCGAGCATCGCCCGGCGCAGCAGCCGCCGGTGCTCCGGGGAGGCCGCCGGATCGGGCCACGGCCCGGCCCAGCCGAGCGCCGCCGCGACGATCAGCCCGTGCGCCTGCGCGCGCCGGGGCGGGATCGGGCGCTCCCCGAGCAGCAGCCGGACCCCGCCGGGCGGCGCATGCCGGGCCAGCATCGCCTCAAGGTCTCCCGGCGCGCCCTCCAGGGTCGCGTCCAGCCCGGGGACGTCCGCCTCCGTCAGCGCCCGCACGCCGGGGGCGCCCGCCTCGCCGTAGATCAGCCATGACCTCCCGAAGCGCAGACCGACCCGGAAGCTGCCGCGCAATTCGCGCAGCCACGGGCCCTGCCGGAGGTGCTGGAGGAGCGTGAGCGCGTTCAC
>JBEIQZ010000283.1:0-7896 GCA_040376255.1 Alphaproteobacteria bacterium
CATATGACTCCCACCCCCCCGATTATCCAGAGCTCCCTGGGCGAAGCGCCCTCTTCCCTCCTTTCGCCTTTCGGCCTTTCGCCTTTCGCCTTTCGCCGTGCCGCCGTGTCGCCGTGTCGCCGTGATCCTCCGCCTTGCGCCTTTCCGTCCCCCTCCGTGCCTCCGTGCCTCCGTGGTTGCGTTTCTCTATTTACACCAACCTCCCTATCGCCTCCCGCACCTCCCTCACCCCCACCCGCACCATACACAGCGTGTCCCCTCTCCCGCACGCCTCCTTCATGCACCCCCCGCAGCTCAGCTCCCCGCGATCTGACACAAAGCTGACAGTGTGCGCCCCCTGCGGCGCGATCCAGTCCGATCGGGACGACCCGAGGATCGCGACGGTCGGCACCCCGCCGAGCCAGGCCGCGTGCATCAGCCCGCCGTCCTCGCTGACCACGGCGGCGGCGAGGGAGACGGCGGCGAGGGCATCGGCGAGCGTGCTGCGCCCGGTGAGGTCGAGGACATGCCCGGCGCCCATCGCTGCTGTGATCCCCGCCGCGATCCGGCGCATGCGATCTGCGTGCGGCCCTGCGCCGAGGAGCAGCGGGCGCGCCTCCGGCCACGCCTGCGCGAGCGCGATCCAGCGCCCGTCGGGCCAGTGGCGGGTGGGCCACGCCCCGGCGGGGTTCAGCAGCAGGAGCGGCTCCCCCTGCCAGCCGAGCGACGCCAGCCGGGCGCGCGCCGCCGCCTGGAGGTCGGGCCGGATGTGAGGGCGGAAGTTGTATTCAAGCTCCCCCAGCCCCGCCTCGCGGATCGGCACCCGGCTGCGCTCCATGAACGGGAGCGGGGAGAACCGGTCGAACTCGCCCCACGCCTGCGCCCCGGCGAGCCGCCGCACCGTCCGGCTCTCGCGGTTGCGCTGGAGGTCGATCACCGCCTCCCACCCGCCCCGGAGCGCCAGCCCCAGCCGCGCCGCCGCCGCCAGCCGATCCCGCCGCCCTCCGGCGCCGTCGAGCACGTGGATCTCGTCGAACAGCCCCGCCGTCGTCTCGACGACCGCCCGCGCCCGCGCCCCGATCACCGCCCCGACGCGCGCGCCGGGGAACCGCGCCCGGAGGGCGTCCGCCACCGGCAGCAGCGCCAGCGCGTCCCCGATGGCCTGGAGCCGGATCAGCAGGATGGAGCGGGGCGGGGGGCCGACGGGCCAGGGGCGGAAAGATCGGCGCTCCCCCGGGCGCGGGCGCGTACGCCACGCCTGCCAGCGTCCGGCGCAGCGTCCAGAGAGATCCTGCAGGAGAGATCGGGAGGGCATCGGCGGTTATACCGGTAACATGCGCGCCCTGTCCGCCGACACCCTCCGCGAGCGATGGATCCCCCTCCGGCACCGGATCGCAGACGGGATCTGGCGCCCCCTGCAGCAGCGCCTGAGCGGCACCGACCTCACCCGGCGCGACGGCGCCTGCGTCCTGCCGCCCCGGTGGCTGATCCTCGGCGTCAACAACGCCTGCAACCTCCGTTGCCGGATGTGCGACGTCGGGCTGGAGGACAGCAGCACCCCCTTCTGGGCCAACCTCATCGGGGAGCGCCCCCGGAACATGCCGGCGGAGCGCTTCCACAAGGCGCTGGAGCAGGCGGCGCAATTCCACCCCCGCCCCCGGATCGGGATCGCCTACACCGAGCCGCTGCTCCACCCCGCGATCGTCGACCTCGTCCGCGCCGCCGTCGCGCGCGGCTTCTTCTGCTCGCTGACCACCAACGGGACCCTGCTGCCCCGCCGGGCCGGGGCGCTGATGGAGACCGGCCTCCACTGGCTGAACGTCTCGCTCGACGGGACGCAGGAGATCCACGACCGCATCCGGGGGAGGCGCGGCAGCTTTGAGCAGGCGACCGCCGGCATCCGGGAGATCCTCCGGCGCCGCAGGCTGCGCGGCAGCCGCTACCCGGAGGTCAACGTCTCGTTCACCATCACCGATGAGAACCAGGAGGACATCCCCGCCTTCGTCGCAGAGATGGAGCAGCTCCAGGTCGATCATGTCCACCTCTCCCACCTGAACTTCATCGACGCGGACATGGCCGCCGCCCACAACGCCCTGTACGGCGACGTCCTGCCGGTCACCCGCTCCAACCTCGGCGCCATCGACCCCGCCGCCTTCCCCACCGGGCGCCTCAGCGCGGCGCTGCAGCAGGTGGAGGCGCACCGGCGGCGCGGCTGGCTCTCCATCGTACCGGCGGCCACCGATCCGTCGACCCTCGACACCCTCTACCGCCGCCCCGCCGCCTTCATCGGCGGGCACCGCTGCAGCCAGCCCTTCGACTCGATGATGATCCGCACGGACGGCTCCGTGCTCGCCAGCCAGGGGCGCTGCTTCGACTGGGCGATCGGCCAGATCGACGACGCGCCGCTGACCGCGCTCTGGAACGGCCCCCGCGCCCGCCAATTCAGGCAGATCCTCCAGGCGGCGGGCGGGTCGCTCCCGGCCTGCTCGCGCTGCTGCGGCGTCATCGGCAAGCCGGTGTGACAGCCGGTGTGACAGCCGGTGTGTTAGAGGCTCTCACGCCAGGAGACAGAGGTGCGGCATCGCGTGGTGTTCTACAACCCGAAGTCCGACTTCTACACGATGCCGCTGGCGCTGCTCGCCGTGGCCTCCCACCTCGACCCGGCGCGTTTTGAGCCGGTGATCGTCGACGGGCGGCTGGAGCAGGACGTCCCCGGCGCGCTCGCGAAGGCGCTGGAGGGCGCGATCTGCCTCGGCGTCACCGTGCTGACCGGCGCCCCGATCCGCGACGCCATCGCCGTCTCCCGGCTCGCCAAGCGGCTCCGCCCCGGCCTGCCCGTCATCTGGGGCGGCTGGCACCCCTCGCTGTTCCCGACCGAGTGCCTCGCCGAAGCCTCCGTCGACCTCACCGTCCAGGGCCAGGGAGAGGAGACCCTCGTCGACCTGCTCGACCGCCTCACCGCCGGCCTCCCCCTCCACGGCTGCCCCGGCACCACCTCCCGCGCCCCCGGCGGCGCCCCGGTGCAGGCACCCGCCCGCCCGCTCGCCCAGGTCGAGTCCCTGCGCCCGCCGGACTACACCCTCATCCCGGTCGAGCGCTACTTCGACCTCAAGAAGCACCGGCAGCTCGACTTCATCTCCTCCCAGGGCTGCAACTTCCGCTGCACCTTCTGCGCCGACCCCCACGTCTACAAGCGCAAGTGGGTCGGCCTCTCCGCCAACCGCATCGGGGAGCAGATCGCCGCCCTCTGGGAGCGCTACCGCTTCGAGGACGTCAACTTCCAGGACGAGACCTTCTTCACCCGCCAGGATCGCGTCGAGGGGATGGCCCGCTGGTTCGTCGAGGCGAAGCTCCCGATCACCTGGGCCGCCACCATGCGCGCCGATCAGGGCATGCGCCTCTCCGACGAGGCGCTCGCCCTCTGCCGCCGATCAGGGCTGCGCCGGGTGCTGATCGGGGTCGAGTCCGGCTCAGACGAGATGCTGAAGCACATCCGTAAAGACACAAAGATCTCCCAGATCTTCGCCGTCGCCGAGCGTATCCGGCAGCACGGCATCAGCGGCCACTTCCCGTTCATCGTCGGCTTCCCCGGCGAGAGCGACGAGAGCGTCCGCGCCTCCCTCGAAGTCGCCAAGCGCCTGCGCCGCATGAGCCCCGACTTCCAGACGACCTTCCTCTACTTCAAGCCCTACCCCGGCACCGAGATCACCATGAAGGAGTGCCAGGACTACCCCCTCCCCGCCACCCTGGACGCCTGGGCCGACTTCGACCTCCAGGGGATGGTCGGCGGCCCCTGGGTCAGCCAGGAAAAACTCTGGATGATCGAGCGCTTCAAGTACTACCAGCGCATCGCCTGGGATCGCGCCCCCCTCTGGCGCCGCCCCCAGCAGAAAATCGCCCGCTGGCGCTGCGACCGCGACCGCTACAGCCTCGCCATCGACATGCACCTCGAAAACCGCCTCCGCGCCCTCCTCTGACCCCTCACCTCCACCGCTCCAGCGCCTCATGCTCCCCGACATCATCCCACGCCCCCCCGTGCACCTCCACCCGCACCCCCATCCCCGCCTCCCGGCACCGCCCGACCAATTCCGGCATATCCACCCGCTCCCCCGCCCGGACCATCCGCGCCGCCTCCGGCTCCAGCACATAGATCCCGGCGCTGACGATCCGGCGCACGATCTCCCCCTCGCGCCACCCGGTCAGCCGCCCCGCCCTGTCCACCTCCAGCCCGCCGAACGGCAGCCGCTGCTCATGCGCGACGCCGACCACCGTGACCGCGCACCCCGCCGCCGCATGCCCTTTGATCAAGGCCCCGAAGTCGAGATCCGTCACAATATCCCCGTTGCAGACCAGCAGCGGCCCTGACAGCCCGCCCGCCACGAGCCCCACCGCCCCGGCGGTCCCGAGCGGCTGCTCCTCCCGGCGCGCCCTGACCTCCAGCCCCGGCACCGGCGCATCCGACAGGTGCCGCGCCACGGCATCGCCGAGGTAGCCGGTCGCGACGTGCGCCCGCCGCACCCCGGCCCGGGCGATGGCCTCCAGCAGCAGATCCAGGATCGCCCCCCCCCGCACCCGCAGCAGCGGCTTGGGCACCGTGTCGGTCAGCGGGCGCAGCCGCTCCCCCCGCCCGCCCGCCATCAGCAGCGCCTCCGCCCCCTCCCTCACCGCAATTCCCCCGGCAGCCCCCGCCGCCGCACGTCCTCCAGCACCGCCCGCACCCCCTCCTCCAGCGTGACCTCCGGGCGCCAGCCGAGCCGCTCCGCCGCGCGCCCGGCGTCCCCCTCCAGCCGCCACACCTCAGACTGCTCCCGCCGCACCCGGCCCGGCGTGACCTCCACCGGCAATTCCCGCCCGACCGCCGCGCCGACGATCCGCACGAGCTCCCCGATGCTCACCCCGCGCCCCGTCGCGAGGTTGAACGTCATCCCCTCCACCCCCGGCGCCTCCCCGGCGCAGAGCAGCCCCCGCGCCGTGTCGCCCACATACACGAAGTCCCGCACCGGATCGAGGTTCCCCAGCCGCACCGCCCCGCCCGCAAGCGCCGCTGAGGCCACGTAGGGGATCACCGCCCTGAGCGACTGGCGCGGCCCGAAGGTGTTGAACGGGCGCATGATCACCACGCCCATGTCCCGCGTATGGAAAAATCCCTCCGCCAGCTTCTCCGCCGCGATCTTCGTCGCCGCATAGGTCGAGCGCGCGCACAGCGGCGCGTCCTCCCGGATCGGGAACGTCGCCGCCGCCCCGTAGACCTCGCTGCTCGACATCACCACCACCCGCCCGCACCGCGCCGCCGCCGCCGCCATCAATACATTGTGCGTCCCCACAATGTTCGTCTGTACGAACAGCGTCGGCGCCCGCACCGAGAACGGCACGCTCACCTGCGCCGCCAGATGGAACACCGTGTCGCACCCCTCGAACGCCGACGCCAGCAGCCCTGCGTCCGCCAGATCCACGTCCCGGATCTCTATCTGCGCGCGCAGCCGCTCCGGCAATTCCGCCAGATGCCCGATCCGCCCCCCGGCGTTTGTGTGGATCAACGCCACGACCGCCGCGCCGCGCGCCGCGAGTTGCTCTACGAGGTGGCTCCCGATGAAGCCCCCCGCCCCGGTCACCACCGGCCTGCAGATCCGTTGGAACCGCTCAGACATCCCCTGCAGATAACCGGCAAGGATGGGCGCCACCAGTACACAGGCTGCCCCTCCCCGAACCCATCCCCCCTCGCCTCCCCAGACTAATACAATATCCTGTAGAACCCGACCACCCCCAACCCCCCCGGCGACCCTTCAAACGCCACCTGTTCGCCCGGCGCGTTGAACAGCAGGTAGCGGGCGGAGAGGCCGACCTCCATGTTACCGAAGCGGCGGGCGGCCCCGGCGTGGAGGAGGAGGCCCGGGGGCGCGATCGAGAACCCGGCGTAGCCCGGCTCGTCGCCGAAGCGGGTGGAGAGCGACCAGGGGATGAGGACGGCGGAGAGCCCGGCTTCGAGGGTGTAGCGGCTGGTTCGCTGGACGGAGAGGAGGCCGGCCTCGACGGGGATGAAGCGGAGATCGGCCTCGATTGTCTCGCCGACCTCGGCGTGGGGGATGGAGGTCTGGGCGCTGTAGGTGCCGAGTCCGACGCGCCAGGCGAGGCCGGGGACGAGGGCCTTCCCTTCGGCGGTGAGCCAGATCAGGGGGGTGTTGATGAGGCCGAAGTTGCTGATCCAGCCGCCGGCGAGGGTGACGCTGCCCCGGACCGCCCTGGGGAGCAGCTCCAGATCGACCTGCGCGGAGCTGCTGCCGCTGGTGGCGGTGATCTGGACGGTGCGGGGACCGGAGCGGCTGGCGGGGAGGAAGGCGGCCTCCCATGCGCCGTCAGCGGCCTGGGTGGGCGGGGAGATGACGCCCTCAGAGGCCTCGATGCGGACGGGCTCATCGCGGACGGTGGCGCCGGAGCCGTCGCGGAGGACGACGCGGACGCGCGCTTCGCCGCCCCCGATGACGAGGGGGCGGGGGCTGACATCGAGGCCGACGCTGCGGACGCGACCGGCGACGACGGGGAGGCGGAGGTCGGCGCGGAGATCGGGGGCGGCGGGATCGGGGAGGACGGTGGAGGCGGCGGCGCGGACGGTGGCGGAGATCCCGGCGGCGGCGATCTCATAGCGCGGGGCGGGGCGGGCGGGATCGACGGAGAGATCGACAGGGGCAGCGGCAGGGAGATCAGCGGAGATCCAGCCGCCCGCGTCGGTCTGGAGGGTGAGGGAGGGGCCCGCCTCGCCGGCAGGATCGGCGGGGCGGACGGTGACGGAGATCCCGGCGAGCGGGTGCCCGGCCCGGTCGAGGAGGCGGGCGCGGAGCCGGACGGGCTGACCGGGGGCGGCGAGCGCCCAGGCCAGGATCTTCCAGGGGTTCCCGCTGCCGGTCGGGGCGCTCCAGGCGGCGCTGAGCAGGGCGGTGCCGGAGCCGGAGACGCCCCGGTACTCGGCCTGGAGGGCGGTCTGCCCGGGGCTGACCGGGGCGGGGAGCAGCGCGCCGGGGGTGGCGGCGATCAGGACCCGGTCGACCGGGAGGCGCTCCCCGCGCCCGTCGAGCAGCACGGCCTGGAGCTCTGCGATGGGGAAGTCTCCGGAGAGCACCTCAGGCCACGCGCGCAATTCCACGCGCTCCGCCCCCTCCAGCCCGCGCGAGAGGCGCGCGCTCGTCGCGACGCCGCCGACCTCGCACTCGACGCGGACATCGGCGCGCAGATCGCCAGGATCGGCGGGTGGGAGGTTGTAGCGGTAGAGGCCGCGCCCGATCAGGATGGCCGGCTGCGGCTGGCCTGCGCCGCTGCGGCAGCGGGGGGCGTCTCCGATCCACGGGCTGCCGGTGGCGCTCCAGACGCCGAGCCACAGATCCTCGGCCCCGCCCGGCTGCGGCGCCTCGGTCACCAGCAATTGAGGCAGGAACGGGCCCGGCAGGGCGCTGCGGAGGCGCTGGCTGTTGCCGACATCGTCGGTGACGACGACCTCATAGTCCCGCACCCCTGGCCCGATCTCGAACCCGACCTCCGCCAGCCCTTCGCTGTCCGCGATGAACGGCCCGAAGCTCCGCCCGCCGACCCGCAGCACCACCTCCGCCCCCGGCTCCGCCTGGATGCTCGCCTGCTGCCGCGCCTTCAGCCCCACCAGCCCCGCGACCGGCACCCGCCCCGGATCGCGCAGATCCAGCGCGCTCACCGCCAGCACCCTGGGCTGCCGCCCCGGCTCCGGCTCGATCTCCACCCGCACCTCCCCCGCCTCGACCTCCACCCCCACCACCCGCCCCTCCGACGACCGCACCAGCACATCCTCGACCCGCTCTGCCCCCTCCACCCGCAGCCGCAGCCGCACCGTACCGCCGAGCAATTGCTCCCCCCCGTCCGCAGCCGCCGGGATCGTCACCCCCCGCACCTGCACCC
>JBEIQZ010000732.1:0-2354 GCA_040376255.1 Alphaproteobacteria bacterium
GCCGGAGGTGTCGGTGATGTGATCGGGCAGGTTCTCCCGGACGAAGCGGGTGTGATCGTCGTCAGGGAGGAAGCAGACCTCCATCGACTCCGGCTTCTCCGCCGTCACCAGCCCGAGGCGCCGGGCCTCGGCGCGCACCTGCGGCTTGGTCATCCCGCCGAGCGGGAACAGGGTTTTTGCGAGCGCCTCAGGGCGGAGCTGGAACAGGAAGTAGCTCTGATCCTTGTCGGGGTCGGCAGCCATGTAGAGCCGCCTGTCGCGGATCTGCGCGTAGTGGCCGGTGGCCAGCGCGTCGGCCCCGAGCGCGAGGGCGCGCCGCAGCAGCACCGAGAACTTCAGCACGCCGTTGCACTGCACGCAGGGGTTGGGCGTGAAGCCTGCGACGTAGTTCCCGACAAAATTGTCCATCACCGCGCTGCGGAACGCCTCCTGCAGATCGAGGACGTAGAACGGAAACCCCATCCGCTCCGCGACCCGGCGCGCGTCCAGGGTGTCGTCCAGCCCGCAGCAGTGGCCGCTCTCCCCCTCGACCGCCGAGTGCAGCTTCATGTGGATCCCGATGACCTCGTGACCCTGCTCCTGCAGCAGCGCCGCCGTCACCGAGGAGTCCACCCCCCCGCTCATCGCCACGACCACCCGCATGTTGTCCCCGGTCTGCTGCTTCTTCTGCTACTTCTTCTGTTTTTTAGGCGCCGAATAGCCCAGCTCTTTGAGCATCCGGGGGCTCCGGCTCCAGTCCGGCTCCACCACCACGAACAGATCCAGCCGCACCTTGCAGCCGAGCAGCGCCGCGATCTTCTCGCGCGACTTCGTGCCGATCTCCTTGATCATCTGGCCGCCCTTGCCGATCATGATCGCCTTCTGCCCCGGCTTCTCTACGAGGATCTTCGCGTGGATCGCCACCTTGCCCGCCTCGCGCAGCGACTCGTCGAACTTCTCGACCTCCACGGCGGTCGAGTAGGGCAATTCCTGCTCAGTCAGGTGAAAAACCTGCTCGCGGATCAATTCGCTGACGATGAACCGCTCGGTGGAGTCGGTGAAGGTGTCCGGGTCGTAGGCGGCCTCCCCCTCCGGCAGCCGCAGCCGCCACACCTGCTCCAGCGCCTCGAAGCCCTCGCGGCTCCGCGTGCTGACCGGCACCACCTCGCGCGGCGCGAAGGCGGCGATCAGCGGCAGCAGCAGCTTCTTGTCCTTCACCTTGTCGATCTTGTTCAGCACCACCATCGCCTGCGGCGGCAGCAATTCGTTGATCGCCTGGAGCCCCCGATCCAGCACCGGCAATTCCTTCTGGATGTTCTCGACCAGCGGGATCACGTCCACGATCCAGGTGCAGACATCCACCTCGCCGAGGCTGGAGGTCGCGACCTCCACCATCACCTCGTTGAGCGGGCTGTGCGCCTCGTGGATGCCGGGGGTGTCGAGCAGGACGGCCTGCATCCCCTCGGCGTTGTGGATGCCGATGATGCGGTTGCGCGTGGTCTGCGGGCGCGGAGACACCGCCGCGAGGTGCTCGCCGAGGAGCGCGTTGAGGAGGGAGGACTTGCCCGCGTTGGGCTTGCCGACGAGCGCGATGGTACCGGAGCGGAAATTCATGTGCGCGCCCCTTAACCGGTCTCCTCACGCCCCGCCTCTGATTTCAGCCCCAGGCCCGCACCCAGCCCTGCCGCCAGATCGCGCGGATATCGGAGGCGAAGTTGATCAGCATCCCGCCCGGATGGTTCGGCAGCCCGCCGCCCAGCACCCCGATGACCTCGCGCGGTCCGCGCCGGAACACCGGCCCGCCCGACGATCCCGGCGCGGCCCCGGCGTCGATCTGGAGCACCTGCCCGCGCACGCTGTTGACGATCCCCTGCGTGTAGGTGATCTCGGTGCCGAGCGCCGAGGCGTAGGGGTAGCCGAGCAGCCCGATCTCCGTCCCCATGCGCGGCGGATCGGCCTCCGGGGCGATGGGGAGCCACACGCACGACCCCGCCCCGTCCGCCAGCCAGCAGAGCGCAATGTCGATCTGCGGGTTGGAGGCCAGCACCACCAGCGGGCGCTCAGGGCTGCCGTCGGCGGGCTGGAAGGAGAGGCGCACCGCCTCGTCGATGACGTGGTGGCAGGTGATGAGGAAGCCGCCGGGGCTCACGACAAAACCCGTGCCAGACGCCTCCTTGTCCTTCAGCGTCACCGCGATCCGCCCGACCGCCGGGAGCAATTCGTGCGGCGAGGGCGGCGCCTGCCCCCCCGGCCAGCCCGCAGGCAGCGGCACCGGCATCGCCGGGCGCCCGGGCGCGCCGGACAGCGCGGGCGCGCCGCCAGGGGGACGCGCGAGGGAGATCCCGGGGTTCGCCCCGCCCTGGTTGCCCCCGCCC
>JBEIQZ010000817.1:0-1743 GCA_040376255.1 Alphaproteobacteria bacterium
CCGGCCAGGCCGGGAAGGACACCGGCAGGGCCGGGAAGGACACCGGCAGGGCCGGGAAGGACACCGGCGGGCGCCGGGAAGGACACCGGCGGGCACCGGCTATGGAGATGAATTACACCGGAGAGAGACAGTCAAGACCGAACCGCTGGTGGGGACTGTCACGTTGCGTGTGAGGATGCAGGTAGCGCCGTCCGCGTCTGTCAACCGGAAGGTGTGACGGCCCACCGGGATGTCCCGGTTGGTCGGGAGCGTGATCTCGCCTCCACCGTCAATGGAGACACGGCACGGGGCTTTTCCACTGCAGACAATGCTGACGCTGACCGGTGCAGCGGCAGGCGTCGCAGCGGGCGTCGCAGCGGGCGTCGCAGCGGGCGTCGCAACAGGCGTCGCAGCGGGCGTCGCGGCAGGCGTCGCAGCAGGCGTCGCGGCGGGGGTGGACACTGCGCCCCAGGGAGTACCCGCACCGGACGGTGTGACGGCAGGCGTGGACGCGGACGGAACCGGGGTAAAGGTCGCGGCGGGCGTACCCTTCGGCGTGGCGCTCGCGGTCGGCGTGGCGCTCGCGGTCGGCGTGGCGCTCGCGGTCGGCGTGGCGCCCGGTGCGGCGGTCGCGGTGGGGGCAGAGAGCGATGATGCGGGCGTGAGCGGAGTGAGGGCCGGGGTCACATCGGGGGTCGCAGGGGTCACATCGGGGGTCGCAGGGGTCACATCGGGGGTCGCAGGGGTCACATCGGGGGTCGGGACGGGAACGACCGTCGCCGTGATCGCAGCGGGAACGACCTCACGCTCGCCCGCCTTCTGGT
The DNA here is from genome assembly GCA_040376255.1 of Alphaproteobacteria bacterium. GTDB lineage: Bacteria > Myxococcota_A > UBA796 > UBA796 > SXON01 > JBEIQZ01. The sequence continues at coordinate 804 of JBEIQZ010000817.1, forward strand.
CCTGCCACAGCCACAACCCTGCGGCGAACGCGAGGAGGGCGACGCCACCGACGCCGAGGACGGAGAGCAGGACCCCGACCGACGCGACCGCCGGCGGGGGCGTGCGCCTGTCCGCATCGGACGGCTGGGCGGGCGCCCCGACAGCCGCCATGTTGGAGGCCTGAGCGCGGCGCGCGCCTCGCCCCAGCTGGAGGCCGGAGAGGGCGAGTCGGGGATCGGCCCGTCCGGCGGCTTCCCGATGAGCCGGGGCGCGGCGGGGCGTATGGGGGAGATGCCGATGGCGGAGCGCTCAGAGGTGCTCTCTGAAGCAGCTGGAACAAACGGGCGGGCCGGCGCCGGGGAGGCCGGGCGCGGAGGCGCGCCGAGATCAGCAGGGGTGAGCGTCTGGTTCGCCGGGGGTGCGACCGGGGGTGCGACCGGGGACGCGGGCGGATCCGGCTCCTCCTCGACAGGAGGGAGCGGCGCGAGGGGGGACGCAGAATGCGCAGGCGCCGGAGACACAGGCGCCAAAGACACAGGCGCCAGAGATACAGGCGCCAGAGATACAGGCGCCAGAGATACAGGCGCCAGAGATACAGGCGCCAGAGACACAGGCGCCGGAGATACATCGGCGACCTGGACGGACGGCTCCATCCCCGGGACGACCAGACCCGGCGGCGAACCGGACAACCCTGCGCCGTCCGGCGCATCGGACAGCCCTGGGACGACCAGATCCGGCGGCGCACCGGACAACCCGGCGTTGACGGCAGCCGGGAGCGCCCCGGCATCGGGGAGACCGAACGGGTCTGCGACGGAGAGCCCGGCGGGCAGCGCGGGGACTCCGGCGGGAACGTCCATCCTGTCGGACTCATCCGACCATGTCACAGGGTGGGGCCGGGCAGGGCCGGGCGGGAGCGCTGCGGGCGGGAGCGCTGCGAGCGGGAGCGCTGCGGGCGGGAGC
>JBEIQZ010000441.1:0-5387 GCA_040376255.1 Alphaproteobacteria bacterium
CAGGTCCCCCACCACGCCCGCCGTGAGCGCCCGGAACGCCGGCGCCAGATCCTCCGGCTCCCGCAGCGCCTCCGGCCCCGGCGGGATCGCCCGCGCCCCGACCCGCCGCCCCGCCCACCCCACCAGCCCCGCCGCCCACAGCCACCACACCGCCGTCTTCCACGCGACCTCCGGCGCCTGCCCCGACAGCCCCGCCAGCACAAACCCCATCGACCACGCCCACACCTGCCGCTCCGCCAGGATCGCCAGCGCGGCCAGGCCCAGGCACCCCCCCCCCGCCCCTGCCAGCATCACCGGCGGGAACAGACCCGAAGGGATCGGGTGAACCACGTTGTACAGCACCGAGAGCAGCAGGCCCAGGATCGCGGCGGCCCAGGCGCGGGGCTCTGTCCATTCCAGGCGGGGGCGGGCAGGCCAGTACAGCAGGGCGATCACCGGGAGGACGAGGGGGCGCTCGGAGAGGAGGAGGTGGAGGAGCAGGGAGAGGAGGATCACGGCTCCCCCAGCCGTACCACCTCCACCCCCATCCCCCGCACCCGCTCCACCAGCTCCGCCCGCCGCTGATCCCACCCCGTAAAGATAAAGATCACCGCCGACAACCGCTGCGCCTCCTCCCCGATGACCGCCGCGATCTGCTCCGTGTCCAATTCTGCTCCTGGCTCGATGGCCGCCATCTGTTCGAGGATGTTGTCGAGGTGATCCAGCCCCAGCCCGGCCTGGAGGCGGAGGATACCGTCCCCGGCAGCGAAGATGTCGATGATGAAGTCCTGGCGCGCGAGGTGGTCGGTGACCCCGGCGGCGAGGGAGAGGGCTGTCTCTACGCGGTGATCCTCCGCGAGGGAGGGGGAGGAGACATCGACGACGAGGGCGAGCCGGATGAAGTACTCCTGCTGGTACTCGCGGGAGACGGCGCGGCCGGTGCGGGCGAGCGCGCGCCAGTCGACGTCGCGGAGGCGGTCGCCGGGGCGCCAGGGGCGGAGGGAGAGGAACTCGGCGGACTCCCCGACGCGGGCGGCCACCGGGATGCCGCCGGGCTGCGGGGCGGGGGCGGCGGGCAGGTCGAGGGCCGGGACAGGGGTGACCTTCGGGTAGACGAGGAAGCGGTCGGGGGTTCCGATCTGGAGGCCGGACTTGATGAGGCCGAGCGGGCCGGCGTTGGCGATCTGGAGGCGCGAGAGGGTGCAGCGGCCCCGGCGGCGGGCGAGGAGCTGCATGTGGACGGTGGCGCGCGCGCCGGGGTCGAGGCGGGCGAGGACGGGCGGCTCTCCGGCGGGGCGGAGCATCGCGGGCAGGCCGCGCTCCTCGATGTGGAGGTCATAGAGCGGCGTCGCGCCGGTGTTCTCGATCTCGACGGTGTAGCGCCAGATCTCTCCGGTGACGGGCGGCGGGGGCAGGCGCCGACGGGCCTGCAGGGCGCTGGCAGGCGGGGAGCGGCTCAGCGTGGACACCGCGCAGAGGGCCAGAAAAATGCCTGCAGTCCGGGCCAGCCCCGCCGAGATCCCGCCCAGCAGCAGCACGCAGGCCGCGACCGTCCCCCAGAACACCGCCCGCCCCGCCACGGTCAGGCGCCCCCGGTACTGATCGTCGAGCCAGCGGAGGTGCGCGTGATCGAGCGCGTCCATCTGGAAGGACCAGGTACGCCGCTTCTTCTTCACCGGGGTGACGGGCGGGCGTCCCCCGGTCATCGGGGCAGAGGGGTGGACTGCAGGATCTCCTGGATGATCTGCCCGCGATCCGCGCCCGCGTACTTCGCCTTCCCGTCGAGGCAGAGCCGGTGGGCGAGCACGGGCGCGGCGAGGTGGCGCACGTCCTCCGGGATCACGAAGTCGCGCCCCTGGAGCATCGCCCAGCCCCGCGCCGCCCGGCCGAGGTGGAGCGCCCCGCGCGTGGAGGCGCCGAGCCGGACGGCGGCGTGCTGGCGGGTGGCGAGGACGAGCCGGTGGGCGTAGGCGGCGACGCTGGCGTCCATGCGGACGGCGGCGGCGGCGGCCTGGAGGGCGAGGATGTCGGCGGGGGTGACGGGGGAGGGGAGGGGAGGCGCGCCCGGCGCGGGGGCGCCGGGGGCTCCCTGGATCAGCGCGCGCTCCTCGGCCTCCGGCGGGTAGCCGAGGGAGAGCTGCAGCATGAACCGATCCAGCGACGCCTCAGGCAGCGGGTAGGTGCCGTGGAACTCCACCGGGTTCTGGGTGGCGACGCAGAGGAAGGGCGCGGCCAGCGGGCGGGTGCGGCCCTCGACGGTGACCTGTCCCTCGGCCAGCGCCTCCAGCAGCGCCGACTGCGTGCGCGGCGAGGCGCGGTTGATCTCATCGACGATGACGATCTGGGTCATCAGCGGGCCGGGCCGGAAGCGGAAGCGCCCGCGCTTCTGATCGAAGATGCTGCTGCCGGTGATGTCGCCGGGCAGCAGGTCGGGGGTGCACTGGATGCGCTTGAAGCTGCACCCGGTCGCGGCGGCGAGGCTCCGGGCGAGCGTCGTCTTGCCGGTGCCGGGGATGTCCTCCAGCAGCACGTGGCCCCCCGACACCACCGCCGCCAGCAGCAGCCGGATCGGGCCGGTCTTGCCCCGCACCGCCGCCTCCAGCCGCGCCTGGATGCGCTGCAGGTGCGCCTGCGCGGCGGGATCGGCGCTCATCCCGGATCCGGCTTCGGCGTCTTCGGGCCGTCCGGAGGCAGGGCGGGCCGGGCGATGTAAGTATTCGGGATCGGACCGGTGAGGGCGCTGAAGAAGGCGCGGATCTCAGCGACCTGGGCGGTGGTCAGCTCCAGGCCGAGCTGGTGCGTCCCCATCGTCTGGATCGAGCCGTCGAGCGTGTTCACCGAGCCGTCGTGCATGTAGGGGCCGGTCTTCTCGATGTTCCGCAGGCCCGGCACCTTGAACACCATACGGTCTTCCTCTTTTTTTGTGACTTCAAACCGCCCGGCGTCCTTCTGGTCCGGCCACGGCTTCACCAGCCCCGCCTTCCGGTAGCTCGCGCCGCCGAGCCAGGGGCCGGCGTGGCAGTCCGTACACCCCACCTCGATGAAGGTGTTGAGGCCCTGCTTCTGCGCCGCAGTGAGCGCGTTCGGATCGCCCGCCAGGAACATGTCAAACGGCGCCGGGGTCAGCAGCCCGCGCACGAAGGCGCCGATGGCGCCCGTCACGTTGTCGAAGCTGATCGGCTCCTTCTGCTTCGGGAAGGCGGCGGCGAACAGCGGCGCGTAGCCGGGGATCGACCTCAGCACCTTCACCACCGCCGCCTTGTCCGGCATCGCCATCTCGACCGGCTTGAGCAGGTGCGCGCCGACCTGCGCCTCCACGTCCGCCGCGCGCCCGTCCCAGGACTGCGCAAAGTGACCGGCGGCGTTGTAGACCGATGGCGCGTTCCGCGTCCCCTTCTGGCCCGGACTCCCGGCGGGAACCGGCTTCTCGTCTGTCCCGTATCTTTCAAGGATGTGGCAGGAGTTGCAGGAGACATCCTGATTTTTTGACAGCCGCGCGTCATAGTAGAGCGTCCGGCCGAGCGCCACCAGCGCCTCAGCGGGCGCCTGCTGATCAGCGGTCGCCGCTGGATCGTCGGGCGCCGGGAGGGCGGCGAACGCCGAGAGCTTCGCCGCGTCGATGACGACAGGGGCCGCGATCACAGGCGACGCGACAGGGGTCGCGACAGGGGCCGCGACGGAGGCCGGTGTGGCAGAAGGTGGTGCGGATGGGGCGGGGGTCGTGCAGGCGACCAGCAGCGCGATCACAGAGGTCATGCCTGTCCGCCTAACCGGCCGCCCCGCGCGCTGTCTGTCATGTTGTTTATGACAATGCTTCCGCCGCCCGGAACAGATCCGCCCGACCGGCCTGATCCGGCGCCCAGCCCTGCGGCCGCGCCATCTGCGCCGAGGGGCGCGCCCCGAACCGCCGCGCATAGTCCGCCAGCCCCGGCCAGCTCTGCCCGCCCGCCGCTCCCTCCAGCCGCAGCCCGCGCCGCACCATGTACCCGAGCAGCGGGTAGAAGGCGCAGTCCGCCAGCGACCGCTCCGGCCCCGCGATGAACCCGCCGCCCGCCGGGCTGTTCTCCTGCAGCCGCCGCTCCCACAGATCCAGCTCCCAGCGCACGTCCCCGAGCGCCCCCCGGATCTGCGCGCGCTCCTCCTCCGTCATCGCCTCCGGCCGCTTCAAAAACAGCGACTCCAGCGGCTCGTAATGGCAGGCCGCCGTCTCCGACTCCTGAACATAGCAGAGCTGCCGCGCCAGCACCGCCGGGTCGGCCCGATCCAGCAGCGGCGCCTCCGGGTAGCGGAATTCCAGCCAGGAGAGGATCGCCAGCGACTCGTTGAGGATCGTCCCGTCCGGCTCGACGAGCACCGGCGCCTTGCCGCGCGGGTTGATCGCCAAGAACGCCGCCGTGCGCGTCTCCTTCGACGTCGACATCACCCGCAGCCGCCGCGCGGCGAACGGCAGCCCCTTCTCGTTCAGCGCCAATTCCACCCGCCATGAGCTGATCGAGCCGTTGACCCGGTACAGCACCCGCTCACGCTTGTTCTCCGTCTGTGACTCCACCTGCGCCTCCATTCAGCTCGATCGCTCGCTGTAGAGATCGCGCTCCGGCCGGGCCTGATCGGGGGGGGGTTCCTGGCTGTGCTCCTGGTAATGCCGCAGGTGGATCACCTCGAAGCCGGGGCGATACGAAGCCTGATCGAAGTCCGCCCGGATGTTCTCCTCGCGGAACAGCCTGAGCATGCGCTCCGACTCCGCCAATTCCCACGCCAGCCGCGCCTCCTCCGTCCAGCCCGCCCGGATCGCGGCGGCGGCCTCGGCGGCGGCGCGGTCTGCATGCGGGGTGCCGGTCCCCCACGCCGCCTGCGTGGCCGGGCTCCAGAAGCTCCCGATGCGGCGGAAGGTCAGCGAGACGCGCGGCCCGATCTCGCCCGCCGCGCCCTGCTGGCGGATCTCGTGCAGCCACTCCCGGTTCGTCGCCAGATCCATCTGCATCATCGAGCCGTCCGGCAGCGGGACGCGCTGCAGCTCCCGCGCGGGCCGCTCCCCGCCCGCCTGTCCGTCCGCCTGCCCGTCCGTCTGCCCGCGCCCCTTTTTCCTCAGCACCATCGCCCGCGTCGCCCCCACCGACACATTCACGATGTACGACCCCGGCACAACGTCCAGCGTCTTGTCCGAGTGCGCCCCGATCCAGTCCTGCCCGTCCCGGTAGAGCTGGATCAGGCAGTGGTTCAGCGGGTGGCCGACCACCGCCTCCGCCTCCCGCCGGACGCGATCCACCAGCGGCGTCCACGCGCGCACCGGCGGGTAGTCGTCCGAGGGGTGCCGGTACAGCGGCTCGGCGTCTCCATCCGGCCCCGGGGGGGCCCCCCCCCCCCCCCCCCCCCCCCCCCCCCCCCCCCCCCCCCCCCCCCCCCCCCCC
>JBEIQZ010000802.1:0-1829 GCA_040376255.1 Alphaproteobacteria bacterium
ACTCGGCAGCGTGACAGCTGTTGGGATTGGCGAGTGGGTTGCGGTGCAGACGACGCTCAAGGACACCCAGCGCGTTGCGCTTCTCGAGCGTGTACAGCGTCCGGATCACGCACTGCTCCCCCTCCGGCACCCGCCTCAGCATCTCGCGGTTCAGCACATGCACCCCGGTAAAATGCATCCCCGGATCGCCCTCTCCGACCACCCCGCTGATCCCGCGCACCCGCGCCCCGTCGAACGACACCCCGGTGTGTCGCGCCGTCTCCTGTCGCCGCAGCGCCATCACCGCCGGGGCATCGACCGCCCACAGCGCGCCGAGATCCACGTCCGAGAGGATATCCCCATTTAACACCACGAACCGATCCGCCAGCCGATCCTGCGCGTTCAGCAGCCCGCCACCTGTCCCCAGGATCACCGGCTCTACAATAACTTCAACTCCCGGCTTATCAGCGGCCCACGCCACGATCTGCTCCGGCAGCCAGAAGGCGTTGACCACCACCCGCTCATGCCCGTACTGCCGCGCCTGCTCCAGCACATGATCGAGCATCGGGCGGCCCGCGACGGGGAGCAGCGGCTTGGGGGTGCGGAGGGTGAGCGGGCGGAGCCGGGTGCCGAGGCCCGCCGCGAGGATGAAGGCGGTCGCCCGCTGCCTGCCGGACACTACCGGCGGACCCGTGATTCAACCTTGCGGATCTCCTTGACTGCCTGCTGCGCCCGCTCGATGGCGCGCGTCCAGGTGCCGCTGGAGTTCGTGTGGTACTCGCCCTCCGGGGTGCGACCGAGGTAGCCGTGGCCGCCCTCATCCTCACCGAATACGCCGAAGCTGCGATCTGAAGAGCCGTCCAGCTCGAAGCGGCTGGCGCCGTCGCGGGCCTTGAGGAAGCCGTCCACCGTACCCATGCCGTTGCGGGTGAGGGAGGTGTTGAGATCGGGGCTCATGGAGGCGAGGCGGAACGAGCCGTTGTCGGCGCCGCCGAGCTTCAGCGACGAGTTTTTGCCGGTGATGACGTTCCCGAAGCCCGACATCCGTCCGCCGGAGTCCTTGTTGAAGGTGAAATTCCCGTCCTTGCTGCCGCCACCGAGCGCCAGCGAGCCGCGCTTGTCGAGGCTCACCGCCGCCCACTTGTCCTCCTTCTTCACCGATCCCGCCGCGCGCTGGCTGCCGATCTCGCCCGCCGCTGAGGTCTTCCCGTCGTTGTAGCTGCCCTGCACCCGATCCGTCCCGACCCCGGAGACGGTCCTGCTCGGCCCGCCCGAACCGCCCGACGCCGGATCCGCGCCCGCCGAGGACACCGTCTGCCGCCCTGCGCCGCTGGAGCCGCCCGCGCCGCCCGCCCTGGAGCCCGCGCCTGTGCCTGCGCCCCCTGCCCCCGCGCCGCCTGCTCTGGCGCCCCCGCCACCTCCGCCGATCTCAGGGCTGCGTCCGCCCGATCCCCCGGAGCCGCCCGATCCCCCGGAGCCGCCCGGCCCGCCAGAACCGCCCGGCCCGCCAGAACCGCCCGAACCGCCCGGCCCGCCCGGCCCTGCCGATCCGCCCGAGCCTGCCCGTGCGCCAGAGCCGCCCGATCCGCCGGGGCCGCCCGACCCGCCCGAGCCTGCCCGTGCGCCAGAGCCGCCCGATCCTCCGGAACCGCCGGAGCGCCCCGACCCTGACGATCCGCCTCCGGATCTTGAGCGCGCGCCGCTGCTGCCTGCGCTGTGGCCGCTGCCGCCGATCTCCGGAGAGGGCGGCACCCGGCTCCCGCCGCCCATCGCTCCGGCCACCGCCGCCGCTGCTGCCGCGCCTGCCGCCGCGCTGACCGGAGCAGACGCGCCCGCCGCCGACGCCGCTC
>JBEIQZ010000524.1:0-4437 GCA_040376255.1 Alphaproteobacteria bacterium
GTTCGCGTACGCGGCGGCCATCGGGGGCGGTCGGGTCGCGGGGCGGGATCAGCCGGTCGATGCGGCGCAGGTCCCGGCGGAGCTGCGCGGGGTGCGGACGATCTTCAACGCCTTCCACCACCTGCCGCCCGATCTGGCGCGCAAGGTGCTGGCGGACGCCGTCGCGGCGCGGCAGCCCATCGCGGTGTTCGAGGTTGTAAGCCGGGAGCTGCCGATGCTGCTCGGGCTGCTGCTGTCGCCGCTCAGCGTGACGCTGACGATGCCGCTCTGGCGGCCGTTCCGCTGGCAGTGGCTGCTGTGGACATGGGTTTTTCCGATCATGCAGCCGTTCGTGCTGTGGGACGGGATCGTGTCGTGGCTGCGGATCTACAGCGTGGAGGAACTGCGGGAATTGGTGAAGGGGATCGATGCGCCGGGGTGGGAGTGGGAGATCGGGACGATCAAGCTGGGGGATGCGCCGCTGCATGGGACGTATCTGACGGGGAGGCCGAAGGGAGAGGTACGAGGTAGCGCTTGACGCTCAACCAACAACCAACTACATGGCCAACTATATGGCCAACTATATGGCCACATCTGGAGGCATCCTGCGTACCTTCCACCTTCCCCTCTCCGACGAGTTGCACGATGCCCTGCGCGAGGAGGCCACTGCTGAGCGCCGCCCCGCGACGGAGGTCGTGCGCGACGCCCTCTCCGGCTGGCTCCAGGCGCGGAGACGCCAGCGGATAGCTGACGAGATCGAGCGGTTCGCGATGGCTGAAGCGGGTACGGAGCTGGATCTCGACCCTGACATTGAGGGGGTCGCCGTCGATCACCTGATCGCTTCGGACGGGCGATGAGGCGGGGGGATCTCTACCTTGCAGAGCTGAACCCCCGCTCTGGAGCCGAGATTCAAGGTGGCCGTCCTGTGCTGGTGGTGTCTCACGACAGCTTCAACCGGGTCGCGACGTGGCAGTCGGTGACCGTCGTGCCGCTCACCACATCTGCGGCGCAGGCGCGGCGCGGCCCGACGGTCGTGCTGATCCCCGATGGCGCCGGAGGTCTGCGCGGAGACGGCATCGCTGTGTGTCATCAACTCACGACCCTTGATCGCACGAAGCTCACCAGGAGGCTCGGTGCGCTCCCGCCGGAGGTGCTGGCTGCCGTTGAGGCAGGGATCAAGGCTGCGCTCGACCTGCCGTAGACAGGAAAAGGAGATAGTGCGGCGGATGACATACAAAGCAGTGCTGGCGTTCTGGTTCGGGTCGGCGGATCTACAGGCGGTGCCGGAGGAGGCGCTGCGGCGGCGGTGGTTCGGCGGGGGGGAGGTGTTTGATCGGGAGATTGAGGAGCGGTTCAGGGGGGTGCTGGAGGGGGACGGGGGCGAGGGGTGGGAGCAGGCGGGCGCGGCGGGGGCGCTCGGGGCGGTGATCGTGGCGGATCAGCTCTCGCGGAACGTGTACCGGGGGACGGCGCGGGCGTTCGGGACGGACGCGCGGGCGCGGCGGATCGCGGCGGAGGCGGTGGAGCAGGGCCAGGATCGGGGGATGGGGATGTACCAGCGGGTGTTTCTGTATCTGCCGTTCGAGCATGCGGAGGACGCAGAGACGCAGGCGCGGAGCGTGGCGCTGTTCACGCAGCTGGTGGCGGAGGCGCCGGAGGGGCTGGCGGGAGAGGCGCGGTACATGCTGACGTTCGCAGAGCAGCATGCGGCGATCATCGCGCGGTTCGGGCGGTTCCCCGGTCGGAACGCCGCGCTGGGGCGCCCGGACACGGCGGAGGAGGCGGCGTGGATCGCGGGGGGCGGGGAGACGTTCGGGCAGGGGCGCTGAGGGGTTGATGCGACCTGTGTTCTGCTGGCACGATCTGCTGTGCGCTGACCCCGATGGGATATCACAGTTCTATACAAAAATCTTCGGCTGGGAGGCGCGCGAGGGGCGGCTGCACGCGGGCGGCGCCGCCTTCGCCGCCGTCCAGCCCCTCGAACCGGAGAGCGGCTGGCCCGCCCACTGGCTGCCGGTGCTGGGCCACCCTGGCTGGAAGGAGGCGGTGGGGCGGGCGATGGCGGAGGACGGGCATGTGCTGGCGCTCGGGCCGGGGTTCGCGGTCATCGCGGACGCGGGCGGCGCGGCGCTGACGCTGGTGGACAGCGCAGATCCGGCGGCCGCTGCAGCGCCCAGCCCGATCCTGTGGGACGAATTGCTGCTGGAGCGGGCGGAGGAGGCCGGTTTCTGGGTGCGCGTCCTGGGCTGCACGGCGCGGGCGGCGGACATGGGCGCGCTCGGCGCGGGGATGATTTTTTGTCATGGGCGCGGGCCGGGCGCAGAATTCGCGAGCGCCCTCCCCTCCCCCCTCGCGCCGCCGGGCCGCTGGGTGCCGTACATCGGGGCGCCGCAGGTCGCGGGCGCGCTGGAGGACGTCGCGGCGCGGGTGCAGGCAGCGGGCGGGCGGCGCCTGATCGGGCCGGTCGCGCTGCCGGACGGGAGCGGGGTGCTGCTCTGCGCCGACCCGGAAGGAGCGATGTTCGGCGTGATGAGTTGATGTTATCAGTTAATGTACAGCCTGCACCCTAATCCATCACCGCCACGAACAGCCCCGGCCCCTGCGCCTCCGGGTCCGGCGGCAGCACCCGCCACGACCGCATCCTGAGCCGCACCGACGCCGCCAATTCCTGGATCGTCCGCTCTGAGAAGCCGGAGTGCCGGTGGCCCATCGTGACGCGGTAGTCCTCGCGGTCATGCTCGACCATGTCGAGGATGATCCAGCGCCCGCCGGGGGCGAGGACGCGGGCGACCTCGGCGGCGACGGGCTGCAGATCCTGGATGTGGTGGAGGACGAGGGCGGAGATGGCGAGATCGACGGTGCGGCGCCCGAGCGGGAGCGCGTCGAGCAGGCCGGTGAGCAGGGTGACGTTGGCGAGCCCGCTGATCCGGGCGGCGGCGACCTCCAGCATCGCGGCCTCGCGGTCGATGCCGATCACCGTCCCGGCCTGCAGCGCGAGCAGCGGCAGCAGCGATCCGGTGCCGCAGCCGAGATCGGCGATGACCGCCCCCTCCGGCAGCAGGGCAGAGAGCAGCCAGGGGGTGACGGCGTCCCCGAACAGCTCCCGGCGCACCTCGTCCCAGCGCCCCCCGAGGCGGCGGAACAATTCCTCGCTGTCCCCGGTGCGCTGCGACAGCACGCCGTCGAGGCGGCGCAGATCCTCGGCATGCAGGCTCACCGGGTCGGCGGCCTCGCGGGCGATCTCGGCGGCGACGACCGACCAGATCGGCGTCAGGCCGGGGGCGAGCGCGGCGGCGTCGAGCCGGTAGAGCGCCGCTGTCCCGGCCCGCCGCTGCTGAAGCCAGCCGCCGCCGTGGAGCAGCTTCAGGTGGCGGCTGACGCTGGGCTGCGGGGTCTGGAGGACGCGCGACAGCTCCCCGACCGCGAGCTCCTCGCGCGAGAGGACGTGGAGGATCCGGATCCGCACGGGCTCGACGAGGGCGGCGAGGCGTTCAGAGAGCGGGGGAGCGAGCCGCTCGGAGAGCGGGGGGGCAGAGACAGGAATTGGGGGCTGGGTCACGGAAACACGATAACCGCTCGCGATCCTTCTTGCTATCTATGCGTCTATGCGGATAGATGCATGAAGCAATCGGAAGGCACGTCCCTCCCGATCCCCTCCCCCACTCTCCACAAGAGGCACCTATGATCGCCACCCCCGACGCGACCGCCGTCACCTTCATGAACACCGGCCTGCCGCTGTTCGCTGACCTCCCCCACAAGGTGCGGGACATGTCCCCCGCCACCGTCCGCTACGGGCGCAAGGATCTGGATCTGGCGCTCGTGGAGATGCCCGGCCTCGCCTCGCTGCGCGAGGAGTTTGAGGCAGCCCAGCCGCTCGCGGGCGCGAAGATCATGGGCTCGCTCCACATGACCGTCCAGACCGCCGCCCTCATCGAGACGCTCACCGCCCTCGGCGCGGACGTCCGCTGGGTGAGCTGCAACATCTTCTCCACCCAGGATCACGCCGCCACCGCCGCCGTCGTCGGCCCCGCCGGGACCGCAGACGCCCCCGCAGGCGTCCCGGTCTACGCCTGGAAGGGCGAGACGCTGGAGGAGTACTGGTGGTGCACGCTGCAGGCGCTGGTGTGGCCGGACGGCTCCGGGCCGAACCTGATCCTCGACGATGGCGGGGACGCGACCCTGCTCGTCCACCTCGGCTATGAGCTGGAGGTCGCCGGCGAGCTGCCCGACCCGGCGAAGGCCGGCAGCCACGAGGAGGCCATCATCCTCCAGATCCTGCTCGATGTGCGCCAGGTCAAGGGCGACCGCTACTGGCACGGGATGGCCGCAGGCATCCGGGGCGTCTCCGAGGAGACCACCACCGGCGTCCACCGCCTCTATGAGCGCGCCCAGAAGAGCACCCTGCTGTTCCCCGGCATCAACGTCAATGACAGCGTCACCAAGTCGAAGTTCGACAAC
>JBEIQZ010000427.1:0-5547 GCA_040376255.1 Alphaproteobacteria bacterium
CACCCCCCCCAGCGCCTCCCATCCGATCCCTCCGGTCAGCGCCATCACCGGGAACGACGTGACGACCGCCACCGGGATGACGACCGTGAGGAGCGTCCTGGCCGTCCCCTTGTAGACATCGACCGGCCAGCGCCCTGCGTCTGAGGCAGAGACGATGAGGAACCGGAGGTTATCGACGCGGACGAACCAGAACGAGAGGCAGATGATGGCGAGGTAGAGGCTGTACATGGCGGCGAGCCCGGCCCCGAACAGGAGCGCGGCGAGCGCCACCGCCCACAGAGAGGTGACCCCCAATTGCGGCCAGACGTAGATCAGCAGCCCTGCCCCGGCGACGATCTCCCAGACGCGGGTGGGGTCGACGCGGGCGAGGGAGACGAGCAATTGGCCATCGACGGGGCGGATCAGGACATAGTCGAGCGCCCCGCTGCGGACGCCTTCGACGACGGCGCCGAGGTTCGGTTCGACGACGGTGCCGAGGATACCGGTCATGAGGAGGAAGAAGGCGGCGACGGCGAGGGCGGCGGGGAGGCTCCAGCCGGCGACGCTGGCGACGTGGGCGTAGACGAACCAGAGCGGCAGGGCGACCCCGACCGCGTTGCAGGCGCCGATGAGGAGGCTGACGAGGAGGTTGGATCGGTACTGGATGGCGCCCATGAGGCTGACCTTCAGCAGCGCCCGGACCGCGCGGAATTGGTGGAGCAGGCCCCAGTCCTTGTGTCGTGTCATGCGCCGAACGCCCCGTAGCGGCGCACCCCGGCCTCCCAGGTCAGGCGGGCGAGGAGGGCGAGGGCGGCGATCCAGGCGGCCTGGAACAGCAGGGTGGGGAGGATCGGCGCCTCCCCGAGCAGGATGCTGACCGGGGCGCCGAGGGTGGCGCGGAAGGGCAGCCAGACGGCGAGGGTCTGCGCCCAGCCCGGCAGCAGGCTCACGGGGAGCGCGTAGCCGCTGAGGAGCGCCCAGACGGCGAACCAGGCGTTGTAGAGGCCGACGGACTGATCGAGGAAGAAGGAGAGCGCGCCGAAGATGCACTGGACGAGGTACTGCGCGGCGAGGGCGAGCAGCACGGAGACGGCCCCGGCGAGCAGCGCGACCGGCCCCGGCGCCCAGGCGATCTCGGGGCGCCAGAGGGCGATCCCGGCGATCAGCGGCAGGATGACGAGGACGCGGAGGGGCCAGCCGCCGAGGGTCTGGGCGAGGTTCCACCAGAGGAAGGAGACGGGGCGCAGCAGCCACGGCGAGAGCGAGCCGGTGCGGATCATCCAGTTGACCTCCCAGACCAGCCACACCGACGTCAGGTGGCGCACGACGAGGATCACGACAAAATAGCGGGTGAACGCGATCTGATCGTAGCCGCCGACCGGGCCGCCCTCGGCTGCGGCGTTCCACAGCCCCAGCATCACCAGCGGCAGCGTCGTCGCCAGCACCCAGACCACCATCTCGGCGCGGTAGGCGACGGCCTCGGCGAAGCCGATCCGCATCATCGCGGGGAAGGCGCGCAGCAGGTTCATGTCTTTTCCTGATCGTTCTTCTGGAACACGCGGCGGATCACCTCCTCCAGCGGCGGGCTCTCGACCTCGAACTCCGCCATCGGGGCGGCCTGGAGCAGCCGGGCGATGCGGGCGTTTGCCTCTCCGGCGGGGACGGTGCAGACGAGACGATCCGCGCCACGATCCGCGCCCTCCGGGGCGAAGCCGAGGGGCAGCAGCAGCGGGATCAGCGCCGGATCTGCGGCCCGCACGATCAGGCGGCGCTCGGGGGCGACGCGGCGGGCGAGGGCGTCGAGGCTGCCGTCGTAGCAGAGGCTGCCCTGATCGATGAGGAGGAGGCGCGGGGTGATGGCCTGGATGTCCTGCATGTAGTGGCTGGTGAGCAGGATTGTGGCGTTGAACCGCTGGTTGCAGGCGAGGATGAAGGCGCGCACCTGCTGCTGCATCGCGACGTCGAGGCCGATGGTCGGCTCGTCGAGGAACAGCACCTCAGGGCGGTGGATGAGCGCGGCGGCGAGCTCGCACTTCATGCGCTCGCCCAGCGACAGGTTGCGGACGGGCCGATCCAGCAGCGGCGCGAGCTGGAGCAGATCCACGAGGTCGTCGAGGGTGCGGCGGTACTCGGCCTCGGGGACGTTGTAGAGCGCGCGGTTGAGGGCGAAGGTCTCGCGCGGCGGGAGATCCCAGAGCAATTGCTGCTTCTGGCCCATTACCAGCGTGATGCGGGAGAGCAATTCCGGCGACCGCGCCTGCGGGACATGCCCCAGCACCCGCACCTGACCGGCGGTCGGGTGGAGCAGCCCGGCCAGCATCTTCAGCGTCGTGGTCTTGCCCGCGCCGTTGGGGCCGAGGAAGCCGACGCGCTCGCCCGGCTCGATGCGGAAGGAGATCCCGCGCACCGCCTCGACATCGGTGTAGCGCCGATCCCATATCGACCGGAGCGAGGCGGCGAACCCCTCCTCCTTCTGCGGAACCCGGAAGGTCTTGCTGAGCCCCGCGACCTCGATCACCAGCTCACCCGCCCCGCCTGCCGATCCGCCTCCGCCTCCGCCCCGCCCTCCACCCAGCCGTCCGCCCCGCCGACCGTGTGGTGCAGCAGCCAGGCCGTCGCGTAGACGGTGATCATCTCCTGGCGGGCGCTGTCGTAGATCGTGCTGCAGGCCGCCGCGCACAGCAGATCGGTGTCCGACTCGAAGTCGCAGTGGCCCGCCCCCTCCACGTCCACCAGCCAGAGCGGCCCGCCGAGCGCCGCCGCGATCCCGTCGCCGCTCTGGTAGCTGTTGCACAGCGACCCCTCCCCCATCAGAAACAGCGCGGGCGCCGTGACCGAGGCCGCCGCCGCCGTCCCCGCGCCGAGGTTCTCGACCGGATCGAGCGCCACCAGCGCGTCCACCGGCGCCTGCGAGGCCGCGATCACCGAGGCCAGCCCCCCCGCCGAGTGGCCGACGAACGCCGTCTGCGCCCCCGCGATCCCCGCGTACCGGGACTGCGTCTCCGGCAGGTAGTCGACCGCGATGGCCGCCCCGTTGGCCGCGTGATCCGAGAACGTCGCCAATTCCGGCGTCGCCACGATCAGCCCCCACGAGGCCGCGAACGTCGCCGCCGTCACGTGGTTCGCGGGCGAGCGCGCGAAGCCGTGCGACCAGATCACCACCGGCGCCCCCGTCACCCCCTGCGGGACGTACCAGTCCACCGCATGCCCGTCGATCGTGCCGCTCTCCACGACGACGCTGTACGGGCCGGGAGCAGCGGAGAATTCCGGCTGGGGATCGGTGCCGGTGTCTGTGTCGCTGTCGCTGTCGCTGTCGCTGTCGGTGTCGCTGTCCGTGTCGCTGTCCGTGTCGGCGTCACCCTCCCCGGTGTTGCCGTAGGCGCTGTCCGTGGCGGGGGTGAGGGAGGTGTCGCCCTTGGGGGAGGTGCAGGCGGCGACCGCGAGCAGGAGGAGGGGGCGGAGCGCGGGGGAGAGCAGGGAGCGGATCATGGGGACTCCAATGGCGGGGGTGGGGTCCATCCGTAGACAGACATGGGGACGCGACCGCGCCGGAGGCGGATGCCCTCCAATTCCAGGCGGAGCCGCTGCTCATCAGGGCGATCCAGCCCCGGATCGGTCGGAGCGCCTGCGGCGATCTCCCCGGAGCTGCGGAGGACGCGGAACCACGGGAGCGCGGCGTGCGCCGGGAGCCCCGCGAGCACCATGCCGACGTGGCGGGCGTGGCGGGGGTGGCCGATGGCGGCGGCGATCTGGCCGTATCCGATCACCCGGCCGCGCGGGATGGCGGCGACGACGGACAGCACGCGGGCGCGGAAGCCCTCCGGCAGGCGCACAGATCGCGGCGCGGGCGGCCCGCTGTCCTGTCTGCTGTCTGGCCCGCTGTCCTGCATCCTGGATCCTGCTCGCTGATGATATCAGCACGCACTTCAGCGCTGATATCATACGGCTGCGCTGCAGGATAGCTATCCGGCACGCCGATGCCTGTCCTGCCCGATCCGCTCCTCGCCCGCCTCTCCGACTCCAGCTCCTGCCGCCGGGTCGCCGGAGAGGTGGCGCACCGGCTGAACAACACCCTGTTCCCGCTGCTCGGCCAGCTCGATCTGTTGCGGAGCCACGTCGGCGCCGACGCCGCGCCGATCCTCGACGCGATCAACCACGGCGCCCGCCGCGCCGCCACGCTCAGCCGGTCGCTGCTGATCATCTCCGGCGGCCTGCCGCCCGCGCTCCAGCCGGTGGATCTGAACGGGCTGCTGCAGGAGATCTCGCTGCTGTTCCACAGCCGCCTCCCGCGCAACGTCCGGCTCGCCCAGTCGCCCGCGCCCCACCTGCCGCTCATCCAGGCAGACCCCCGGCAATTGGAGGAGGCCATCCTGCACCTGCTCATCAACGCGCAGGAGGCCATCGGCGCGCGCCCGGGGCTGCTCTCGCTCCACACGCGCGACCACCCGCACGGCATCGGCCCGCTCCCGCCGGAGGCGACGATCCTCTGCCCGCTCCCGGGCGGCCCGTGCGTCACGCTCTCGATCCGGGACACCGGGAGCGGCATCCCCCCCGAGATCCGCCCGCTCATCAGCGCGCCCTTCTTCAGCACCCGCGACAGCGAGCGCGGCCTCGGCCTCCCGATGGTCATCGGCACCCTCCTCACCCACCGCGCCGGGCTGTACCTGGAGAGCACCCCCGCCCACGGCGCGGCGTTCACCCTCTGCCTGCCCCTCCCCGACCCTGCGACCGAGCCCACCGATCCCTGCTGGCCGGAGCGCCCGGCGAACAACGCAGGCGCGAACAATGCGGGCGCGAACAACGCGGGCGCGAACAACGTAAACAACGCGAACGCGGCGGGCGCAGCGGACACAGCGGCGCCGCAGCGGGTGCTGGTGATCGAGGACGACGACGACCTCCGCGCGCTCTGCTGTCAGGTGCTGTCGCTCTCCGGGATGGAGGCGATCGGCGCGACGGACGGGGTGGACGCGCTGCAGCTCTCCGATCCTTCCTGGGATCTCGTGCTGCTCGACCTGAGCCTGCCCCGGATGAGCGGGCGGAAGACGCTGCTGGCGCTCCGGCAGGCCGGGGTGGCCTGCCCGGTGATCCTCTGCAGCGGCCACGACGAGGATCGGGGCATGCAGATCATCGGGCTGCCGGTGGAGGGGTACCTGCCCAAGCCCTGGCGCATCACCGACCTCCAGCGGCGGGTGACTGAGGTGCTGGAGCGGGCGCAGCGGGAGATATAGACGGATGAGAAAAGATTGACGGGTGTTCGACGGGCAGCCGCTTGAAGCCTGACGGCTGTACCGGATAACCTCATCGGGCCACCATGGTGTGATATGCGCTCCTCTGTCCTCCGCCTGATCGCCATCGCCCTGCTCTCCGCGCCCCTCGGCCTCGGGCTGCTCGCCCCCGCCCTCACCCCCGATGCGCTCGCCGCCAGCGTCGCGCCCTCGTTCAGCCTCCGGGATCTGACCGGGCGCACGCACACGCTCGCCCAGTACAAGGGCAAGGTCGTCGTGCTGTCCTTCTGGGCGACCTGGTGCGGCCCCTGCCAGGTCGAGATGCCCCACCTCCAGAAGATCC
>JBEIQZ010000944.1:0-1158 GCA_040376255.1 Alphaproteobacteria bacterium
ACGGCGCGGGCAAGACGACCGCCCTGAAGTCCATCGTCGTCGCGCTGATGGGCGCGTCGCAGGCGACAGCGCTGACCGGGAACCAGCCGTTCTGGGTCCGGAGCGGCTGCGCGGGCGCGCGCATCTCGGTAAATGCGTCCTGCCGGGGAGAGATCCTGCCGTTCCCGGTTCAATTCCGGCGGCTGAACGACACGGAGGCTGCTACCGACGCGGGCAACCGGGCGGCAGCGCCCCCCTTCTTCCTCGCCGCCTACGGATCGGACAGGCTGCTCTCCGCTGGGGCTGCCGGGGGGCAGCCCGATCCCATCCTCGGCAAGGTGGCCAATCTGTTCCAGCAGGGCGCGCCGCTGGTGGAGGCGGTCGGGTGGCTGAAGCAGATCCAGCTCCGCGCCCTGGAGGGCAGACCCGGCGCGCTGCCGCTGCTGAACAGCATCCTGGATCTGCTCAATGACGGCCTGCTGCCGGACGGGAGCCACGCCGAGAGCGTCAATTCGGACGGCCTCTGGATCCGGCGCGATCATGTGCGGCTGCGGCTGGAACAGGTGAGCGACGGCTACCGCGCGGTCGCGGCGCTGGTGGTGGATCTCCTCCAGCGGCTCCACACCGCCGCCGGCGACCTCCAGATGACCGGGGCGGACGGCCACCTCGTCTGCCCCCTCCCCGGCATCGTCCTGATCGATGAGATCGACGCGCACCTCCATGTCTCCTGGCAGCAGCAGATCGGCTGGTGGCTCACCAGCCGCTTCCCCGCCGTCCAGTTCATCGTCACCACCCACAGCCCCTTCATCTGTCAGGCCGCCAGCCCCGGCGGCCTCATCCGGCTCCCCGCCCCCGGCGAGGCCCGCACCATCGGGACTGTCGACGCGCGCCTCCACAACGCCATCGTCAACGGCGGCGCCGACGACGCCGTGATGAGCGAGCTGTTCGGCCTGGAGCACGCCCACTCCCCGCAGGCCGAGGGGCTGCGCCGCCGGATCGCGGCCATCGAGACAAAACTGTTATTGCGGACAGCCACGCCTGCGGAGCGGACAGAGTACCAGCGGCTCAAGGCGCTGCTGCCGGACGACATGGAGGAGGTCGCGGATCGGAAGCTGCGGGCGCTCCGGGCGCCAGGGGCATGAGGAAGATCCAGCGTCCGCCGCTGTCGGCGCATGCTCA
>JBEIQZ010000933.1:0-1227 GCA_040376255.1 Alphaproteobacteria bacterium
CTCCAAGCGCCCGCAGGCCATCGCCTTTCAGGACTGGCTGGAACAGGATCTGCTCCCGATCCTCAACCGCACCGGCTCCTACGCGCTCCCCGGCGCCGCTCCTCAGATAGCAGCTCCCGCTCCCGCCCTGCCCGCCCCCGACGCGCCCCCGGCCCTGCCCGCGCTGTCCACCGTCGCGGCCCGCATCTCCCTCTCCCTCGCCGCCCTCACCCCGGAGGAGGACGCCGCCTACCTCATCGACCAGGGTGACCCCTCCAAGCTCCGTCGCTCCCCCGCGCCCCGCGATCTCGCCATCGGGCGCATCCTCCGCCTCTGCCGCAAAAGCCCCGATCACCTCCCCGCCCTGCTCGCCCTCCTCTCCCGGCACTCCGGCCAGCCCCTCCCTTCCGTCATCGACGCCGGAGAGGCGCCGCCCCGGCATGCACAGATGGCCCAGGCCGTCCACCTCGCCCGCGCCCTGTCCACCCCGCAGCTCGTCCCCGCTCTCGACACCCTCACCGCTGCCTACCTCGACGCCCGCTCCGCACGCCAGTCTGACCCCGACCGCGTGGCGCTCGTCGGCATGTGCCATGAAGCCCTCCTCCGCCTCCCGCCGGAGACGCTGGCCGAAGCCCTCGTCGTCGTCCGCCAGTGGGGCGCGGGGACGGCCCGCCCGGTGACGACCCCGACGCCCCCTGCGCCCGCGCCGGTTCCGCCCGATGCGACCGGTGCGCTGGTGCCGTCCCTCGCCTCCCCGAAGGAGGATCTGGCGGCGCGGCGGGAGTACCAGCGGCGCAGGATGGAGGAGGTGGTGGGGCGCCCGGTGAGCGCAGAGGAGCTGGGCGAGCTGATCTGGCTGGAGGAGATGCCGTGGCTGCGGGACGGGCTGTATCAGGTGCGGCGGGCGCTGCACCGGTCGCGGCGCGGCGCGTCCCCGGCGCGGCCCCTGACCGGCAGGCCGCCGATGCTGGCGGAGGAGGTGCGTGGCAGCATGGGGTTCTCGGTGGTGTCGTGGCTGCTGGGGTTGCCGGAGGCGGAGCTGATCGAGGAGCTGGCGGCTTGGCAGCAGCGGCAGGAGAAGCGGGGCTTGCGCGCCTGAGAGCTGGAGAGAAGCTGAGTGCTTATGACGAGGCTGATCTGGAGTGAGCGCAGCAGAAGTGCCTGAAGGCTGTCACGCTCAACACCTTCCAGCTACCCCCGCGCTCATATCCAGAAGCCTCGCTGAGATAGCTGTGCGAGGGGGTGGGC
>JBEIQZ010000259.1:0-8269 GCA_040376255.1 Alphaproteobacteria bacterium
GGCGCGCGGCTCCGCATGGCGGCGATCCTGGCGGCGTCGGCGATCTCCGGCCCGCTGGCGTGGGCGGTCTGGCTGGAGTGGAGCGGCTCCGGCCGGGCGCGCGGGGACAGCGCGGTGGGGGCGGCGCAGAACGCGACGGATCTCGCCGATAGCTTCGCGGACGCGATCCTCGGCGATCCCGGATCTCCGGCGGCGGGGCTCCTGATCTGGCTGGCGGCGGTGTTCGCGGGGCTCGTGTGGTCGCGCCGCGATCCGCGCCCGGAGCTCAACATCCCGGCAATATGGCTCCTGATCTGGCCGGTTTTTCTCGTCGTCGCCGCCTCGAACACGGTGGTGGCCTACCTCGGCGTCCGGTTCGCTGCGCCGATGCTCCCGGCGCTCGCGCTCCTGCTGGCGGGGGGCGTCTCGCGGCTGCGGCGCCCGGCGCTCTGCCTGATCGTGGTGATCCCGCTGGCGATCGACGCGGTCTCCGGGCTGCTCCTGCTCCGCAGCGCCGGGGTGGGCGGCATCAGCGCGCCGATCTGGCAGGAGGCGCGGCTGCTGCGCGGGCCGGCGGGCGATCCGGCTGACGATCCGGCTGGCGGAGGCTGGCGGGGGCCGGTGGCGCCGTCGGAGGCGATCTGCTCCAACCGGCCGGATCTGCCCGCCCTCGCCTGGGGGCGCCCGGTGGCCTCGGCGCCGCAGCGCCACCCCTTCCGCCGCCCGCACCGCCCGACCGCCGACCTGGAGCGCTTCAGGGCGCAGGCCGCGCGGGGCCCGATCTGGCTGCTCTGGTTCCGGCGGGGATCGGGAGCCGACTGGTCGTTCTACACGCCGACGCAATTGGAGGAGGCGGGCTTCGCGCTGGAGGTCGCCGGGGAGGATCGCGGCGCGGGGATCACCCTCTACCGGGTCCTGCCATCTCCTGGAGCGCCGCCGCGATAGCCGCCATCCACGCGTCCACCTCCGGCGCGCAGGGGAGGATGGCGCGCACGTTCACCATTCAGAGATGGTATCTGATCGGTATCTGACCGGTATCTGACCGGTATCTGACCGGTATCTGACCGGTATCTGAATGGTATCTGATTGGTATCCAGATGGTATCACTCTCCGTCGTCCCCTGATGTGCTCTCGCTGAGATCCAATTCCCGGAGCGAGTAGGTGGCCCGGCGTTGCGTGAGCATGTCGGGATCTCCGACCAGCCGCTCCAGGGCCGCCCGGAAGTGCGGGAAGGTGGCGCTGTCGTACTGGATGAGGAAGGCGGCGGCGGCGCGGCGCTCCTCCACCTTCGCGGAGCGGCTCAGCGCGAGGGCGGCGTCGGCGAGTTTTCCTCCGGGCGGCTGCGCCGACCAGAGCGCGTACCAGATCGTCTCGGGCTCGGGCATTCCGGTGAGCCATGCCGTGAGCGCCGGCAGATCCGTCCACGGGGCCTCGCGGCGTATCGCGGCGGCGAGGGCGTCCTCCCAGGCGGCGCGGCGGGCCTCCAGCTCTGCGGGGGCGCAGGGGATCTGGGGGTGCTCCGCTGCCATGCCGCTGAGGACGGCGATGGCGGCGAGCGCGCGGCCTGCAGCGGCGGTGTCAGGGGCCGCGCCCGATCCGCCCGGCCTGCCGCGCCCGCATGCGTCGATCCCGGCGAGGGGGGAGGCCGCGCCCGATCCTGCCGATCCCGGTGGTCCCCTGGTGGCGGCGAGCCCGGCGATCAGCGGCGCGTAGCTCAGCCGGTTGGGGTGGCCGCGCCAGATGATGACCCCGCGATGGAGGATGGCGACGGCGGGGATGCCGGTGACGTTCAGCGACTCCGAGAGCGGGCCGCTGTCGCGGAGGATGGCCTCGGGGGCGAAGGTGGCGGCAACGGCGCGGATCTTCTCGTCGGTGCTGTTGCGGACGCCTTTGTGGACGCCGATGATCCGGGCGCCGGTCTGCCGGAGGGTGCGGGCGGCGTCGGGCAGGTAGTTTGGGGAGTGCGGGTCCCAGCTCTCAAAGAACAGCAGGGCGACCAGCGGCTCGGGGTCCGCGCCGGGCGGGCCGTCCGGGAGGAGCGGGATCGGGGCGCCCTGCCACCACTGGAGCGGGCCGGGATCGGGCAGGGGCTTCCCGAGCAGCGAGAGCTCGGCGTAGAGGCGCTCGATCAGGCGGGCGGCCTTTGTCGCGGGCCACTCGCGCAGCGCCGACGCCGCCGCCGCCGCCGAGGCGGTCTGGTCGGTGTAGAGCAGCGCGTTCATCTGCTCCCGCGCCGCCTCTGCCAGCCGCTCCGCCTCCGGGCCGGTCGCGCCGAACAGCAGGCTGGTGGCGATGAGGGTGTCGCCGTCGCCCTCGCAGCGCTGCTCAGAGCGCCGGAAGGCGTGTCCGGCCCGCTCCATGTGCGCGACCCGGCAGGCGCAGCCGATACCGCCCTGGATCGCGGGCTCCTCACAGGCGCCGGTCGATTCGCGGATCAGCCGGGCGCCGTCGTGGATCTCTGCGTTGTCCGCCCAGAACGCGGCCCACGGGGCGCTGTCCAGCGGCGCGTCCACCGTGACGCCCGACAGGACGCGCCCGTTGCGGATCTCCCGCGCCGTCACCAGCTCGCCGCCGAGCGTCAGATCGACGGATGGCTGCCCCGCAGGCCGCCCCGGCGCAGGCGCGGGCGCAGGCGCAGGCGCGACCGTGGAGCCGATCTCCAGCGTCGCGTCCCCCAGCCGCACCCGCCAGCCGGGCCACGGCTCCGCCGCCTCAGGCGCAGAGAGAATACCGGAGGAGAGCAGGAGCAGGGTGAGCAGCATGCAGGCTGTCTATCTCCGCCGCCCTGTCGCCGCATCTTCCCTACGGCGCCCAGATCTCGCCCGCCCCCGGCGCCAGCGTCCGCCGCCCCGCCGGGGCCTGCGCCCCGCTGATCCGCTCGGTGCCGCCGGGGCCATCCGTCTCCACCGGGGCGTCGGAGAGGTTCAGCAGCACCACCGTCCCGTCCTCGCCCCGCCAGCGCACCGGGACCGCGTCGTCCGGGGCGGCCCGCTCCAGCAGCGGCGACCCGTCGATCCCGCTCACCGCCGACAGCGGCGACTCCGGGGTGTAGCGGACGCCGCGAAGATCCATCAGATCGGCGCGTGCGCCCGCCCCGCCCGCCGCCGCCTCCGCCGCAAGCACCTCCAGATCCTCGCCGTACATCCACACGCCCCCGCTCGCCGCCTGCGCCGCCAGCGCCGCCGCCGGATCGGCCCCCAGCATCAGGTTGTCGGCGTCGTTCCACCACCACCGCCCGTTCGCCCAGGATCGCGCCGCCGTGCTGCGGGCCTGCCAGCGCAGGAAGGCCCGATCCGGCTCCGGGGCGATGAAGAAGGCGATGTCCGCGCCGCTGCGCCAGCTGTCCGCGAACCCGACGCTGGGGAGCATCGGCGCGCCGCAGGCGAGGATCCAGGTGTCCTCTCCGGCGGCGTCCCGCAGCAGCCCGGTCGCCCGCGCGTAAGCCGCCGCGCCGCTCAGCGGCTCCGAACGGTCGCCCTCCCGCGCCCCGGCATACAAAAAATCCAGCTTCAGGTAGCGCCAGCCCTCGGCCACCTTCGCCCGGATCTGCGCCTGCAGCCAGGCCGCCGCCTCCGGCACCGTCACGTCGAGCGTCGCGCAGTCGCAGGCGCCGTCCATCAGCTCCGGCCCGCCCGCCCCGCTGCCCGGCTCCCGCACCCACCAGCCGGGGTTCTCTGTGTAGGTCGCCGTCGACCGGTCGACCAGCAGCGGCGCCATCCAGATCCCCGGCGTCAGCCCGCGCCCCGCGATCTCCGCCGCGAGCGCCGCCGTCCCCGACGGGAACGCCGCGTTGGCCTCCCAGTCGCCCCAGGCCCGCTCCCAGCCGTCGTCCACCTGCAGCAGCGACAGCCCCAGCCCCTCCGCCGCCGCGAGGTTCCGCAGGATGTCCGCTTCGGTCGCCTCCCCGTACCAGGTGTACCAGTCCGACCAGCCCGTCGGCGGCGCCCCCGGGCTGCGCCCGCTGATCCGATCCGCCCACGCCCCCCACAGCGCCGCCGGGTCGTCCCCCGCCGAGAGCTGCACCGGCTCCAGCTCACCCTCCGGGCGCTCCCACACGATGCGCAATTCCTCCGCCGTCACCCCCAGCCACACCTTCCCCCGCGCCGCCGACAGCGCCCCGACGTGCAGCGACGGCCCGCCCGGCACCCCCAGCAGCGCCGCCTCCCAGGAGGTGTCCGCCGTCTCCTCCACGACGCTGTAGGTGTCGCCGTCCCCGCCCGCCTCCGGCTCAGCGGCCCCCGCCTCCGGCAGCGCCACCACCCCGCTCCACGACCACGACTGCCAGCCCTGCCGCCACCACACCGGCTCCTCCTGCGGCTCCCCCGCCAGCTCCCAGCGCAGCCGCAGCACCGCCCGCTCCGCCCCCGCCTCCGCGACCCCGCGCAGCACGTCCCCGTCCAGCGCGATCTCCGCACCCTCCGTCCCCGCCGGGGTCAGCGTGACCCCCGCGCGGCTCCACCAGGGATCGTCCGTCTTCTCAGGCGCAGCACAGGCAAAGAGCAGCAGCATAAGCAGCATATAACCGTCAGCGCCCCGCAGCGGGCGCCGATGTCACTCCCACCCGGCGAAGCGCGAGGCGACCGGCGTCCAGATCGGGAGGGGGAAGGTGTCGCCCGGCGACTCCCCGGCGGGCGTGCAGGGGCGGCGCTGCCAGAGGGTGCGGTACCGCAGGCGGAGCGGCCCGTCCTGCTGTCCGTCCTGCGCTCCTCCCGGCTGTCCCGCCAGGAAGAGCAGGCGCGCCACGGTGATCCGGTCGCTGCCCGGGAGCTCCTCCATGCGCGTCAGCGACCAGCCCTCCGCTGCCTGCCGCAGGTGGACGCTGGCGGCGATCCTCTCAGCCCCGTCCGCCGCGCCTGCCCGGCCCGCCGCGCCTGCCGCGCCCGCTGCGCCCGCCCCGTCGAGCCACTCCCCGGCGAGCGGCAGCCCCGGCGGCACGCCCTTCAGCGCCCGCACCTCCCAGCCGCGCCGCCAGACCGTGTCCGAGGCGCAGCGGACCCACCCGTCGCCGCGCCAGCGTCCGATCGCCTGCCGCGCCTCTGCCGGGGTGCGGAGGGTCAGCGTCCCGATCCTGAAGCTGCCCTCCGTCCAGCCGGTGTCCGGGGTCCCGGCCTGCCACCCCTGCGCCGCCGGCCACCCGTCAGGCGCTCCGGCGCAGAGGGCGGGCGGGCGGACGGCGCCGTCCCCCCGATCCGGCCCCCAGCCGAACGCCACTGTCAGGCCCGGACAGAGCCGGGAGACCTCCATCGGCCACTCACACGCGAACGCCTCCAGCGAAGACAGCCCGCCGAAGCGGATCAGGCCCGCCCCGGCGGCGGCGCGGAGGACGCGCCCTCCGGACTGTCGCGCGCAGGCGGCGGCGGCGCCCCGGACGGCCCCGATCCCGGTGTCATGGGCTCCGGTGCGCCCGATCTCGTAACGGTACAGAAAACTCACTCTCTGATCGCTCCCGCTGGCCCTCCAGTATCCGGGCGTGCCGCGACGGACAGGCAGGCGATCTTTTCTCCGTTCACAGATGCTGTGAACAGATATCTGTCCGCAGCAAAGCTGGCCCGCGCAACCCTGGCCCGCGCAGCTCTACCCCGCGCAGAGCTGGACGGTGGCGCTGCCGAGGGCGGGGACGTAGCGGAGGCCGTCAGCGCTCACGACGCTCTCCACGCCGGAGCCGGCGGTCCCCGGGACGACGGTGAGGGTGCAGGGCGCGCAGCCGTCGGCGGGGAGGCCGCGCAGGCTGAGGGTGTGGACGGGGGTGGCTTCAGGGAGGAGGGGGAGCGCGGTGGTGTCGCGCCAGTCGAGGCCGGTGAGCGCGAGGGCCTCAGCGGGGGCGGCAGAAAACCGGTACAGTGAGCAGATGAGCCGTCCGCATCTCCGCAGCATGTCCCGCCCAGGGGGCGTCGTCAAACAGGGCCGACCCGCAGCCTCCAGGATCGGCCTCGCTGGCTGGATCGGGGCGCTGCTGGCGGGCTGCGCGCCTGAGGAATTGCCGGGGGCGCGCACGGGGGCGGAGGGGCTGACGGGGGTGCCGGAGGCGCTGTCCGGCCCGTTCCGTCCGGGCGGGCTGCGGCCGGTGATGCGGTCGATGTCCCCGCCCGCGCGGGCTACATACCGCATGAGCGATCCGGCGCGCCCCGATCCGGCGGCGCCCGCAGGCCCGGCGGCGCCCCCGGTGGACGACCCGGAGACGGCGCTCGATCAGCTCACCGCCGAGGTGGTGGACGCTGAGCTGGTCGGGGAGGGGGATCGGCTGGAGGCTGCGCTGGAGGCGGCGGCGGCGGAGCGGCGCCCGGTGGCGGAGTACGGCCCGGCGGCGCTCACGCAGGCGGAGCTGTTCGGGGACGGGCTGCATGAGGGAGTGTGCGGGCTGCCGCTCGTCCGGTACACCGAGCAGCACGGCGGGGAGGACTGGGAGATCACGCTGGGGATGGCGGTGTGGGAGAACTTCGTCGGGGCGCCGGAGGTTTCGCGGCTGTCGCTGACGGACGCCTGCGCGGAGGCGCTGCTGGAGGCGGGGGGCGACGCGGAGGCGGCGATGGACAGCGGCGGCTGCGTGGATCTGGAGATCGAGATGATCCTGCCTGAGGGATCGGCCTGCCGCGCCTGCGTCGAGGGGTCGGGGGGCGACGTGGCGGGGTGTCAGGAGGCAGGGGAGTGCCCGCTGGAGGCGCCCGAGGTGGTGGAGGTTGCGGGCCGCTACTGGAACCGCGCCGAGGTGGAGATGCTCGCCTGCGCGCCCGACTACGTCGTCCCGGCGGTGGTGCTCGGCGACTTCACGCCGGAGGGGGAGATGCCCGCCTCCTTCGATGTCGAGGGCTGGGCCTACATCTGCGCGCCCTTCTGGTCGGAGGACAGCCGATCTGTCGAATATGTCTGCCAGGGCGGCTCGGCCTCGGAGCCCGCCGCCGACACGATGCGCGTCGGGGTCCACGGGCTCGTCGAGGGGATGCGCCGCGCGCCGGACGATCCGCCGTCCTGGTCGCACCGGAACTTCTACACGCCCCGCGTCCGGCTGGCGGACGGATCAGAGCTGCGCTGGGCCTGGGAGGCGTACCTCTCGCTGGGGATGATGGTGGAGGAGCCGGTGTTCCCCGATGTCAACGGCGACGGCCGGGTGGACGCCGGGGACGAGGACTTCGGCTACGGCTACATGGGCTGGGGCCTCAACCCCACGCACCTGCGGCCCGACGGCAGCGATCCGCTCGCCCTCGACGACACCTACGCCCGCGACTGGCTCGGCGGGATCGCGATGAAGACCGCCACCACCCGCACCGGCGTCTACATAACGATGGCCAACCGGAGCCGCTGCGCGGAGGGCGCGTGGGAGGACCCCGACGGCGACGGCGCGTGGCGCTGCACCGACATGGACGCGCCCGTGGGCGGCTACCTCAACGACGGCGCGAATTTCTGGTGGATCGCCCACGGCATCGCCACGATGGCCCTCCCCGTCGCCACCCTCGCCTCCACCGGCCTCCCCGATCCCGACATCCCGGGCGGCGTCGTCCCCTGGGTCGCCGGCTCCCCGACCCTCGCAGACCCCGACTTCGACGGCTGCTCCTGGGGACACAGCTTCACCCCCGACCGCGCGCTCTATCCCGACGTCCCCGCTGAGTACGACGGCCCCGCCTCCTTCTGGGGCGACGCCTGGCGCTTCGGCGCGCATGAGGACGACGTCCGCATCGTCCTCTACGTCAACGAGCCCCGCCACTACTGCCCCGCCGGAGAGGTGACCCCGTGAGCCGCGCCCTCCTCACCGCCCTGATCCCCGCCATCCTCCTCTCCCTGATCTCCGGCTGCGCACCTGAGAAGCGCGCCGGTCGCGCCGACCCCGCCGACCCCGCCGACCCCGTCCTCACCGCAGGCCGCTACGCCGTCACCGCCGCCGACGCCTGGCGCGGCGACTGCGACCTCGAAGACGACGCCACCTACGCCGAGCCGGAGCAGGAATGGCAGACCGACCCGCGCGGCGCGACCCTGATCATCTACCCGGACTTCTGGGACACGATTACCTGCGATCTCGACGGGATGGCGTTCTCCTGCGATCAGGGGAGCTGGGCCGTGGAGGGAAGGCAGACCGCCTCCTTCACGCGGCTCCTCACCGGCACCTTCACCGATGACGGCTTCACCGCCGAGGACAGCGTCCAGATGGACTGCGAGGAGCCCGGTTGCGACCTCCTGCGCGACCTCTACGGCGCCGACAGCTTCCCCTGCGCCGTCAGCGCGCCTTATGACGGGGAGCGGCTGTAGCCCCCCCCCCCGCCCCCCCCCCCCCCCCCCCCCCCCCCCCCCCCCCCCCCCC
>JBEIQZ010000825.1:0-1718 GCA_040376255.1 Alphaproteobacteria bacterium
CCACTACATCACACGCATAGACCCCGGATCCCAATGCTCACGCCCGCTTTGTGGGCCCCAGGCAGAGGGGGGGGGCTATTATCTGGTATGGTGTACTGATAATCAGTTCAGTTTTTGCCCCGCTGTGCAATTACGCACAGCCCGTGATAGGGGTCGCCGGGCGCTGCCGGCAGTGCGGCGGTCCGGGAGCGTGAGGCGCATGTCTGAGGGCGGGCTGGAGGAGCTGCGGCGGCTCCCGGTGCTGGAGGTGGCGGAGCGGCTGGGGCTGTCGACGGGGCGGATGTCTGCGGGTCCGTGTCCCTGCTGTGGTGCAGCGCGGCGCGGGCGGGAAGATCGGCGTCTGCCCATCGGTATCCAGCGGAGCGACCAGCGGTGGATCTGCAACGCCTGTCAACGGTACGGTGACGGGATTGAGATGGTTTCATGGGTTCTTTTTTCCAAGAGCGCCAAAGAGCTGGATCGGGACGGATGGCGCCAGCTGATGGCGTGGTCGGGGCGCGCAGGTTCCAGCGCGATATACGGTAACGGTTTCGATATGGAAGACATAAAAAAGACACCGATCCCTCCGGCGCCGCTCTACCCGCCGATGCGGGAGGTTCAGGAGACCTGGGAGCGGCTCCGGCCGCTTTCGAGCGCGCCGCTGCCGGACGGCGGCGTGCAGGAGGAGGAGACGTGGCGGTGGCTGCAGCTGCGGCGCGTCGACGCGGGGATGGTGGGGGCGCTCGATCTGGCGCGGGTGCAGATCGGCGGGGCGCTGCCGGGGTGGGTGCCGCGATGGCCGTGGGGGCTGGCGATGCCGCTGGCGGACTGCACGGGGCTGGTGCGGTCGCTGCGGTGGCGGGCGCCGCGCGGGGCGAAGGCGGGCGGGGAGGATCTGCTGATCCGGTTGCGGCGGGAGGCGGCGTGGGAGGGGGTTGGGGCCGGAGCGGGGGTGGAGGCCGGACCGGGCGCAGAGGCGCGGGCGCGGGCGCGGGCGCTGCTGGCCGATCCGGTGGTCACGCGGGTGCTGGGGGCGGCGCCGGGGCCCAAGAGCCGGACGCCGACGGGGTTTGAGGCGGCGGGGCTGGTGCTGGCCGATCCGATGGGCCGGGCGCTGCTGGGGCGCGGGGCGGGCGGGCGGGTGTCGATGCGGGCGCAGGACGGGGAGGAGGTGGGCTGGGACGGGCGGGTGCTGCTGGTGGAGGGGGACGTCGACTGGCTGACCTGGTCGGCGCATCCCCGGCGGGTGCGGGGCGGGCAGACCTGGGCGGTGCTGGGCTACACCTCCGGCGCCTGGAGCCGCGCGCATGCGGAGCGGCTGCCGGAAGACTGCACGGTGATCATCCGGCACCAGGGGGATCGGGCCGGGCTCGCCTATGAGCGCCACATCCGGGATACGCTCCCGCTGGCGATCCGGCTGCAGGTGCTGCAGGTCGGCGGCGCGGACGCCGGGAGCGGAGGGACGGATGCGGGCCAAGGATGACGCAGAGCGGGCGCTGCTCGGGGAGCTCCCGGAGGATCCGGCGGAGGGGACTGTCGAGATCCCGCGCGAAGTGCGCGAGCGCGAGCTGCGCGAGCGCGAAGTGCGCGAACGGGAGCTGCGCGGGTGGCGGGGCGGGCGGGCGGGCGGAGCGGAGGCTGGCGGGCAGGCTGGCGGGCAGGCTGGCGGGCTGGCTGGCGGGCAGGACGCGCCGCTCGGCTGGCTGGAGCCGGACATGGAGTGGCTCTGCCGGCCGCCG
>JBEIQZ010000541.1:0-4272 GCA_040376255.1 Alphaproteobacteria bacterium
CCGCCCCGGTCGAGGCCGCCGCTCCGGTGGTCGCCGCCCCGGTGGTTGCCGCCCCGGTCGAGGCCGCCGCTCCGGTGGTCGCCGCCCCGGTCGAAGCGAAGGCTGCGCCAAAGCCTATGGCGACGGTGCTCCCGGGCGATGACACGGCGGGCGCGGCGCTCTCGTTCGAGGCGGTGCAGGAGCTGATGGACGAGATGGTGCGTCCGGCGCTTCAGGGGGACGGCGGGGACATCACGCTGCTCCGGGTCGAGGACAACGACGTCTATGTGAAGCTGGTCGGCTCCTGCTCCACCTGTCCTTCGTCGATCATGACGATGAAGCTGGGCGTGGAGGCGCTGCTCAAGGAGGAGTTCCCGCAGATGGGCAGCCTGATCCAGGTGGACGGGTAGCGGCGGGGCCGGTACAGTGCGACGTGTCCACGTCGCGCGCAAAACGAAACAGGCAAGGGGTGTCCACCCGTCGACGTCTGCTGTTCGCTGTCTCCGCTGTCCTGATCGCGCTGATCGGGCTGGAGGCGTGCTCGCGGCTGGCTGAGCCGTGGCTGGCCCCCGCGCGCAGCATCCCGCTGCCCGCCCCCCATGCGCCGGGCGCCGACCCCCGCGAATTCCGGCCCCGGTTCGAGCAGGAGCAGGCGCAGGTGCGCGAGGGCGTGGCGCTGATCGCGGACGACCGCTCCGGCTGGGCGCTGCCGCCAATGACCGGCGGCCCGGCGCGGATCGAGCAGATGGGGCGGATGGCGATCCGGATCAACACGCTCGGCATCCGGGGGCCGGAGGTGGCGGAGCGGGCGCCGGGGGAGGTGCGGCTGCTCTCGCTGGGCGACTCGTCGATCTTCGGGGTGATGGTGGCGGAGCGGTGCGTGTTCTCCAGCGTCGCGGCGGCGGACATGCAGCGCGCCCTGCTTTCAGCCGGGCGGGCCGCGCCGGTCGTCCCGTTCATCGGGGGCGTCCCCGGCTATGACAGCGCGCAGTCGCTCCAGATGCTCCGGCGGATCGGGCCGGTGCTCAAGCCGGACTGGGTGATCGTCGGTAACATCTGGAGCGACGTGTTCCGTCGCGACGACGCGCAGCGGCGGCAGGCGCAGGAGCAGATCGCTGAACCCATGCGGGGCCTCGCGTCGTGGCGGGTGCTGCGGAGCCTGCTCTCGCCCTGGCTGCTGAGCCGCAAGGTGAGATGGATCGACGGGGTCGCCGACGTCGGGGCGCTCGACGACGAGGGCGTACCGCCGCGCATGCCGCTGCAGGCGTATGTCGACAACCTGCGGGCCATCGACGCTGAGGCGCGGACATGGGGCGGGCGCACGGCGTGGCTGATCCTGCCCGCGCCGATGGACTTCGACGCGCGGCCGCCGCCGGAGACGGTGATCGTCTACCGGGAGGCCATGCGGCGGGTCGCGGAGGAGGTCGGCGCCCCGGTGATCGCGGGGCCTGAGGTGTTCACCGCGCACGGCGGGCTCGGCTATTTTGAGGACCACGTCCACCCGTCGCAGGCGGGCCACACGCTGCTCGGCCACGCCGCCGCGCGCGCGCTGCTTCAGGCGTCCGGCGCTGACCCGGAGCCGGACATCCCCTGGGAGGCGCCCTGTGAGTGAGAGCGGCGGAGACATCGATATGGACGCGCTCTGCGGGCGGCTCGACCGGGAGGCGCCCCGGCTGAGGGCTTCCATCGGGGCGCTGGCTGAGCGGTGGCTCGGCCCGGCGCTCCGGCAGCTCGACGCAAACGGCCTCCGCAGCTACCCCAAGACCTTCAGCGATCCGATCTGGGGCGTGATCGAGCTGATGCCGTGGGAGGTGCTGCTGCTGGACAGCCCGCTGCTGCAGCGGCTCAGGGGCGTCCGGCAGCTCGGCCTGTCGCACCTCGTCTACCCCGGCGCGCTCCACGACCGGCTGGAGCACACGCGCGGCGTGGTGGAGGCCGCTGAGCGCATGATGCGGGCGCTGGAGCGGAACGCCGCCCACCACCGGCGCTTCGGCGAGGATCGCAGCACCCCGGCGATCTCCGCCGCCGACCGCGTCGCCACCCGCCTCGCCGCGCTGCTCCACGACACCGGCCACGGCCCGTTCAGCCACGCCAGCGAGTACGTGCTCGCCGATCTGCTCCCCGACGACTTCCCGGCCGCCGCCGCCGCGCTCCGCGATCTGTATGACGTCCCCCTGCCCGCGCCCGGCGAGGTGCTCTCCTGCCTGATCGCGCTCTCCCCGGCGATGCGGCGGATCTTCGCCCACCCGCGCTTCACTGCCCTGCCGCCGGAGGAGCCGCCTGCGGGGCCGCCGGCAGGGGCGCCGGGGCTGCTGCCGCGCGTCCTCGCCCGCATCCTCGGATCTGAGCGCTGCGCGGACGCGCCCTGCGTCGCGGGGCTGATCAGCGGCCCCATCGACGCTGACAAGCTCGATTATATGTCCCGCGACAGCCACCACGCCGGGCTGCCGCTCGGCCACGATCTCGGGCGGCTGATCAGCAAGCTGGAGGTGCTGCCGGAGGCGCGCTCAGGCGGGAGCGGGGGCCGGATGGGCATCGCGCTCTCCGGGGTCGCCGCCTACGAGCAGATGATCATCGCCCGCGCGCTGCTCTACGACCGGATCTACTACCACCACAAGGTCCGCGCCGCCGAGGCGATGGTGAAGCGGCTGATCGCGGTGTGCGAGGAGGAGCGCGGGCAACAACTGATGTTACACGAGCTGCTCTGCGACCACCCCGACGACGCCGTGATCTGCCTGCTCGGCGGGATCTACCGGATCGACGGGTTTACCCCTGGCGGCCCGCGCGCCCGCGCCATCGCCGAGGCGCTGCGCCGCCGCGAGATCCACTTCCGCGCCTTCGCCTTCTCGCGCCGCTTCCTCGCCTGCGCCGACGACCTGCCCGAGCCTGAGCGGGAGCTCCAGATCAGCCAGCGCTGGCAGCGCGTCCGCTCCGCCCTCCAGGACGACGGCGGGCGCAGCCGGATCGAGGCGCTGATCCTCGACACCGCCCGCGCCCTCGCCGCGCTGATCCCCGCCCTCCAGCCGCTCGCCGATCAGCTCGACCCCGCCGCTGTCATCCTCGATCTCCCGCTCAGCAAGCCCGTCGCCAAGCCCGCCCGCCCGCTCACCCGAACCGAGGACGGCATGATCGGCACGCCCAACCTGTTCTTCGACCCCTCCCGCTGGTCGGGCGCCTGGGAGGAGCACAAGCAGTCCGGCTTCGTCTTCACCGCCCGCCCGCTCATCCCGCTGATCGCCGCCGCCGCCGCCATCGTCTTCGCCAGGGAATTCGACGTCCCCCGCAGCGCCGCCGCCCTCCGCGCCTCCAAGACGCAAGGACTCGTCCCGCCGGAGTGGTTCGCCGCCGCCGCCGCCGCCGGGATCTGCTCCGCCGCGACCGCCGGGATCTGCGCCGCCCTGCCCGGTGAGCCGTGAACGCCCGCCGCACCGATCCCCGCTGCCCCGGCTGCGGCATCCGCAGCCTCCACTGCGTCTGCGACCTGCTGGAGCCGACCCCCGCGCGGACCCCGATCTTCGTGCTGCGCCACACCGACGAGCAGTACAAGTCCTCCAACACCGGCGGCCTGCTCCGCTACGTCCTGCCCGACGCGATCTGCTTCGACCACGACCCCGCGAACCCCCGCCCCGTCCCGCTCCCGCCCGGCGCGGTGCTGCTGTTCCCCGGCGGCGCGGCAGAGGGGGCGGCGGCCGGGAGCGCCGCCCCGCCCCCCGGCACCCCGCTCGTCCTGATCGACGCCACCTGGGGCCAGGCCCGCCGCATGGTCCACCGCGCCCCCGGCCTCTCCGCCCTCCCCCGCTGGAGCCTCCCCCCCGCCCCGCCCCGCCCCTGGCGCATGCGCAACGCGACAAACCCCGGCACCGTCTCGACGCTGGAGGCCGCCGCCCAGGCCATCGCGCTGCTGGAGGGCGAGGAGATGGCCGCGCCGCTGCTCCGCCTCTATGACCGGATCGCGGAGCGGCAGCTGAAGCGGCGCGGTCGGGTCGGCATGGACGGGCTGTTCATCGACGGATCGCTGCAGGGGCGGTCAGCGGGGAGCCGGGGCGAGGGGGAAGCGGAGATCGCCGCCGATCAGGAAGGACAGGGTGATTTCGTGGAAAGGCCGATTAGTCATATATGACTCACCATATGAAAGCTCAAGATATTGGTCATACAAGTGAGATAAATTAAAATTTAAATCATATGAAACTGAAAATCCATATATAAATTTTGAATTCTTATATATCCATATTTTTAATTGAATGTCCATATCCTTTTCTCTCCATGGATAAGCGATGGTGACTGCTGGATCAG
>JBEIQZ010000665.1:0-2905 GCA_040376255.1 Alphaproteobacteria bacterium
CCTCTTCTATCTCCATCTATCTCATGAGAAGGGGAGTATCATAGACAACTATTGTTAGCATTTGGATTGCGTCTTGTCAGGGTTGGGTATTTGATGGCATTTGATGAGCGTGTAGCTTGTGAGGCTGAGTCAGAGGTCTGTCGATATCAGGGGGAGTGCGGGGCGGAGATATGCGGAGACGGAGAGAGCCGTTTGTGGTTGGGGTATGGTATTAAAGTATTGAAAAATGTTATCAAATTTGGTAGTCAATGGCCTGATCTTGATGCTATTGATTTTGAGATTGGAAAAGCATTGTGGCAGCTTGGGCAAAAAGAAGAAGCATTGACCCGATTTATAGCGGTCACTCAGGCGCATCCGGAGTCTGAATATGTGTCGGACAGCTATGTCTGGAGCGGGCAATTCTGGTCAGATGAGGGTGATCCTGTGAAAGCGCTGGCGGCCTATGAGCGGGCGACAACGTTCAAGGAGGCGGAGCTGTACCTGTTCGCGGTGTACCGGCTGGCCTGGTCGTACCACGCGGTCGGGGAGTACGGGAAGGCGCAGGAGACCATGAAGTCCGCGATCTCCTGGATGCGCGCGGCGCAGGGGCGGGAGAGCCCGGATCGCCTCCTCGACGCTGCGCTCACCGCGCTGCTGAGCTTCTACCGGGACAGCGGCGCCTATGATGCGGGGAGGATGTACTTCAACGGCATCGGGCGCCCCGATCTGGCGGCGCAGCTTCAGTGATACGGAGCTGCTGAGCGCACCGCCCGATCACTCCACGCCGCACACCACCGATCCCGGCGCGTCCTCTGAGTACACCGGCGCGGTCAGCACCGAGATCAGCCCGCCGGTCTCCGCGCCGCTCCGGCCCTCGGGGCAGTCGACCTCCATGACCAATTCTCCGTCGATCACCTCGCGCCCGATGGCGTCCTGGTTGGTGCAGGTGATGTCGCCCTGCGCGTGGCTGCCCTCGCAGACGCGGATCACCTGCGGCGCGTCGGCGGTGCAGCGGAGGGTGACCGGCTGACCCGGCGCGCAGGCGAAGCCGCTCTGCAGCCGGTAGCCGCAGTTGCGCGTGCCGCCGATCATGGGGATGACGCAGGCTTCCGTGACGGCGGAGCCGGTGGCGGGGACGGCGATGTCGCGGCTGGCGGTGTTGTCGCTGTCCCACCCGTCGATGAAGTCGCAGTCGGGGCGGCCGACCGGCTCGCCCGCGTCAGTGGTGTACTCCGAGGGCGAGAAGGTGGGTTCGCCGTCGCCGCCGGTCTGGAGGGTGCCCTCGCAGATGAAGCGATCCGGGTTGAAGGTGAACTGGAGCGGGGCCGTGATCTCCGGGGTGTTGACGGCGTCCGTGTCCAGATCGGTGATGTCGATCCACTGGCAGTCGAGGTAGGCGCTGTAGTCGTCGCCCCAGCCCGCAGCGATGCCCTGGTAGTCGCAGCCCTCGTAGTCGGTGGTGAGGGTGGTGGCGGCGTTGTTGGAGCGGCGGGTTGTGGAGATGAGGCAGAACGCCTTCTTGTCGCCCTCGGTCATGCCGCCCATCTCCTCCGGGGCGTCGAGGAAGAAGTCGCCGTAGTAGCCGAAGTGGTAGTGCTCGTGGCACTGGCTGTAGACGAAGACGTTGTTCTCGGTGTAGGCGTCGGACTGGCCGCCGACGTAGCCGATGTGGAGCGGCGCGTCGCCCTGGTTGTGGACGCTGGCGTCGAAGCGCAGCAGGCGGCGCCAGCCGGTGCCGGTGACGCACTGCTCCTGCACGGCGCAGTCATCCTCAGGGATCCACACCCACTCGACGTAGTTGCTGTCCAGCCCCTCAGGGAGGACGCGGAGCTGAGGGATGCTGTCGTAGATCCGGCTGACGTTGTAGTCGGTGGCGATGGCGCGATCCCAGGGGAGGCGCTCGAACATCAGCGTCAGCCGCATGTCCGCGACGGGCAGCGGCGGCTGGACGCCGGGGGCGAACTTGGCGGTGGGGGAGAGGTAGAAGTACTCCTGGTAGGTGGAGACCGGATCGACCGGCACGCTCACGGTCTCCTCCAGCATCCCGCCCTCGCTGGCGAGGAACGGATCGGACTGGATGGGCGAGTCGGCGGTGGTGACGATGACAGTGTGGAAGCTGAAGTCCTGCATCACCGCGCCGAGCGCGTCGTCGTACCAGGGGGCGCCGGAGAGGACGATCTCCCACACATCGTCCGGCGGCAGGGGCAGCGAGCCGCGCTGCGGATCGTTCCAGCCCCGGTAGTAGAGGTTGCTGTCGATGACCTGCGCCTGCACATAGGCGCGGTCGAGCCAGAACTGCTCACTCTGGCCGAGCATCTCCGCCTCCAGCGCCGGCTTGATCGACGCAGGCACCCCGTTGATCCGCACGCCGACCTTCCCGGCGAAGCTCACGTCGATCAGCGCGCCCACCCGGTCGGAGATGCCGGTGTCGTCGATCCCGCCCGAATCCCCGTCGCCTGTCGAGTCGTCAGCGCCCGAGTCACCGGAGCCTGAGTCGGGGGTCGAGTCCGTCTGCCGGATCGTCGGGTCTGCCGGGAGCGGCCGGTCATCGTCATCGGGGCAGGCGGTCAACATCAGAAGCGGGAGCAGCGTTTTCATGTGTCACCTTCAGCGCGCCGTAACACAGCGCCTGCGCGCGCGGGTCCGGGCCGCGAGCCAGAGCACCGCAGCCGGGAGCGCCGGCCACCCGCCCGCCGATCCCGCCGCGCTGCAGCCCTTCCCCTCCTCCTTGTCATCGTCCTCCACCGTCCCGGCGCCGTCCGGATCGGGGCTGTCTGCAGGCCCGGCGGAGTCGCCAGGATCGGAGTCAGCGGGCGCTGAGTCGACCGGATCGGGGTCGGGATCGGCGCCGTCGCAGTCGGCGTCGATGCCGTCGCCGGGGGCGTCCGGGGCGCCGGGGTGGACGGCGGCGTTGGCGTCGTCGCAG
>JBEIQZ010000302.1:0-7517 GCA_040376255.1 Alphaproteobacteria bacterium
AGATCCGTGCGGCCCCGGATCGCCGCCAGCGCGAGGAGGGTCATGGTCCCGGTCCACAGGCTGCGGACCCCGGCGCAGGGGACGTCGATGTGGGCGAAGGCGGGGCGGGGCCCGTCCATCTTCAGGACCGTCGCCTGATCGAGCGAGAGGCCGGTATGTCCCAGCAGATCGGCGACGATGGAGGCGGTGAGGGTCCGGGCGGGGAAGCCGATGTAGGCGTCCACCCAGACCTCGAAGGGCAGCAGCCCGAGCAGCAGCAGCAGCAGCGGGAGCTGGCGCGCCCACGCCTGCGGCGCGATCCAGAGGCCGCCGACGGCCCAGAGCCCGATCCCGAGGCAGGCGGCGTCCAGCAGGTCAATATCGGCGATGCGGTGGAC
The DNA here is from genome assembly GCA_040376255.1 of Alphaproteobacteria bacterium. Classification (GTDB taxonomy): domain Bacteria; phylum Myxococcota_A; class UBA796; order UBA796; family SXON01; genus JBEIQZ01. The sequence goes on from JBEIQZ010000302.1 coordinate 378, forward strand.
GATCAGGGGGAGGAGGACGGAGGCGGCGAGGGCGGCGACAGGCAGCGGGCGGAGGCGGGGGGGCTGCCTGAGGAGGGCGGTGAAGGGAGCGCCGGGGGCGGCGAGGCGGGCGCGGAGCGAGAAGGCGAGCGCGGCGAGGAACCCCGCGACCACGAACAGGTTGAGCTGGAGATCGTCGCGCTGAAGGAAGCGGACGAGCCAGCTCAGGGTGTCGCGGTGGAACAGCAGCAGGCTGCCGATGAGGAGGAGGTTCACGATAGAGAATGTAGTCCGCTGCAGACGCCCGACCCGGCGCGGGCCTCCGTACATGCGGTGGAAGGGCTGTGCAGATCCGGTGCAACGGCTTTCCGCAGCACATGTGGTATCCTTGGGGCAGGAGGCAGATGCGGCGGATCGGCGGGCGGCTGTTTGCGGGGTGGGCGTTGCTGCTGGCGTTGCCGCTGGCGGCGGTGGTCACGTTGCCGATCCTGTTGACGGCGGTGATCCCGCGCGGCTGGCGGGAGCGGTACAACGCGCCGATGGCGCGGCTCTATACCTGGATCTGCGTCCGTCTGATCCTGCTGGCGCGCCCGACGGTGCGGGGGCTGGAGCACCTCCCGGCGCGGGGCGGCTACCTGATCGTCTGCAACCACCGGTCGTGGATGGACGTGGCGCTGCTGATCTGCATGACCGGCAGCGTCGGCATCAGCAAGCGGGAGATCGCCTGGGTGCCGTTCTTCGGGCTGGCGGGGTGGCTGGCGGGGGCGATCTTTTTCGACCGGCGCGACCCGGCCTCGCGGGCGCGGGTGGTGGAGGAGGCCGTCGGGATGATGGGGCGGACGGCGCGGCTTCACGTGTTCCCGGAGGGGAGCCGCACGCGCGACGGGCGGCTGGCGGCGCGCGTACACCTCCGGCTGGTGGAGGCGTGCTGGCGGGCGAAGATCCCGGTGCTTCCTGCGTGGGTGTGGGATACAGAGCGGGTGCTGCCGGCGACAGGGCTGCTGGCGTGGCCGGGGCAGCGCCCGGGGCTGGAGGTGGGGGCGGCGGTGGATGCAGCGGCGTGGCCTGACGCTGCGTCGTTCGCGGCGGCGGTCTGGGAGCAGGTGCGGGCGGGCGCGCACCGGAACGGCGCGGATCAGCCGTTCAACGCGGGGACGCAGGGGGGCGGGATATGAGCGGGACAGAGCAGGAGACAGGGCAGGGGACAGGGCAGGGGACAGAGCCGGGGGGAGATGTGCTGTCGGGCCTCCTCTCAGGGATGGTCCCGCTGTGGCTGCGGCGCATGATCGCTGCAGGGGAGGGGGAGCCGCCGTTCCGCAAGGAATTGGAGGGGGCGGGGCTGTTCGTGGACATCGCGGGCTTCACGAAGCTCACCGACACGCTGGCGCGGGTGGGGGCGGCGGGCGGGGCGGAGCGGCTGTCGTGGCTGCTGGATCAGTACTTCGGGCGGCTGCTGCAGATCGTGGAGGAGCACCGGGGGGACGCCGCCTGTTTTGTCGGCGACGCGGTGCTGTGCGTGTGGACCGGGGATCCGGGGAGCGCGGTGCTTCGCGCGGCGCGGTGCGCCCTGGACATCCAGCGGGCGCTGCCGCAGGTGGACTTCGGGGACGGGCTGCGGCTGTCTCAGCGGATCTCCATCGGGGCGGGCGGGTTCGAGGCGGAGATCCTGGGGCTGCCGGAGCGCCGGATGGGCCTGCTGCGCGGGGCGGTGCTGGAGCAGCTCGGGCGGGGGCTGAAGGTGGTGGAGCCGGGCGGGGTGCGGCTGTCGCCGGAGGCGGCGGCGCACATCCGGGAGCAGGGGCGCGGGGCGCGGGACGCGCACGGGCTGCTGCTGGAGCGGGTGGAGCAGGAGGACATCACCGGCGGGCGGGCGCACCCGCAGGAATTGGTGCTGCCGATCTCGGCGCTCCGGCCGTGGCTGCCGCAGATCATGCTGCGCCGCCTGGAGGCGGGGCTGGCGATGCGGCACGGGGAGTTCCGCAACGTCAGCTCGGTGTTTGTGAGTCTATCGGCGGTGCCGCCGGATCAGATGCAGGCGGTGATGTGCGAGGTGATCGCGGAGGTGCTGCAGCACGGCGGGCACATCTCGCAGCTCATCCACGACGAGAAGGGGACGACGCTGGTGCTGGCCTTCGGCGTGCCGCTGCTGTCGCACGAGGACGACGCCTCGCGGGCGGTGTTTTGCGCGCTCCGGCTGCGGGAGATCGTGGCGGCGGCGCTGCATAAAGAGCAGGCGGGGGAGCAGGCAGGGGAGCCTGCCGGGGCGTCGACCGGGGTGACGACCGGGCGCGTGTTCTGCGGCGCCTACGGGCCGGAGCGGCGGCGGCACTATGACTGCCTCGGGGCGGCGGTGAACCTCGCGGCGCGGCTGATGGAGGGCGCGCGGGGGCGGCTGCTCTGCGACGCGGCGACGGCGCGGTCGATCCGGAGCGGGCAGGGGCTTCAATTCGAGTCGGCGGGCGTGCTGACGGTGAAGGGGCGGGCTGAGCCGATCCCGGTGTTCCTGCCGGAGCGGGCGGAGCGGCGGCGGCGGCTGCGGATGGACGTCGTGGGGCGGCAGCGGGAGCGGGGGATGATCCGCGAGGCGGTGGAGACCGGGCGGAAGCTGAAGGTCGGGATGCGCGTCCGGATCGAGGGGGAGGCGGGCATCGGGAAGACGCTGCTGATGAGCGACGTGGCGGAGATGATGAAGGGGCTGGGGTGGGAGGTGGTGATGGCGGCGGGGGTGGCGGTGGATCAGCACACGCCGCTCTCGGTGTGGCGCGGGATCTGGCGGACGCTGGCGGTGCAGGATCCGCGCGCCGCCGACGCGCCGGAGCGCCAGAGCCCGCGCTACCTGCTGGAGGGCGACCGGGGGGCTGATCGGCACGCCGACCGGCAGGACGCCCGGCGCACCCTCACCGAGGGGGACGGGACCCCGATGGATCGGCTGCTCAGCCTGCTGCGGCGGTCGAAGGGCGCGGCGCCGCTCTGCCTGCTGATCGATGACGCCCAGTACCTCGATGGGAGCAGCCTGGAGATGCTGCGCGCGCTCGGAGAGCGGCTGCCGGGGATGGGCCTCGTGCTGGCGAACCAGCCGGACGCGCGGGTGGACGGCTGGCGGGGGTGGATGCGGGTGAAGCTCGGCGGGCTGTCGCAGTGGGAGACGGAGGCGCTGATCGCGCGCTGCCTGGGGGTGTCGGAGATCCCGCTGGAGGTGCTGAACTTCATATGGACGCATGCGGAGGGCCACCCGTTTTTCAGCGAGGAGCTGGCGCAGGCGCTCCGCGACGAGGGGGTGGTGCAGACGGAGGAGGGCGAGTGTACGCTGATGCGCCCTGAGGCGCTCGCGCAGGTCGCCTTCCCGGCCTCGGTCGAGGGGCTGATCACCGCGCGCGTCGACGCCCTCGGCCCGGCCACCCAGCATGCGCTCCAGGTGGCGAGCGTGCTGGGCCGCTACTTCCCGCTCGCAGGGCTCGTCCACCTCCTCGATCTGGCGCCGGAATTGGTCGGGCGGATCACCGGGGAGCTGCTGACCGCGAACCTGCTGGTGCTGGACGGGGTGGTGCCGGAGCCGGTCTACAAGTTCCGCCACGCCATCGTGCAGGACGTCGCCTACAACCAGCTCCTGTTCTCAGTGCGCCGCCGCTACCACCAGCGGGCGGCGGAGTGGATCGAGCAGACGGGCGGGTCGGACAGCGCGGACAGGCCGGCGGACAGGCCGGCGGACAGGCCGGCGGCAGGAGCGGGGCCTGATCCCGCGCTCGATCCGGCCCTCTACGCGCAGCTCGCCCACCACTGGAGCCGCGCCGAGGACAGCGGGCGCGCCCGCCACTGGCTGATCCGGGCAGGGGAGCAGGCGCTCCAGAGCTGGGCGATGCCGGAGGCGGTGGTGCAGTTCAGCGGCGCCCTCGCGCTCTCCACGACGGTGGAGCAGCAGGCCGATCTCCAGCTCCGGCTCGGCGGGATCGCGCGGCGCGCCTGGGATCCGGCCCGCGCCACGGAGCACACGCGCGCGGCGGCGCGGCTCCAGCGGCTGGAGGCGCCGGACTGGCGCGTCGGCCTGCTGCGGCTGGGCTGGCATCGGGCGGTGGGGCGCCGCCCGGAGGGATCGGCGGCGGGCGGCACGCTGCTCGGCCTCGCGGAGGCGGGGTTCCTGGCGATGGATCGCCGGATGCTGCTGGACAACGCCTGCGCGGCGCTCGCTGCAGACAGCAGCCCGACCGTGCAGGCGACCGGGCTCGCGCTCACGGCGATCGGGCTGGGGGCCGGGGGCATGGGCGCGGGCTGGCTGGCGCGGCGGCTCCGGCTGGCGGCGCAGGAGATCCCGCTCCAGGAGCCGATCGAGGTGGCGCGGGTGCGGTTCTACGTCGCGTGGCAGGCGATCGCCGAGGGGGAGCCTGCAGTGGCGCTGCTGGAGCAGGCCATCACCCTCTCGCTGGAGGATCGGCTGCTCGCGGCGCGCGCGCGGCTGGCGCTGGCGTGGCTGGCGCTCTGGCGCGGGCAGGCGGGCGAGGCGCTCGGGCGGGTCGAGAGCATCTGGGCGCTGCCGGAGGACGGGCGGCTGCCGGTGGAGGCGATGGTGGCGGCGGTGCGGGCGGTGGCTTCGGCGGGATCGGATCAGCCCGACCTGGAGGCGCTCGACCAATTGGAGGCGGCCCTGCAGCGACCCCTGCCGCCGCTGGAGGCGATCCTCGGCGCCGCCGCCGCCGCCGAGGTGCTGGGGGCCACCGGCAGCTTCGCCCCGGCCCGGCGGCATGCCGAGCGATGCCTCCACCTGCTCGACACCCACCGGCTCCCGCTCTGGCCGATGCTCCGGTTTTTGGAGGGCGCGCAGCGCGGCGTCGGGAGCGGCCCGCTGGCCGATCAGATCGGCGAGGAGATCCGGCGGCTCCGGCGCAGCGTCCGGGCGACAGGTTAACCTCCGCCGAGAGGTCTGTTCCATGCTCCTTCCCGCCGGGTTGATGTCTGTCCTGCTGGCGTCTCTTGCGTTGACCGCCTGCGATCCCGGGGAGACGACCCCGCCGCCCCCGGAGAGGAAGGCCGCCGTCCAGCTCCAGGTCGATTATGGCTCTGAGAAGAAGAAGTGGATGGAGGAGATGATCCAGCGCTTCGAGGCGGGCGGCGCGGCCCTCAGCTCCGGGGAGCCCATCGACGTCGTCGGAAACGCCACCGGCTCCGGCGAGGCCATGCAGGCCATCCTCAGCGGCGCCAGCCGCCCCCACGTCTTCAGCCCCGCCTCCTCCGCCTACCTCACGCTCCTCAACAGCCGCTGGCAGAGCCAACCGGCCCCCGGCCAGCCGCCCCGCAGCGCCCCGCTCTGCAAGGACGGCGACGCGCTCATCCTGTCGCCCGTCGTGATCGCGATGTGGGAGCCGATGGCGCGCGCGCTCGGCTGGCCGGAGAAGAAGCAGGGCTGGGCCGATCTGCTGAAGATCAACGCCGATCCGTCCGGCTGGGCGGCCTTCAAGCGCCCGGAGTGGGGGCTGTTCAAGCTCGGCCACACCCACCCGGAGCTGTCAAACTCCGGCCTGCTCTCCGTGCTGGCCCAGTCCTACGCCGCCACCAACAGCACGCGCGACCTGAGCGCGGCGGCCCTCTCCGACCCGAAGGTGGAGCAGTGGATGGCGCGGTCGAGTCCTCGCTGGTTCACTACGGGAAGTCCACTTCGTTCTTCCTCGATAAGATGCTGGAGCGCGGCCCCGGCTACATCAGCGCCGCCGTGCTGTATGAGAACCTCGTCGTCGAGTCCCGGCAGGACCCGTCCAAGAACCCGCACGGGATGCCGCTCGTCAGCCTCTACCCGGTCGAGGGCACCTTCTGGTCGGATCATCCCTACGCGGTCGTCGATGCCCCGCAGACCGGCGCGAAGGAGCGCGAGGCCGCCGCGCTCTTCCTGAGCTTTCTGAAGGCCCGCCCCCAGCAGGAGTCCGCCCTCCAGTACGGCTTCCGCCCTGCTGATCCGTCCGTGCCGATGGGCGCGCCGCTCGACGCCGCCCACGGGGTCGATCCGAAGGAGCCCCAGACGCTGCTCAACGTGCCGGACGGCCCCACCCTGGAGGCGGTCCTCGCGCTCTGGCAGCGCACCAAGAAGACCTCCGATGTCATCCTCGTGTTCGACAAGTCCGGCAGCATGCGCGGCGAGCCGCTCGCGCAAGCCAAGGTCGGCGCCACCTCCTTCCTCCGCAGCCTCGGCGACCGCGACACCGCCTCCATCGGGTTCTTCGACAACCGCGTGATGCCCGTCACCGACGCGTTCCCGCTCTCCACCGGCCGCACCGGGCTTGAGGAGCGCATCACCGGGGTCGTCGCCGGGGGCGGCACCGCCCTCTATGACGCCGTCCTCACCGCCTGGGAGGAGGCGCAGCGGCGCGCCGCCGCCGAGCCGGGCCGCATCCACGCCGTCCTCGTGCTGACCGACGGCAACGACGAGAACAGCGCCCGGACGCTCGATCAGGTGCGCGCCGCCCTCGCCAAGCAGGCCGAGTCCGGCGCGCAGCCCGTCCGCGTCTTCACCATCGCCTACGGCGCCGGCGCCGATCCCCGCGTGCTGGCCGGGATCGCCGAGGCGGGAGGCGGGGCCACCGCCAGCGGCGACGCCTCCAACATCGACGCGCTGTTCCGCGACATGGCGGCGTTCTTCTGATGGCCGGCACCGATCAGCAGGGGACGGGCTCTCAGATCAGCAGGGCGCTCCTCAACACGACAAACATCGTCGTCCTCGGCAGCTCCGGCGTGCTCTCCGCGCTCAGCGTCGCCGTCGTCAACTCCCTCCCCGTCGCCGCCGGGGTCGGCGCCCTCGGCCTCGCCGCCTACGCCGCGCTCGTGGCGATGGATCTGAGCGGCCCCCGCCCGCCCGCCCGCCCCGGCCTCCCCGCCGGCCCCGCCCTCCCCGCCCCCTCCAGCCTCCGCGACCCCGCCCTGAAGGCCACCGTCGCCGCGCTCGTCCAGGTCCGCCAGGAGATCGGGCGCATCCTCCAGGACACCCCCGACCACGTCCGCGATCACGTCCGCCCCGCCCTGCTCGTCCTCCCCGAGTTGGAGGAGCGCGCCGTCCACCTGATCGCCCGCTCCGAGGATCTGCTCGGCTACCTCCAGACCCAGGACCCCGACCGGGTGCGCGACGAGCACGACAAGATCGGAAAAGCCGCCAAGGGCGCCCGCGACCGCGCCGCCCGCGAG
>JBEIQZ010000652.1:0-2970 GCA_040376255.1 Alphaproteobacteria bacterium
CCTCCCTGCGCCACACCGCCGCCGCCGCCCTCGCCGGGCTGCTCCTCACCGATCCGGACAGCCCCATCGCCCCGGCCACCGCCGCCGAGCTGGGCGACCTCCTCGCCCGCATCGACGACCTCGACCGCCTCACCCTCCTCACCGGCCCCCTCGCCGCCCGCTACCGCGAGGCCCCGGAGGGCGCGCTCCTCCTGAAGCTGCAGGCCCGCACCCTCCTGCGCCTCGGCCGCGCCCGCGACGCCCTGAGCCTGCTCAGGGATCAGCCCGACGACCCTGCCGCCCGGTTCCTCCAGGGCTGGGCCGAGGAGCAGCTCGGAGACAGCGCCGCCGCCGTCGCCGCCTACGACGCCTCAGGCACCGCCGAGGCGGCCGCCCGCCGCGCATGGCTCACCGAAGGCTCCCTCCCCGGCGGCGTCCTCACCGCCTCAGACGGGAAGATCGCCGCCGATGTCCAGCCCGGCCAGCCGGTCCGCATCGTCGCCTGGCCCCTCCGCCTCGAACGCCTCCTGCTCCGCGACGGCGGCCTCGACCCCGACGGCGTCCACCTCGACGGCCTCCCCGGCGGCGTCGAGCGCACCCTCACCGCTGACGGCAACGGCGACCTCCCCGCCCCGCCCCTCGCCCCCGGCGCCTGGCTCGTCCGCTTCTCCACCGGCGACCAGAGCCGCCGCGCCATCCTGATCTCCGACCCCCTCCGCGTCTCGCTCGACGCGCAGACCGGCTTCGTCTACGTCCGCACCGGGGACGGGAGACCCGTCAACAGCGCAGACATCTGGTACGTCGACGCCGACAGCAGCACCGGCACCGCGCGCACCGCCGCAGACGGATCGGTCATGCTCCCCGGCTCTGTCTCCTCGATCGTCGTCCGCAGCGGGGATCGGTACGGGACGGATGTGGCGGCTCAAAGGAGAGGGCCGCAGAGAGCGCCTTCGCCTGCGCCGATGGAGATGAAGAGCTATGACTTCGATGAGCTGCAGCGGGAGCAGCGGATCGATGCGTCGATGCTCTGATGATCAGCTCCCCTACCGGAACCCCCTCACATACTCCCGGTACAGCTCCTCCGCCCGCACATTCCCCGGCTCCCGCTCTATCGCCCGCTTCGCCGCCGCCAGCGCCCGCACCGGGTCCCCCCGCCCCTCATAGGCCCGCGCGAGCTTCATCCATCCATCCGCATCGACGGATGGATCCTCCGGGAGCTGCGCGAACCACCCGAGCATGTCCAGGTTCTCCTCGGAGGTCTGCCGGTGGAGGTTGCGCGGGGCGGAGTACTCGATCAGCAGGTTGTCGTCGGTGTTGATCGGCGCCTCGACGCGCATCGGCTTCTCCCCTTTTCCGGAGGCGCGCGCCATCTTCAGCGCCTGATCGCGATCCATGAGGAAGGTCGACAGGAGGTTCTCCGGCGTCCGGAGCTGAATCGCAGAAAACTCGTTCTCGATGCCGTTGTTCTTGGTGCGGAGCTGCTCGGCGGCCTCGCGGTCGAGGACGAGGGGTTTGCGGCTGCCGACCATGACGAGATCGGCGTCCTCGATGGTGGCGAAGACCCGGACGTGGGGGAAGACCTCGCAGAAGGTGCGGATGACGGCGCGGAGGTCGCGCTGATCCATGCCGTACATCTGGACCCACTGGCTGAAGACGCCGTCCTCGCGGAGCCGGGAGAGGCCGAGGCGGAAGTACTCGATGGTGAAGAGGTTGGCGACGCCGGTGAGCCAGGGGTTGGAGGGCTCTGAGACGATGAGATCGAGGGAGGCGGGCGGGGTGAGGAGGATCTGGTTCCGCCCGTCGTTGCCCTCGACGCGGACGCGGGGGTCGTTGAGGACGTCGTGGTTCCAGGCGCGGAACAGGGTAGCGGCGGCCGGCATGGAGGGCTCGATCTCGACGACGCGGATGGTCCGCAATTCGGGGTGGAGGTTCATCGCGCCGAGGGTGATGCCGCTGGCGAGGCCGATGAGCATGCTGTCGCGGGGGGGCGGCTCCCCGGCGGCGGGGCCGAGGAACAGGAACGGGAGGTGGGCGACGAGCACCTGGGTCGGCATGTCGGCGGTGGTGCTGGCGTCGATCTTGCCGTTGTTGGCGAGCCAGATGTTGCCGGTCACCTTGTTGGCGGCGACCGTAACGACGGTGGAGAGGCCCTCCTGGTAGTGGAGGAGCCGGTAGCGGTCGATCATGCGGATCTTCATCTGCGCCCAGGTCGGCTGATCCAGGCTGTCGACGTACTTGTAGACGCCGGTGGTCATGACCATCGGGTCCCAGGGGGGCGGCTTCAGCCAGAGCAGCGCGGCGAGCGCGGCGAGCGCAGCGGTGCCTCTGGGCAGCTCGCGCGCGAGGAGCATCGCGGCGGAGAGCAGGTAGAGGCTCACGCAGAGCAGCACCGTGTCGCGCACGCCGATGGTGGGCAGCAGCACAAAACCGGCCATAAACGCCCCGGCTACGCCGCCGAGCGTGTTCGCCGAGTAGAGCGCGCCCACCGCCGCGCCGTCCGGGTCGGCGCTCCGGGCGCGGATCAGCAGCGGGAAGCCGAGCCCCATCAGGAAGGCGGGCGGGGTCATGATCAGCAGGCTGATGACGCACTTGGCGCCCCAGATCAGGTCGGGGTCGCGCCCGAGGATGAAGTAGAGCTGCACGAAGACCAGCGGCAGCCGCCCGTAGCCCCACATGACGGCCCAGGTCAGGAGGCCCACCCCCGCCTGCGCCGCGACGAGCCCGGCGAGGATGCGCCAGCGGCGGCTGATCTCTCCGCCCCCGCCCTCTGCGGTGCCCCCTCCCGCGAGCCGATCCGCCAGCGGCCCGCCCAACGCGCCGCCTGAGGCGATGCCGACGAGGAAGGCCAGCAGCATCAGGCTGAAGGCGTAGGCGCTCGCGCCGAGGATCAGCCCCAGCAGGCGGAACCACGCGACCTCCATCGACAGCGAGCAGAACCCGGCGACGGCGGCGGCGGCGAGCAGCAGGCCGGGCGCGGTGACCGGGAGATCC
>JBEIQZ010000299.1:0-7573 GCA_040376255.1 Alphaproteobacteria bacterium
CCCCCCCGTCGCACACCTCCCGCGCCCCGGGCCGGATCGCCGCCGACCCGTCGTTGCAGTCGGTGGCGCTGCTGACGTACCCGGCGGGCTGGCTGCAGGAGAGCACGGTGCTGGCCGCGCTCCCGTAGGTGTCGCTGTCGGCGTCGCGGTAGTATGTCGAGGAGCCCGTCGCGCCCGCCTCGTCGGTCTGGCCGTCGCAGTCGTCGTCGTAGCCGTTGCACGCCTCCGCGTCCCCCGGCGAGATCGCCGCCGATGCGTCGTTGCAGTCAGTGGCGTTGCTGACGTACCCGGCGGGCTGGTTGCAGGAGATCGTCGAGGTCCCCGACGCCCCGTAGCCGTCGCTGTCGGCGTCGCGGTACCACGTCGCAGAGCCGGTGGCGCCCGCCTCGTCGGTCTGGCCGTCGCAGTCGTCGTCGCTGCCGTTGCACACCTCCGGATCCGCCGGGGAGATCGCCGCGTTGCCGTCGTTGCAGTCCGATGCGTTGCTGACGTACCCGGCGGGCTGGCTGCAGGCGGCGCGGCTGGCGCTGCCGCCGTAGCCGTCGCTGTCGGCGTCGAGGTACCAGGTCGGGGCGCCCTGCGCGCTGTCCTCGTCGGTCTGGCCGTCGCAGTCGTCGTCCGCGCCGTTGCACAGCTCAGTGTCGGCGGGGGAGACGTTGCTGTTGCCGTCGTTGCAGTCGGTGCTGTTCGCGACGTAGCCGACCGGCTGCGCGCAGGCCCGCTGGCTGCTGGAGGCGCTGCCGTAGCCGTCCGCGTCCGCGTCGCGGTACCACGCCGCCGCGTCCACCGCGCTGCTCTCGTCGGTCTGGCCGTCGCAGTCGTCGTCGTAGCCGTTGCATGCCTCCGTCCCCGCCGGGCTGGAGGCCGCGCGGCTGTCGTCGCAGTCCCCGCCGGTCAGCACCGTCCCGACCGGCTGCGCGCAGGCCGCCTGCGCCGTGGCGGGGTTCCCGTAGCCGTCCCCGTCGCTGTCGGTGTACCAGGTGCGGGCGTCCGCCGCGCTGCTCTCGTCGATCTGCCCGTCGCAGTCGTTGTCAACGCTGTCGCAGCGCTCGCTCAGGCCGGGGCTCGCCAGCGCGCTGACGTCGTTGCAGTCGCCGCCCTGGGAGACATAGCCGGAGGGCTGGCTGCAGCTCTGTATGGTGATCGCGCTGTTCCCGTAGCCGTCCTGATCCGCGTCGAGATACCACGTCCCGGCGTTGGTCGCCCCGTCGTCCACCACGCCGTCGCAGTCGTTGTCGATCCCGTCGCAGTACTCCATCGCCCCGGTGTAGATGCCCCCGTTCCGGTCGTTGCAGTCGCCCGCGTTCGACAGGTAGCCCGGCGGCACGGCGCAGGCCCGCGCCGTCACGCCCGCGTCGCCGTACCCGTCCACGTCGGCGTCGGCGTAGAAGGTGATCGCGTCGAGCGCGTTGTCGTCCACCGCGCCGTCGCAGTCGTTGTCCGCCCCGTCGCAGTACTCCGGCGCCGCCGGCCAGACGTCGATCCGCGTGTCATCACAGTCCAGCGCGTCCGCCTCGTAGCCGGCGGGCTGATCGCAGTCCTACACCGCCGCCGCCGCGTCCCCGAAGCCGTCCCCGTCGCTGTCCGCGTACCAGGTCACCGCGTCCGCCGCCGTCGACTCGTCGATGAAGCCGTCACAGTTGTTGTCCAGCCCGTCGCAGACCTCCACCGCCCCCGGGTGCGCCACCGCCGCCCCGTCGAAGCAGTCCGTCCCGTCCGCGACGTAGCCCGCAGGCTGCGAACAGGCCGCCTGCGCCACCCGCCCGTCCCCGTAGCCGTCCTGATCCCCGTCCGCGTACCAGATCGGCGCGTCTGAGGCGCTCGCCTCGTCCGTCACCCCGTCGCAGTCCTCGTCCGCCCCGCCGCACACCTCCGCCGCCCCAGGATGGCTCGCCGCCGCCCCGTCGTCGCAGTCCGTCCCGTCCGCCACAAACCCGCCCGGCTGCGTGCAGGAGCTGAGCCCCACCCCCGCCTCCCCGTAGCCGTCCCCGTCCCCGTCCGCGTACCAGGTGATCGCGTCCGCCGCCCCCTCGTCCGTCTGCCCGTCGCAGTCCTGATCCACCCCGTCACAGACCTCCACCGCCCCCGGATAGACCGACGCCAGCACATCGTCGCAGTCCGTGTCCCCCGCCACATAGCCTGCAGGCGGCGTGCAGGCGGCCTGGGTCAGCAGCGGCGATCCGTAGCTGTCCCCGTCCAGATCGCCGTAGAACGTCGTGGAAACCCCGTCGTCCACGATCCCGTTACAGTCGTTGTCCAGCTCGTCGCAGACCTCCACCCCCTCCGGCGAGGCGTCCTCCGTGCTGTCGTCACAATCGTCCGCGTTCGGCACCGTCCCGTCCGGCTGGATGCACCCCGCCTCCGTCACCTGCGGATCGCCGTACCCGTCCCCGTCCGCATCCACGAACCACAGCACCTCGATCCCGTCGTCCGCCGCCCCGTTGCAGTCGTTGTCCACCCCGTCGCAGATCTCCGGGTTCATCGGGAACCGATCCGCCGCCGCGTCGTCGCAGTCCGTCGGCTCCAGCACCGTCCCCTCCGGCTGCTCACAGGCAGAGAGCGGCGCCGCCCCGTCCCCGTAGCTGTCCCCGTCCGCGTCCGCGTAGAAGGTGAGCTGCACCCCCTCGTCCGTCTCGCCGTCGCAGTTGTTGTCCAGCCCGTCGCAGATCTCCTCTGCCGTCGGGTTGATCTCTGCATCGTCGTCGTCACAGTCGCCCGTCGATACCGAGAAGCCGTCCCCGTCCTCGTCCGACCCCTCCCCGATCAACGCGCTGTCAACAGGGCCGGTCTTGCCCGCTCCCTCCAGGTTGCAGCCGATCAACAGAGAGGACAGTCCGATCCACAGGCGCATGCGCCCTCCAGCCGCCAGAATATCCCGCCTGTCGCCCCTGCGGGCATCAACCCGGTTGCACTCCCTTCAGGACGCACAGCGCCGACGCCACGAACAGCAGCGTGAAGGTCAGCGTCGAACCGATAAACCTCGGCGCAGAGACGCCCGGATTGCCCGATAATCCCAGCGCATGCAGCAGCCTCGCGATCATAAGAGTGGCGCCCATCCCGTGCAGCATCGTCGGGTTCAGGTGCTGAAATTCACATAGAGCCATCAAAAGCAGGATCAGCGGGACGTACTCGATGAAGTTGGCCTGGACGCGGATCGCGCGCTTCACCTCAGGGCGGTCGCCGTCGCCGATGCCGATGCGGTGGGTCAGGCGGAAGTAGACGATGCGGAGGGAGAGGAGGAGGAGGAGGAGGCCGAGGAGGCCGGCGTAGAGGGAGGTGATGGGCATGGGAGGGGGGTAACATGGGGAAAGGCAAAGGATCACGGCGGCACGGCCTCTCCATCGAAGACGCCGTGTCGCCGTGATCCCCTGCATTTGATACTATCAACCCAGCGGGATAACTCCCATCCGGAGGTATCCGATGCCACCCGTCAAGGCCGAGAAGCCGGATCTTCCCCCCGGCAAACCTTCTGAACCTGAGATATCCAGCGGGATGATACTGCTGAGCGGCCTCGCCGAGGGGCTTCAGCACACGAATCCGGCGCAGATCAAGCGCGCAGCCGGCGTATTGTTGAGGTTGATGCAGGACTGGCAGCGCTCGACCCACAGCATGGAGGCGCAACTGCAGCTCTCCCTCCGGATGATCGAGGAGCAGAACCGCCTGATCAACGCGCTGCGGACGGAGCTCCAGCAGGCGCAGGCGCACGGCTACGAGGCGGAGCGGCAATTGCTGGGGCTGTCGGACGGGAAGGCGGAGCGGGGCGATGCCTGAGATCCGGGCCTGTTACTTTGACACCTCGCTGGACGGGTTCCGGATCATCTGCTCAGACGGCGGCGGCTACGACCTGCTGCGGAGCCGGTTGCCGGACGTGGGGGAGGCGCGGGTGGTGGCGTGGGGGGTGCGGCGCGGGCTGCAGCGGGTGGACGTGGTGCTGAGCGACGGGCGGCGGACGGTGTTCGGGCTGAGCAGCATCCGGGAGGTGATGGAGCCGAGGGCGGAGGGCCGCAGGGAGAGCCGGGAGGCGCGGGAGCGGAGCGTGGCTGAGGCTGATCCGGTACCTGTTACGCCTGCGCCTGTCGCTGTGCCGGAGGTTGCGCCGGCGGTTGCACCGGTGGTTGCGCCGGTGGCTGCGCCTGTCCCGGTCGCACCTGAGCCTGTCATCGCACCGGAGATCGCCCTGCCGGTCATGGAGCCGGGGTTTGTCCCGCGTGTCTGGCCGAAGAAGCCGGGGCCGATGTCGATGGTGCGGGTGAAGGCGCTGCGGCTGCAGCAGGAATTGACGACGACGGAGCTGGCGCGGCGGGCGGGGATGGCGCCGCCGAACCTGCACCGGCTGGAGCGCGGGGTGCATGAGCCGACGCTGGCGACGCTCAAGCGGATCGCGGAGGCGCTTGGGGTGCCGGTGGACACGCTGATGTGAAGAGGGGGATCGGCCACTCCAGCATCACGCCTCCCACATCCATCATCCGTCTAACCCGTCCCTGTCCCCCCGCCCCTGATGAACCAGAGACCACCTCCCCGTTTCCGCCATACCGGCTTGTTACAGCGGTCTCACGACCCGCCCGACAAGCCGGGGGTTGTGGGCGCGTAGCGGGGGGCGTTGGGGGTCGCACTGCGCCGGGGATGGCCTCTGGATTCTATCGTTCCTTCCAATTCCCGCGCCAGCCCCGGACATGCGACCCGGGCCCCCCCGCGTCAACAGCCCACGACCCCAGGCGGTTTCTGAAGGCACGACCCTACAAGAGCCAGCTCAGAAGAAGTGCGGCTTGTACAGGCTCCCGGTTTGCCGCCTGCGGGATGACCCGCGACTTCGGCCCGTCCAGCACCGCATCAGTGACGATGACATTGCGGCGCACCGGCAGGCAGTGGAGGAAGGCCGATGCGTTCCGCATCCGCTCCTCGCCGACCGTCCAGTGGCTGAGCTCTGCGGTGCGGCGGGTGTGTTCTTCGAGGGGCATGGCGGCGCCCCAGCCCTTGGCGTAGACGGCGAGGGCGCCATCGGCGGCGGCGTCGGGGTCACGGGTGACGGTGACCTGCGCGCCGGTCCAGGGGCAGAAGGACTGGACGCGCTCCATCTCCTCGGCGTCGAGGTCGTAGCCTTCGGGGCAGGCGAGGTGGAGGTCGGCGCCTCCGAGGACAGCGGCGCGGACGACGGAGAGCGGGACGGCCTGCGGGAGCTGGCGCGGGTGGGGCGCCCAGGTGAGGCAGACCTTGCGGCCCCGGAAGGAGCCGCCGCCGAGGTCGGCGAGGGTGAGCTGATCGGCGAGGCCCTGGCAGGGGTGGGCGAGGGCGCTCTCCAGGTTCATGACCGGCCCCATCGCGTAGCGGGCGAAGGAGCGGATCACCTTCTCGTCGCGATCTGCGGGGTGGTGGGGGAAGGCGCGGACGGCGAGGACGTCGGCGTAGGAGGACAGCACCGGCGCGGCCTCGCGGACGTGCTCCTGGGCGGCGCCGTTCATGACGACCCCGTCCTCGAATTCCATGTTCCAGGTCCCGCCCTGCGCGGCGCCGGCCTTCAGGTGGATGAACTGCGCCCCGCAGCGCCCCGCCGCCGCCTCCATCGAGGTGTGCGTCCGCAGCGACGGATCGAAGAACAGCCCCGCGACTGCCCGGCCCCGGAGGAGCTGGAGCCGTCCGATCTCCAGCTTATAGGCCCGGTACAGGCGTGCCAGCTCCAGGAGCGCCTCGGTGCCTTCCACCCCCGGCTCCAGGCCATCGATCAGGCGGGTGCCGCGCCAGTGGGTGCGGACGTTGGCGACAGCGGCGTGCAGACGGGACTCGAGCGTGCTCAACCTGGCTCCAGAAGGCGCGCCCCCTAACCGGTTCGCGCCCTACCTGCCGTTCCGCGCCGACCAGCCCGGATCGACGAGCTCGATGGACATCGGCGTAGGCTCCACATCCGGGTTGCACCGGTATTTTTTGAAGTCCGTCACCCCGATCTCTCCCAGCACCTCCTCGTCGAGCCACGCCCGGAACCGGCTCGTCTTCGGATCGCGCGTGATCAGCTCCAGGGTCGCGTCGGAGAGGATCTCCGGCGTGCGCCACTCCTCGTCGCCGCCCATCCCCAGGTTGACGGTCGCCGCCGTCCGGATGCCGGTGATCGGCCAGAGCGCGCAGGCGGAGATCCCGTTGCCGGACTCCTCAGCGTCGATGGCCATGGCGAGGGCGGTCATGCCGATCTTGGAGAGCCAGTAGGGCGCCTTGCCGGTGATCGCGCTGGTGTGGATGGGGGGCGACATCATGAGGATGTGGCCGTTGCCCTGCGCGCGCATGTGGGGGATGGCGGCGCGGGAGAGGGCGAAGGCGGCGCGGACGTTGACGCTCATGACGAGGTCGAACTTCTTCTGCGGCCAGTCGCCGACCGGGGCCCAGAAGATGGCGCCGGCGTTGTTGATGACGACATCGACGCGGCCGAAGCGGGCGACGGTGCGCTCGATGAGGGCGGCGCAGGCGTCGGCGTCGCGGACGTCGAGCTGTACGATCTCCACTTCGGCGCCGAGGGCCTCGCAGGCGGCGGCGACCTCGGGGAGCGTGCCGGGGAGGCGGGGATCGGGGTCGATGGTCTTGGCGGCCAGCACCAGCGACGCCCCTTCTCTCGCGCAGGCGAGGGCGCAGGCGGCCCCCACGCCCCGGCTCGCGCCGGTGATCACGACAACCTGATTCTTCAGACGCATCTGCTCTCCGTTCTGTCCTGGACGCTGGACAGGAGCCGGGAGGTTAACGCATCAGGAGCAGCGCGGGAGTCAGCGATGGGCATGCGGGATCGGGTGCGGCAATTCCTTCAGCCGGTGTTTCAGCCGGGATCGGCGGTGGCGGAGGGCGAAGCGGCGCCCGAATTGGGGCTCGCGGATCAGGACGGGCGGCGCTGGACACTGGCGGATCTGGCGGGGAAGCCTGCGGTGATCTACTTCTACCCGAAGGACGACACGCCGGGCTGCACGAAGGAGGCCTGCGCCTTCCGCGATCAGTACGCCGGCATCCGGGATCGGGCGGCGCTGGTGGGGGTGAGCCGCGATCATGCGGACAGCCACAAGGCGTTCGCGCAGAAGTTCAACCTGCCGTTCCCGCTGCTGGCCGATGTGGACGGTGGGGTGACGCGGGCGTGGGGCGTAGAAGGCGGGCTGCTGATGGGGCGGCTGCCGCGCCGGGTGACGTTCGTGGTGGACGGGCGGGGGCGGATCGCGCGGGTCTTCGATCCGGTGAAGGTGGAGGGGCACGAGCGCGAGGTGCTGGAGGCGGTCGGGCGGTTGTCCGGGTAGCGCGGCGGAGTTCGGGTTAGGGGGGCGGTGCCGATCGGCGGGAGAGAGGATGCTGCTCTATGAGGGGAAGGCGAAGCAGGTGTATGCGGCGGAGGACGCGTCGCAGATCCGGCTGTATTACAAGGACGACGCGACGGCCTTCAACGGCGTGAAGCGGGCGCAGATCGTGGACAAGGGGGTTATCAACTGCCGCCTGTCCGCGTTTTTTCTGGAGATGGTGGCGCCTGAGGTGCCGACCCACTTCATCCGGCAGCTCTCCCCGCGCGAGCAGCTCTGCCGCAAGGTGGAGATCGTGCCGGTGGAGGTGGTGGTGC
>JBEIQZ010000889.1:0-1402 GCA_040376255.1 Alphaproteobacteria bacterium
CCGAGCTCTGCACCCGCGTGGGCGCCGACGTCGACGCCGTCCGGCGCGGCGCGGGCAGCGACTCGCGCATCGGGACGCGCTTCTTCTTCCCCGGCGCCGGCTACGGCGGCTCCTGCTTCCCGAAGGACGTCCGGGCGCTGATGGAGACGGCGCGGGCGCACGGGATGGAGATGCAGATCGTCAACGCGGTGGAGGCCGTCAACGACCGCCAGAAGCTCCTGCTCGCCCGGATGGTGTTCGACAGCTTCGGCCGCGATCTGAGCGGGATGCGGGTGGCCGTGTGGGGGCTCGCGTTCAAGCCCGCCACCGACGACATGCGCGAGGCGCCCTCCATCCCGATCATCCGCGCGCTGCTGGAGGCGGGCGCTGAGGTGGTGGCCTACGATCCGGAGGCGATGCACGAGGCGCGCCGGGTCCTCGATCCGCGCGTCCGCTACACCGCCCGCCCGCTGGAGGCGACGCTGGATGCGGACATGCTGCTGCTGGTGACGGAGTGGAACGAGTTCCGCAGCCCGGACTTCCAGAAGATCAAGGCGGGGATGCGTCGGGCGGTGCTGTTCGACGGGCGGAACATCTGGAGCCCCGAAGAGCTCCGCAGGATCGGCTTCGAATATCATTGTATTGGACGACCGTAAGGTTCCAGGAAAATATCTATGTCGCAGTCATTAGAGAGAATCCGCAATTTCGCGATCATCGCGCATATTGATCACGGCAAGAGCACGCTGGCTGACCGGCTGCTTCAGTTCACGGGCGCGGTCTCAGATCGGGAGATGCGCGAGCAATTCCTGGACAAGATGGACATCGAGCGGGAGCGCGGGATCACGATCAAGGCGCAGACGGTGGCGCTGCGGTGGAAGGACGAGGCGGGGGAGGAGTACCTGCTGAACCTGATCGACACGCCGGGGCACGTTGACTTCGGCTACGAGGTGAGCCGGGCGCTGGCGGCGTGCGAGGGGGTGCTGCTGGTGGTGGACGCGGTGCAGGGGGTGGAGGCGCAGACGCTGGCGAACGTGTATCTGGCGATCGACGCGGATCTCGACATTCTGCCGGTGGTCAACAAGATCGATCTCCCCGGCGCCGATCCGGATCGGGTGCTGGCGCAATTGGAGGAGAACGTCGGGATCGACATCTCGGAGGCGCACCTTGTGTCGGCGAAGACCGGCGAGGGCATCTCCACGCTGCTGGCGAAGATCGTGGCGGTGATCCGCCCGCCGAAGGACGTGCGGGCGGCGCCGCCGCAGGGGCTGATCTTCGACTCCTGGTTTGATCCGTACGTCGGGGTCATCATCCTGGTCCGCATGAAGGCCGGGATTTTGAAGAAGGGCGAGCGCATCAAGCTGATGGCGACGGAGTCGGAGCATGACATCCTGAAGCTCGGCGTGTTCACGCCGCACAGCAAGGA
>JBEIQZ010000941.1:0-1169 GCA_040376255.1 Alphaproteobacteria bacterium
AGGTCTTTCACCGTGTGCGGCGAAGCCGCCAGTGGTTATAACGGTTTTGAGTATGATAAAGAAAAGGAGTTCCCCGTGTCCGATATCCACAGTGAACGAATCCTGATCCTCGACTTCGGCTCCCAGTACACCCAGCTCATCGCCCGGCGCCTCCGCGAGCAGCGCGTCTACTGCGAGATCCTGCCCTGCACCGCCCCGCCGATCCGCCTCGCCGATCGCCCGGAGCTGATCGGGCTCGTCCTCTCCGGCGGCCCCTCCAGCGTCTATGACAGCGACGCCCCGCCCTTCGACCCGCGCTGGCTCGATCTCCAGGTGCCGGTCCTCGGGATCTGCTACGGGATGCAGCTCCTCGCCCACCACCTCGGCGGTGAGGTGCGCCCCGCCCACGCCCGCGAGTACGGCGCCGCCACCCTTGGCCGCCCGGCCCCTGCGGACGGTTCCGCGCCCGGCGACTCCGCGCCCGACCCGCTCCTCGCCGGACTCCCCGACCCGCTCCCCGTCTGGATGAGCCACGGCGATCAGGTCAGCCGCCTCCCCGCCGGGTTCTCAGCCCTCCTCCAGAGCCCCACCTGCCCCGTCGCCGCCTTCTCCGACCCCGCCGCGCGCCGCTGGGGCATCCAGTTCCACCCCGAGGTCGTCCATACCCCTGACGGGATCGCGCTCCTCAAAAACTTCCTCGCCGTCTGTGGCGCCGCCGCCGACTGGAGCATGGGCGGCTTCATCGGGGAGGAGATCGCCCGCGTCCGCGCGAAGGTCGGCGCCGACCGCGTCATCCGCGCGCTCTCCGGCGGCGTGGACTCCGCAGTCACCGCCGCCCTCCTCCACCGCGCCATCGGCGAGCAGCTCGTCTGCGTGTTTGTGGATAACGGCCTGCTCCGCTCCGGGGAGCGCGAGGAGGTCGCCCAGGACTTCTGTCATTATAACCTGCGGGTCATCGATGCGACTGACCTGTTCCTCCAGCGGCTCGATGGCGTCACCGACCCCGAACAGAAGCGCAAGATCATCGGCGCCGCCTTCATCGACATCTTCGATCAGGTCGCCCGCGAGGAGGCCGCCCGTGAAGGAGCAGGCGGTGAGATCCGCTGGCTCGCCCAGGGGACCCTCTACCCCGATGTCATCGAGTCCGTCAGCTTCCGGGGCCCCAGCGCTACCATCAAGAGCCACCACAA
>JBEIQZ010000117.1:0-12627 GCA_040376255.1 Alphaproteobacteria bacterium
GCGTCGTGGTGGGCCGGGTCGGTGACGGATGGAAGCTCGCGATGGCCGCGTTTGACTATACCCGCGCCTCGGTCGCCGCCGCCGCGACCGGCGTGGCCCGCGCCGCCTTCGAGTACGCCCGCGACTACGCGATGGAGCGCAAGACCTTCGGCGTCCCCATCGCCCAGCACCAGGCGATCCAGTTCATGCTGGCCGAGATGGCGATGGAGATCGAGGCGGGCCGGATGCTCTGCTACAAGGCCGCGTGGCTGAAGGACAACCACCAGCGCAACACGATGGCCTCTTCCTATGCCAAGGCGTTCTGCTCGGACGTGGCGATGAAGACCACCACCAACGCCGTCCAGATCTACGGCGGCTACGGCTACTCCTCCGAGTATCCGGTCGAGAAGCTGATGCGCGACGCCAAGATCTTCCAGATCTACGAAGGCACCAGCCAGATCCAGCGGGTGATCATCGCCCGCGAGCTGATGTTCCGCAACAAGTAAGCGCGATCATGCGCTGTCTGCTGACCGGCGGCACCGGCTTTGTCGGGGCCAACGTCGCCCGGCACCTGCTGGCCGCCGGTCACGCGGTGCGCTGCCTTGTGCGGAAGCCAAACCTCTGTTTAGAGGGGCTCCCGGTGGAATTGCGGACGGCGGATCTGCTGGACGTTGACGCGCTGGCGCGGGAGGCAGATGGCTGTGACGCGATCCTGCACGTCGCCGGGATCTTCGATCCCGGCCCGGGCGGGGCGGATCGGATGCGCTCGCTCCACGTCGACGCGACCACGGCGCTGATGGCGGCGGCGGCCCGCGCGAAGGTGCCTAAGTTCCTGTTCTGCTCCTCCTCGGTCACCGTGGGCTTCGGCCCGCTGGAGGCGCCGGGGGACGAGGACAGCCCGCTCGACGCGGATCGGATCTACGGGCGCGCCGGGCCGCTCCGGGCGTACTGTGACAGCAAGATCGAGGCGGAGCGCCGCGTGCTGGGCGGGGGCGGGGTGGTGGTGAACCCGGACTATGTGCTGGGGGCGTGGGACATCAAGCCCACCAGCGGCCAGCTCCTGCTGACGCTGGCGCGGGGGCCGGTGCCGCTCCACCCGCGCGGCGGGAAGTGCTTTGTCGACGCCGACGACTGCGCGGCGGCGCACCTGCTGGCGCTGACGCGGGGGCTGCCGGGGCGGCGCTACCTGCTCGGCAACCACAACGCCTCCTACCGCGACTTCATGGCGCTCTGCGCCCGCGTCGCCGGGCGCTCGCCGCCGCGCATCCCGGTGCCGGATCTGGCATTGCGGCTGGCCGGTCGGGCGGGGGCGCTGCTGCAGCGGCGCGATCCGCACCGGTTCGCCGGGCTGGATCGCCATGTGCTGCTCGCGATGCAGCAGGGCCGCTACCGGGACGGGCGGCGGGCGCGGGAGGAATTGGGGATGCCGGTCACGCCGCTGGCGGAGAGCGTCCAGAAGGCGTGGGACTGGTTCGGGGCGCACGGGTACCTGAAGGGTTAGGGGGCGGCATCGGGAGGGACGATGCTGCCTGCGACGCTGCTGCCCATGCTGGTGATTGCCTGCTCAGGGTACCGGGAGCCGGACGCGAAGCCGGACTCGGCGGCGGACACCGGTGACAGCGCCGGCGGCTCCGGCACCGAGGCGCCGACGCTGGAGGAATTGCTCGGGGACTGCGGCGGGCAGCGGCGCGAGCCGGAGGCGTGGCCGAACCAGCTCACCGAGGGCGCGGATCTGCACCGGCTCACCCTCGACAGCCCGACCGCGCTCTGCAACGACGGCACGCAGGCGGTGGTCTATGTGCGGCCCGGCACCGGCGACAGCCGGAACCGCTGGTCGCTCCACCTGCAGGGCGGCGCTTTCTGCACCGGCTACGAGGAGTGCGAGGCCCGCTGGTGCGGGACGGACTACTACGACGCCTCGAAGATGTCGTCGCGCTGGGCCCCTGAGGCTGTCGGCGGCGCCGGCATCACCAGCGCCGATCCGGCCAACCCCTTCGCGGAGTGGTCGCAGGTGTATTTTTATTATTGTTCATCCGACAACTGGACCGGCCAGTCGGAGGCCACGATCCGCTCGGCAGCGGACGGCTCAGGGGCGGGCCGCGACATGCGGATCGAGCGCCGGGGGCATGAGATCCTCGCCGCCGGGCTGGAGGCGCTGCGCCGGTCGCCGGTCTCCGACGACAGCGATGTGGTGATGCCCGATCTCGACGACGCCGAGGCGGTGCTGTTCAGCGGCACCTCCGCCGGGAGCGTGGGCGCCCAGCACAGCGCCGACTGGATGGAGGAGCAGATCGGGGAGGGCGTGATCTACCGGGCGGTCTTCGACGCCGCCATCAACCCGCGCGCCGACGCCACCGATCCGGCGGTGCAGGCCGGGGTGGACGCGTGGTGGCAGGCGGACGCGGCGGCGCGGCTGGCAGCGGAGCCGGTGGCGCCCTTCATGGATGAGAGCTGCATCCAGGCGTGGGGCGCCTCTGCCGATGCGTGGCGCTGCCAGACCTCACACTGGGTTCTCTACGACCACATCACCGCCCCGTTCATGGTCCGGATGGATCTGAGCGACGCGCAGACCGGCGCCAACTACGCGATCATGGGCAGCACGGAGGAGCAATTCTCGCTCGCCGTGCAGACCTCGCTCCAGTCCCTCGTTGATCTGCGCCAGACCGCCATCGACGGCGCCGACATGACCGTCACCCCCGGCGCCTACGGCCCGGACTGCGGCCAGCACATCGGCCTGGAGTCGAGCGCCTGGACATTCAGCAGCACGCTCGACGGCTATACGCTGGCCGACGCGATGGGCCGGTGGCTCTCCGGCGACCCGCTGAGCCTCATCGACACCCTGCCCCCGACCCTCTCGGCCTGTGAGGCGGTGGAGGAGGAGCGCTGAGCATGCGCCGGATCAGCGCGCCGGATCAGGGGGCCACCATCCGGATGCGCGGGACGGGCTGCCGATCCCGGGCGCAGGCGGGCTGCTGCCGATCACAGGCCAGCCGCAGCAGATCCTCTGTCTCCGGGCTGATCACGGCGAGCCACGCAGCTTCTGCCGCCGCGCGCGCGCCGGTTCCGTCCGGCTGGAGCGCCCTGAGCGCGAGGGACTGGCTCCTCAGCAGCGCGGCGTCGCGCGGCGCGAACGCCAGCCCCGCCCGCGCCGCCTCCAGCGCGACCCGCTGCTGATCGAGGCTGCCCGCCGCCCTCGCCAGCTCCCGCCACGTCCCCGGATCCCCCGGCTGCATCGCCGCGAGCCGCTGCCACGCCGCGAGCGCCCCGATCCACCCCCACACCCCCGCCTGCGCCTCCGCCTCCACCCGCAGCGCCGCCGCCTGCAGCCCGGGCGCCGCGATCTCCCGCGCCATCGCCACCGCCTCCTGCCACCGGCCCTGGCGCACCCGGACGCGCGCCAGCAACAGATCGAGGACTTCCGCGTCGGTCGCGGACAGCAGCGGGCGCCACGCCCGTATGTCGGCCTCCGCCTGCTCCAATTCCTCGGTCGGCAGGTGGAGCAGCGCCCGGCTCCGCAGCAGCACCTGATCGGCGGTCGGGCGCTCCTCCGCCTCCAGCCGCCCGCCCGCCTCCAGCCGGAGCCCGACCGACGCCGACGCCATCCCGGTGACCGGCTCCTCCCGGCAGCCGTCGAGCGTCGGGTGACCAGCGGCCCGCGCCGCCGCTGTGGCGCGGCAGGCGGCGGCGCGGGCATCGAGCCGGTGGCGGCGGGCGCGGAGCCGGGCGGTGGCGCGGTAGGAGCCCGGCGGCAGCGGCGGCAGCGTATAGCGGGCCGCGACGGCGTCATGAGGCGCGACCGTGTGATCCCACGCCAGCGCCGCGAACCGCTGAACCCGGTGCTCCGCCTCGATCCGGCCCTCCGCATCGACGAGCGAGGTCCGCAGCAGGAACGCCGTCTCCGACTCCTGTCGCTCCTGATCGGTCCCCGCCACCGCCACGATCCGTCCCGCCCCGCCCGCCTCCCGGATCTCCACCTCCACCCAGAGATCCTTCATGTCCCGCACCCCGCCCGGCAGCCGGTGTCCGGCGCCCCGGTTGAGGACGCCCGCCCACAATTCCCGCCCGTCCGTCCACAGATCGATCTGCGCCGCCTGCTCCTGCTGCCGCCGGACCGCCCCGGCCTGCTCCGGCCCGGCGATCTCCGCGAGGGCCGAGTGGCCGCCGGGGAAGCGGTGGGAGCGGACCGTCGCGCCTTCTCCCGCCGCGTCCCCCGCTGCGTCCCCCGCCTCGTCCCCCGCTGCCGCCTCCGGCGGCATGTGGCAGCTCTGGCAGCCGCGCACCGGGAGATCGGCGGGGGAGGGGAGCGCGGCGGTGTTGCCCGCCCAGGCTGACGCCCGCCACGCCCCCGGCTCGTCGATGCCGGACAGGAAGCTCCCGTTGCCGGTGTGCGGGCCGAGGAAGCCCCGATGGCAGCTCCCGCAGAGCGCCGGGGTGCCGAGCGGCGCCGGAGTGAGCCGCGCGGTGTGGGCGGCGGTGGACACCGGATCACCGATGATCGGGTACGGGACGGGCGATGTGTCCAGGGTGTAGCTCCCGTTCCCGTCTGCCGTGACGCTCCGGATGCTGTGGCAGATGAGGCAGGTCACCCCATCCGCAGCGTGGGGCGTCGACGGCGTCACCGGCGCCATCATCGCCCCGGTCAGCAGCAGCAGCGGATCGTGGCAGCCCCCGCAGTGGCGGCTCGCGGCGAAGCCCTGCTCAGCGCGGATCGACTCCACCGCGCTCCGGTACCAGGGGTTGTCGAAGGAGGCGCGGGCATGCGGGCTGTCCCGCCACTGCGCCTCCACCGCCGGATGGCACTCGGCGCAGGTCGCGGTGTCGCTGAACACCTCCACATCGAAGGTGCCGTCCACCCGCACCTGAGAGGGCGCGAACGCCCCCGGCTCCTGCGGCAGCCGCGCCTGCACAGGCTCCGCCTGCACATGTTCTGCCGGTACCTCCCCTGCCGGCGCCTGCGGCTCCAGCGCGCAGGCAGACAGAAGCCCGATCAGCGCCCGCAGCGCCATCCCCGCGCCCGGTTCAACGCGCCCGCCGATGCGACAGCCGCCCCCGGCGCGACAGCAGCAGCAGCCCGATCAGCGCGCCGGGGATCAGCGGCGCCCCCGGCCCCTGGCTGCACCCGTCGTCCTCGTCCGAGGTCAACCCGGCGCTCCCGGCCTCCGGGATCGTGTTCTCCGGCGGCGCAGCGCCTCCGGCCTCCGGGATCGTGGATGTCCCGGCAGGTGTCCCGGCAGGTGTCTTGCCAGGCGTCCCGACCGGCGCGCCGCGCTGGTTCATGCGGTTCGGCACCGGCATCGGGCGGTTCACTTCGCCAGTGAGCGGGCCGCCCCAGCGGCCACGGACGGGGTTGGCGCAGCGGATCTCCCCCTCCCAGGGGTTGAGCATGACGTAGCGCCCCTGGAACATGTTGTAGCCGATCACCTGGACGCCCTCCTGCAGCTTCCCGTCCGGGGCGGGGATGCCGGTGCCGCCGGTGATCGGCCCGGCCTCCTTGAACACCAGATCCTCCTTCAGCCCGTCCCGCCCGTAGCGGTAGTGGAGGCGGGTGAGGACGAAGCCGTAGGGGTTCTGCGCCGCCACCACGTCGGCCCCGAGGCTCATCACCTCCTCGGCGGAGAGCGGCGGGGTGGGGCAGGGGTCGCAGGAGGAGGAGTCCCAGGCGTACTCGGTGACGACCGTGTAGGGCGACTTGCGCCGCGCCTCCTGGAAGAGATCTTCGTAGAAGGATGCGAAGTTGTCGCGAACGCTGTCTGCTGCGCGGAGGTTGGTGGGGATGGTGGCGTTGGCGTAGTTGGCGACCTCGTAGCGCTTCCCGCGCGCGAGGACGTGGACGATCAGATCCTGCTCCCCCTGGCTGTTGAGCAGGCCGAGCCGCACCGGCAGGTCGAACCGCTCGCTGGTGTAGTGGAAGCGCAGCGGCGAGAGCACCGCCAGATCGCCGTCGAAGCGCACCCGCGCCACATCGACCTTCGCCACGAAGAAGCGCGTGCCGGACTGCACATAGGGGCGGAGCACCTCAGCCGCGCCGACCGGGATGTTGTACTTCTGCTCGTGCAGCCATGTCTCCAGCCCGCCGGAGTCCTTGGCCGACAGGATCAGGACGTCGTACTCGGCGACGGCGAACTGCGCCTCGATCTTGACCCCGTGGCCGTCGTCCGGTTCGCTGGACTTGGCCCGGCCCGGCCCGGCGGACATCGCGCGGCTCGCCATCACCGGCACCGGCTGGGGGACATAGCAGGGATCCTGCTCCCAGTACTCGACGAGGCGCGGGGCGGCGAGGCTGTCGATGTGGGTGAAGATCTCGCGCGGCAGGGTCTTGACGTTCTCTTTCTGGAGGACGACCGGCACTGGCACCACCATCGCGAAGTCCTGCGGCGGCCCCTGGTAGTTGTTCTGCATCGACAGCACCGTGGTGGTGCCCTCGCGCATCAGCGTGACCATCGTGGCGTTCGCGTACAGGCCGCCGTCGGCGCCGCTCACATAGAAGCCGCAGAACGCCTGCGCCGGGGAGAGGATAAACAGCCCGATCAACACGCACACCATCGCACGAAACAGAGCGCTCATCGACTCTCCAACGCGCTCCGTCTATCCCGACCTGCGACGGGGCGCCATCCGGTTTATCTGCGGTTCCGCTCCAGAAATGCCTGAAAGGCCATGAAAAAGTCTTCGGACTCCTCCTCGATCATCCGGTGCGCGCGGGCGTGCGCGTCGGCGCGGGCGCGGGCCTTCGTCGAGGCATAGGCGGCGGAGGGGAGCCGCGCGAGGGCCGCCGCCTTCGCCATCACCGCCGCCTCCAGCGCCTCCGGGGCGCAGAGCTGCTGGCTGATCCCGGCGCGGTGCGCCTCAGCCGGGGTGAAGTCGCGCCCGTGCAGCGCCAATTCGGTGAAGGCGGCGCCGCTGACCGCCTGCCGGGCGAACCCGATGGCGAAGCCGGGGAGCGGGATGCCCATCGGCACTTCGAGCAGGGAGAAGCGGAAGCTGCCGTCAGCCGCGTACCGCAGATCGGCGGCGAGGGCGAGGATCGCGCCGCCGCCGAGCGCGTGGCCGGTGATCGAAGCGACGCCGGGGCGGGGCAGCGTCCAGGCGAGCATCATCGTGCGCGTGAACTGTTCGATGACCGCGCTCAATTCTGCGCGGCTCATCCCCGGCAGCCGCTTCAGATCCAGCCCGCCCGAGAAGAAGCCAGCGCGGCCCTCGATCACGACCGCGTCGGCCCGCGCGGCCTCGATCAGCGCGACCTCCAGGGCCGCGAGGCTCTCCGGGTTGAAGCTGTTGGCGCGCCCGTCGTCGAGGCGGATGCGCGCGATGTTCGCGTGGGCGGGATCTGTTGCGGTGATGAGCTGGACAGACATCGGCGCCGATTAACCGGTCAGTCGCCCGGCAGCCTGAGAACTCAGGGAAGTCTGTGTGCCGAGCAGCTCGACGGTCTGAGATTGCAGGGATGTCTGTGTGTCGAGCAGCTCGACGGCCTGAGAGCTCAGGGAAGTCTGTGTGCCGAGCAGCTCGACGGCCTGAGATTGCAGGGATGTCTGTGTGTCGAGCAGCTCGACGGCCTGAGAACTCAGGGATGTCTGTGTGTCGAGCAGCTCGACGGTCTGAAATTGCAGAAATGTCTGTGTTGCGCGTCAGCCGGGCAGCCGCCGGATCTCCGGGGCGAAGCCGAGCGCCTCCGCCGCCGCGCCGAATTGCTGCACGGTCTCCGCGCTGAGCCGCTTCCCCTGCTGCCAGGCCGTCTCCCGCCCGGCGGCGATCGCCACCATCGGCTCGATCAGGCAGGCGTAGACGCTCCGGGTGCCGTAGCCCGCGAGGATGTGCAGCGCCCACCCCCACAGATCGCGCTCCCAGCCGGGCGGCAGGATCAGGGACTCTCCCTTGAGCACGCGCATCGTCGGGGGCGGGCGCCGGGCCAGCGTGCGCGGCAGCGCCACATCGATCAGCGTCGCGTCCGGGGCCAGCCGATCCGGATCGAGGCCGATCCCGGTGGTGTGACAGCCCGCCACCACCGGCCAGCCCCGCAGATCCTCCGGGTCGGCGCCCACCTCAAAGCCGTCCGCCCTGAGCAATTCCGCCACCGCCTTCCCCACCGTCCCCTTCGTCCCCAGCACCGCCACCCGCTGCCGCCCCGGCGAAGACCCCGGCTCCCGCAGGACGCGCCTGCAGAGCGTCACCGCCGCCCAGGCCGTCGCCGCGTTCCCGGTCGTGACCGGCAGCCCGCAGGACTCCTGCAGCGCCGTCCCGCGCCCCGCCACTACCGAGAGCGCCCCGCCCAGCCCCACAAAAGAGATCGGCGCCGCGATCTGCGCCGCCCGCTCCATCTGTCTGAGGGCGGACTGCTGATCGGCGAGGATCTGCTCCGGCAGCAGCGGCACCGCCGCGATGACCCCCTCGATGACCCCCCCGATCACGCTCCCGCTCCTGCTGCCCTGTCCGCTCCCATCTGCCGGCAGCCGGAGCCGCACGCGGGCCACCTCGTCCACCGCGTCGGGGCCGCCCTCGTTCTGCTGCCCGGAGAACAGCCCGAAGTTGGCGGTGCGGAGGCCGATCAGCCGCCGGGCGACCGGGGAGAGCGGGTGGACGATGAAGACGAAGCGCGGGATCACGCGCGGGTCTTTGCCGCTTCCGCCTTCTTGTCTTCCATCAGCTTGACCGCGATGTTGTAGAACGTCGCGACCCGGAACAGCGAGGCCACCTCAGAGACCTTCAGCCCGTCCCGGAACTCCTCAGGCGGGACCTCCGGCATGTGCGCCGCGAGCCGATCCAGCGCGGCGCGCGTCAGCACCCCGTTCACCTCGTAGCTCTGCCCCTCGGCCATCCCCTCCTTGGAGGCCGCCTCGATCCCGCCGCGCGGGATGCGGATGTCGAAGGCGCGCTCCAGCTTGAAGGCGATGTCGAGAAAGTCCAGGCTCTCCGCGCCCAGATCACCGATCACCTTGGATCCGGGCTGGACATCCTCCAGATCCTGTCCGAGCGCGTCCGCGAAGCACTGGCGGACCTTCTCCATGATCTCCGGAACGTACACGATGTCTGTCACAGGGTCGGCCATGGTTCCTCCGGGCGCTTCTTTATACCAGGATACAGACGGCTGCCGCCTCATAACAGCATCTTGACATCCGGCTCTCCGCTTGTCCCCCCCTGCTGGTACGATGTCCGCTTGCAATCGTCTGGAGCGACTGGTACTCTCGCACCCGTTGGAGGGAGACGATGATCCTTGGAGGGTTGTGGGTTCTGTATCTCGGAGCCGGTGCGGCGCACGCGCAGGACGCTGAGCCCGTATGGGGCGGGGGCGGCGAGGTGGACACCAACTACCGTTACCTGTGGCGCGGCCTCCTGCTGTCGGACAAGGCCGCGATCCAGCCCTCTGCCTGGCTCTGGTTCATGGACGGGGAATTCCTCCTGTGGTCGAGCCTGCCCCTGCCGGGCGATGACGCGGCGCTGCTGGAGCTCGATCCTGTGCTGTCGTGGACGTTCTACGCCGGGTCGGTCGAGATCGCCCCCGCGCTCACCGGCTACCTGTACCCGAACGCTGAGGGCTCCAGCGGCGAGATCGCGGTGGGCGTCACCGTCCCCGCCGGGATGTTCTCGGTCTACACCAACCAGACCCTCGATTTTGTCGTCGCGCCGGGCGCCTGGTACGGCAGCGTGGGCGGCACCATCGCCCCGCCGATCTCGGACAGCGTCAGCCTGGAGGGCAAGGTCGATCTCTCCTTCGCCTCCGGCGGCTACAACGGCTACTACACCGGCGTCAGCAGGGCCGGGGTGAACACAGTCGGCGTGTCCCTCGGCTCCACCATCACCTTCGGCGCCTTCTACCTGCGCCCGCACGCTGAGATGGCGTACTGGCTCGACAAGGAGCTGGCGACTGCTGTCGGGACTCCGCTCCCGTTCAACGTCGGCCTCGCCCTCGGCCTCGATTACTGAACTGTCACCTTAAGGAGAAACCCCGGATGAAGCTCTGTGTAGATGATCGCCCCTCTTCGCCCTGTGAAGGGCAGATGAGCGGGTGGCTGGACGGCGTCAGCCGGGCGCTCTGCTCCCTGTTGGCGGCGATCTTCCTGCTGGCGGCGCTCATCGCCCCGGCCCGGGCGCAGCAGCCCCCTCCGGCGGACGGAGGCACGCTGGGGAAGGCTAAGGCGGCCAACAGCCTGCGCTGGGGCGCCGATCAGGAGGGCGGCGCGCCCTACATCTACCCGGGCGAGGAGAACCAGGAGGTCCTGATCGGCTTTGAGGTCGATATGGCCGAGAAGATGTCGGCCTACATGGGGATCAAGGTCGACTTCCAGCAGTCCCAGTGGGACGCTCTGCCGAGCATGCTGCAGGCCAACAAGGTCGACTTCATCATGAACGGCTACGAGTGGATGCCGGAGCGGGTCGCCGCGATGGAGACCAGCATCCCGTACTATGTCTACGCGCTGCAGCTCATGGTCGCCAAAAACGGCGAGGTCAAGTCCTGGGAGGACATGAAGAAGCTGAAGGCCGACGGCGACAAGTGGCACATCGGCGTCCTCAGCGGCTCGGCTGCCGAAGAGTACATGACCGACTTCAAGGACAACCAGGGCGGCCAGATCGAGCTCGCCTCCTATGACGGCGTCACCGACTCCATGCGCGAGGTCGAGACCGGCAAGCTCGACGCCACGCTGCAGGACACCCCCATCGCCAGCTACTACATCAAGGAGTTCCCCGGGCTGACCTTCCTCGGCGAGGCCGTCGCCCCCGGCTACTATGTCATCTACGCCCGCCAGGGTGACCGTGAGCTGATCGCCCGGATCAACGAGGCGATCATCGTCCTGTTCCGCAACGGCGATCTCCAGAAGATCTACGAAAAGTACGGGATGTGGAACAAGGAGCAGGAGGAGCTGAAGGCGATCATCGAGAACGGGAAGTTCTACGGCTACCTCAGCGCCGTCGCCACCGAGACCCAGACGCAGCCCGGCGACACCGTCACCGCCGCCGAGGTCGCTGAGAGCGAGGAGAAGGGCAAGGGCGAGAAGGTGCGCGAGTTCGCTGAGCTGCTCACCGCCTCCGCCGGGATGACGCTGCTGCTCTCGTTCATCTCCTTCCCCCTCGCGGTCACCTTCGGGCTGCTGATCGCCATCGGTCGGCTCTACGGGCCGCTGTGGGTGCGCGTCCCGCTGGCCACCTATGTCGAGCTGCTGCGCGGCACGCCGCTCATGCTCCAGCTCTACTTCATCTTCTACTTCCTGCCGGAGGTCGGGATCAACATCCCCGCCTTCGCCACTGCCATCATCGGCCTCTCCGTCAACTACTCCGCCTACGAGTCCGAGATCTACCGGGCCGGTCTCCAGGCTATCCCCATCGGCCAGATGGAGGCGGCCCAGTCGCTCGGCATGACGCGCGGCCAGGCCATCCAGCGGATCATCGTCCCCCAGGCCGTCCGCATCGTCATCCCGCCCGTCGTCAACGACTTCATCGCCATGTTCAAGGACACCTCCGTCTGCTCCGTCGTCACCATCGTCGAGCTGACCAAGCGGTTCTCCATCCTCTCGCGCAACAACGTGCAGTCCCTCGTCGAGCTCACCCTGCTCACCGGCCTGCTCTACCTGCTGATGAGCTACCCCATGTCCCTGATCGCCAGCCGCCTCGAGAAGAGGCTGGCCCGGGAGGCCGCATGATCACCGTCAAAAACCTCTTCAAGCGCCACGGCACCCTCGACGTCATCAAGGGGATCTCCCTGGAGGTCAAGGCGGGCGAGGTCGCCGCCGTCATCGGCCCCTCCGGCGGCGGGAAGTCCACCTTCCTGCGCTGCATCAACGGCCTGGAGCCCTTCCAGGGCGGCGAGGTGCAGGTCGGCTCCTACACCCTCACGCCCGAACCCTCCAGCCGCTCCACCAGCCGCCTCGTCGCCATCCGCAAGACCGTCGGCTTCGTGTTCCAGCAGTTCAACCTCTTCCCGCACCTCAGCGTGCTGGAGAACTGCATCGAGGCGCCGCTCCGCGTGCTGGGCGAGCCCCGCGATCAGGCCGTCGCCCGCGCCCGCGAGACCCTCGCCCGCGTCGGCCTCTCCAAGAAGATCGACGCCATGCCCCGCGATCTCTCCGGCGGCCAGCAGCAGCGCGTCGCCATCGCCCGCACCCTCCTCATGCGCCCCCAGGCCATCCTCTTCGATGAGCCCACCTCCGCCCTCGACCCCGTCATGGCCAACGAGGTCCTCGGCGTCATCAGCGACCTGGCGAAGCAGGGGCAGACCATGGTCGTCGTCACCCACTCCATGACCTTCGCGCGCAACGTGGCCACCCACGTCCATGTCTTCGCTGACGGCTATGACGTGGAGCACGGGCCGCCGTCGCGCATCTTCAATGATCCGCAGCATGAGACGACGCGGGCTTTTCTTAAGGAAGCGTCTTCCGACTGAAAATGGTCGTGGAGGCTGTGGTGTTCTCCCGCTGTAAATGGTCGTGGATGCAGGCAACGCCGTGCGCCGGGGCTGTTGACGCGGGGGGACCCCGGGTGGCACGTCCGGGGCTGGCGTGAGGATCTGTCAGACCGGTAGACACAAGAGGCCATCCCCGGCCAGGTGGTTGTGTTGGGGCCGAGGGGCCGAGGGGGCGGCGCCGAACGGGACCCAGGGGCCTCAACACACCCCCCCAAAATAAATGTGGCCCCCCCCCCCCCCCCCCCCCCCCCCCCCCC
>JBEIQZ010000132.1:0-11922 GCA_040376255.1 Alphaproteobacteria bacterium
CTGCGACGACACCGATCCGCTGGTGCTCCCTGGCGGCGACGAGCAGTGCAACGGCTACGACGACGACTGCGACGGCCAGATCGACGACGCGGACGGGAGCCTGAACCGCACAACGGCCACCGCATGGTACGCCGACGCCGACGCCGACGGCTGGGGCGACGCCGGCAGCCTCCAGCAGCGATGCACCGCTCCCGCAGGCTACCTCACCGATGACACCGACTGCGACGATCTGGCCGCCGACGTGAACCCCGGCGAGGTCGAGGCCTGCAACGACGGCATCGACAACGACTGCGACGGGATCTCCTCAGAGTGCGACTGGACGGGCGACATCGGGATCGGGGAGCGCAACGTCCAGATCATCGGGAGCGCCGCCGGAGACCTCATCGGCGACACCTCCGCCATCGGCGGCGACGCCGACGGCGACGGCAGCACCGACGTCTGGATCGCCGCCCGCGCCGCAGACACCGGCGGCACCAACGCGGGCGCGCTCTACCTGTTCAACGACCCGGCAGACGGGCGCCGCTTCACCTCCGCCGCCGCCGTCACCCTGCTCGGAGAGCCCGCCGAGCAGATATCGGTCGTGATCCGGGGCGGGGCCGATCTCAACATGGACGGCATCGACGACCTCATCGTCGGCAACACCGGCAGCCTCACCAACGCCTCCACCAACAACGGCGCCACCCACGTCATCTACGGCCCGCTCACCAGCGGCGACCTCACCGCCGTGTCTTCGACGATCATCACCGGCTCCATCTACAACGTCCTCGGCACCTCGGTCGCCTACGGCGATCTGAGCGGCGACGGAGAGCCCGATCTCATCACCGGCGCCCCCTCAGTCAGCAACCGGCAGGGCGTCCTCTACAGCCAGAACAGCCCGATCGCCTCCGGCACTGTCGCCGCCAGCAGCAGCGACCTCGTCCTGACCTCCACCCTCGGCGGCACCCGCCTCGGCACCGCCTGCGGCAGCGGCGATCTCAACGGCGACGGCTTCGATGACCTCGTCGTCGGCGCCCCGCTCCACAACAGCCTCGGCGCCGTCTGGATCTTCGAGGGGCCGATCTCCGGCGCCCGCACCACCACCCAGGCCGACGGCTGGCTCTACGGCAGCGCGAACTCCCAGGCCGGCACCCGCATCGACATGCCCGGCGACATCAACAACGACGGCACCGACGACCTGATCATCAACGGCCCCAACTACAACGCCGGGCGCGGCGCGATCTGGCGCGTCGATGGCTGCATCACCTGCCAGGGCACCCTCGCCACATACGCCGCCTTCACCCTCTCCCCCGGCAGCGCCCTCGCCTGGGGCAGCGTCGCCTCCGGCTCCTTCGACAATGACGGCACCACCGATCTCGCCGTCGGGGTGTTCAGCGACGACAGCCACGCCACCGACGCCGGCGCCGTCTACGTCTACGACGACATCGCCAGCCTGAGCGGCACCCTCACCCACACCGACGCCAGCAGCCGCTTCCTCGGCGAGTACAACGGAGACCGCTCCGGCACCTCCGTCAGTGCCGGCGACGCCGACGGCGACGGCCAGGACGACCTCCTCATCACCGCCCCCTACGAGGACAGCGGCGGCACCAGCTCCGGCTCCGTCTACCTGCTGCGCGGCCCGGATATATAGGCCCCATGTACCGCGTCATCGACATGAGCCGCCTCCTCCCCGGCCCCTACGCCACCCTCTGCCTCGCCGGTCTGGGTATGGAGATCATCAAGATCGAGGAGCCCGGCGGGGGCGACTATCTCAGGAGCTTCCCCCCGATCCAGGACGGGGCCGGGGTCTGGTTCAACGCGCTGAACCGGGGAAAGAAGAGCGTCACCCTCGACCTGAAGACCGGCCAGGATCGCCAGCGGCTCCTCCGCCTCCTCGGCAGCGCCGACGTGCTCGTCGAGAGCTTTCGCCCCGGTGTCATGGCCCGCCTCGGCCTCGACCCTGTAGAGCTGCAAAGGCGCTTCCCCTCCCTCGTCATCGCCAGCCTCACCGGGTGGGGACAGACCGGCCCCTGGAGAGACCTCCCCGGCCACGATCTCGGCTTCATGGCCCTCGCCGGACTCCTCGATGACCGGCGCGTCCCCCGCCTCCAGTGGGCCGACCTCGCCGCCGGCGGTCTCCAGGCTGCCCTCCGCATCACCGGCGCCCTCCTCCAGCGCACACAGACCGGCGCAGGCGCGTGGCTCGACATCGCCATGCTCGACGGCCTCCTCTCGCTCCAGCAGGCCCGCTTCGCCAACCTCGCCGCCGGGGCGCCCCCCGACACCCTGCTCACCGGCGAAACGCCCTGCTATGACCTCTACCGCTGCGCCGACGGCCGCTGGATCAGCCTCGCCGCCCTCGAACCCCGCTTCCTCGCCCCGCTCACCGAGGCCGCCGGCCCGCCTGCCCGCGAGAACCTCACCGCATTCTTCGCCTCAGAACCCCGCGACGCATGGGTGGAGCGCCTCGGTAATGCCTGCGTCGTCCCCGTGCTCGATCTGGAGGAGGTCGCCGGCCACCCACAGGTCGCGGCGCGCGCCCTCTTTGATCGCGGGCTGCCTCACCCGCCGACCGGACCGGTTACAGGGAGGGCGCCGATGCTCGGGGAGCACAACAGTATTCTGGAGGGATGATGTATACGATGCCTGCGGCGCCCCTCGTGATCGGAGCGGGAGAGATCGGTTTGTTCCTGCTGGCGAATGTGATTATCGCGTGGATCTGTGTGCCGCCCTTGATCCGGGAGATACGGGGGGGGATGTTCTCAAGCAAGAAGATCTGAGGGGCGCGGCGAAGATCGACAGGGACAGACAGACAGGGCGCCGATCGGTGTGATTGGCGCCCTGTCGTAGTTCTGGGGATTTGGTCTTTTTGATTCCTGAGGGACGCCCGTCCAGCGCGTTGAACAAACCGGAGGGCGCTCTGATCAAAAAGACAATGAAGCATTGATAGCGGTTGCGGCGCCCACTCTGGCACGGAGCGCCTTAGCGATCCGTGCCAGGGTGAGCGCCGCAGCCGATATCAATGCTGATGATGATCGTCCTTGTCGTCGCTGACGTACTCGGCGATCATCGCCTCAGTGGTGAGGAGGAGGCCGGCGACCGAGGCGGCGTTCTCCAGGGCGGCGCGGGTGACCTTGGTGGGGTCGATGACGCCGGAGGCGTAGAGATCCTCGTAGGTGCCGGTGGCGGCGTTGTAGCCGAAGCCGCCGGTGCCGTTGCGGACCTTCTCCAGGACGATGGAGGGCTCTCCCCCGGCGTTGGAGACGATCTGGCGGAGCGGCTCCTCGACGGCGCGGCGGATGATCTCGATGCCGAAGCGCTGATCACCGGAGGCCGAGATCCCGGCGAGGAGGCGCTGAGCGCGGAGGTAGGCGACACCGCCGCCGGGCAGGACGCCGGCCTCGACGGCGGCGCGGGTGGCGTGGAGGGCGTCCTCGACGCGGGCCTTCTTCTCCTTCATCTCGATCTCGGTAGCAGCGCCGACCCGGATGATGGCGACACCGCCGGACAGCTTGGCGAGCCGCTCCTGGAGCTTCTCCTTGTCGTAGTCGGAGGTGGTCTCCTCGATCTGGGCCTTGATCTGGCCGATGCGGGCCTTGATCGCGTCCTCGGAGCCGTTCCCGTCGATGATCGTGGTGTTGTCCTTGGTGATGACGATGCGGCGGGCCACACCGAGATCGCTCAGGTCGATGGTGTCGAGCTTGATGCCGAGCTCTTCTGCGATCAGGCGGCCGCCGGTGAGGACAGCGATGTCTTCCAGCATTGCCTTGCGGCGATCACCGAAGCCGGGGGCCTTGATGGCCGCGACCTGGAGCGTGCCGCGCAGCTTGTTGAGGACGAGGCCGGAGAGAGCTTCGCCGTCGACGTCTTCCGCGAGGAGCACCAGCGGCTTGCCGGTGCCGTGAACCTTCTCAAGGAGCTTGATCAGGTCGCGCAGCGAGGAGATCTTCTTCTCGTGGATGAGGATGTAGGCGTCCTCAAACACCGTCTCCATGCGCTCGGTGTCAGTCACGAAGTAGGCGCTGACGTAGCCGCGATCGAACTGCATGCCGTCGACCGTCTTGAGCGCGGTCTCCAGGCCCTTGTTCTCCTCGACGGTGATGACGCCGTCCTTGCCGACCTTGTGCATCGCCTCGGCGATGATGCTGCCGATGGAGACGTCGCCGTTGGCAGAGATGGTGCCGACCTGCGCGATCTCCTTGTCGTCGGCGACCGGGCGGGACTGGACGCGCAGGTCATCGACGATGACCGCCACGGCCTTGTCGATGCCGCGCTTCAGGTCCATCGGGTTATGACCGGCGGCCACGAGCTTGACGCCCTGGCGGAAGATCGCCTGGGCCAGCACGGTGGCGGTGGTGGTGCCGTCGCCCGCGACGTCAGAGGTCTTGGAGGCGACCTCCTTGACCATCTGGGCGCCCATGTTCTCAAACTTGTCTTCGAGCTCGACTTCCTTGGCGACCGTGACACCGTCCTTGGTGACGACGGGGGAGCCCCAGGACTTCTCGATCACGACGTTGCGGCCCTTGGGGCCGAGGGTGACCTTGACGGCGTTCGCGAGGGTGTCGACGCCGGCGAGGATC
Organism: Alphaproteobacteria bacterium; assembly: GCA_040376255.1. Lineage (GTDB taxonomy): Bacteria > Myxococcota_A > UBA796 > UBA796 > SXON01 > JBEIQZ01. Next base: position 4,557 of record JBEIQZ010000132.1, read on the forward strand.
TTGTTGCGGGCGTTGACATCAAAGAGGATCTGCTTTGCGGCCATAGTGGTTCTCCGGGTATCATACCGGTAGCGTGTACCGGGTAGCGTAATGGTTCGGGTACAGGGAGCGGCGGATGATCAGGTCAGTCCACGATTCCCAGGATGTCTTCCTCGCGGAGGATCAAGCGGTCTTCGCCGTTGATCTTGATCTCCGTGCCGCTGTACTTGCCGAACACGATGCGATCGTCGACCTTGACCGTCAGCGGGGCCAGGGTGCCATCGCTCTTGAGCTTGCCCTCGCCTACCGCCAGCACGACACCTTCCAGGGGCTTCTCCTTGGCGGCTTCGGGGATGAAGATCCCCCCACGGGTCTTGCTGGGCTCATCAAGGCGCTTGACCAGAATTCGATCAAACAGGGGGCGAACCGTCATTGTTGGTACTCCATCGACAGGGGTGATGTGGCGTCAGTCCTGTGCATCTGTGCAAAGGACCGGTCGCCAAGGCGGGGAATGAGTAGGCACGGCTCTCTGAGCGTCAAGAGACAACTGGATCTGAGAGAGGAGGAGAGATGCGCGAACCATCCGACACTGCAGTGCTGTTCACCGGGGCCGATCTCCGGACCTTCTTCCAGGAGCGCGTGGAGGACGCCATGCGTCACCAGCGCGCCCCGATCAGCCAGGAGACCGGCTGCTACCTGACTTCCCTGCTCGTCGATCAGAGCCACCGCGACGAGGACCCCGGCCCTGATACCCTGGTGGAGATGCAGGCGCAGGCGATGGCCTCTCCCAGCGCACGGGCGGTCAACCTCTGGCGCCGGATGGGCGATCACGCGCTCGTGATCACCGGCTTCTTCCACGAACATATCGAGCAGCGGCGCCTCTCCCGCTCCTACTACACCGAGATGGGCGCGGGCGCCTACGCGCGGCTCGGCCGTCTGTTCCAGGGGCCGGGGATGGGACGGATCTTCGAGGAGCTCGGCGCCTGCTTCCCTGCCGCCGCAGAGGTGCTGATGGAGGTGCGGGAGGAGGCCCAGCCCTGCACCGACGATGATATTTTGCGGCTCTATGAGCAGTACTGCAGGAGCGGCTCCCCCCGGATCGGTGAGCGCCTCCGCCGCCTCGGCGTCGTCCCCGTCCGCCTCCCCGTCGAAGGCTGAGTCGCAGGCTGAGCAGCCCCGCGCCCTGCCGACGCGGGGGCGATCCCCCGCAAAAAGCTCGACATCGGGAGTCCATCAGGATAGACGGCCGCCTCTATTTCTGAGGGAGACATGGCACGGATCACTGTCGAAGACTGTCTCGAAAAGGTTCCCAACCGCTTCACCCTGGTTTTGTCGGTGGTGGAGCGCACCAAGCAGCTGATGAAGGGGGCCACCGCGCGGCTGGACGATGATCGCGCCAACAAGGAGATCGTGAAGGCGCTTCGGGAGATCGCCCGCTACGGCGTCCCGAGCGAGCTGACGCGTTTTGACGAGAACGAGAACGTGCGCGATCAGCGCATCGGCGCCCGGAAGCTCTCGGCGATGGACGATCTGCCCCCCTCCCCTGACGACCTCACCCCGGAGACCCTCTGATGTTTCAGATCCAGAATCTCGCCCGGTTCGACGTCCGGACCATCGAACGCTATCTGAACGACGGCTCTATCTCTGCTGAGCTGTACGCAGAGTACCAGAAGTACATTGAGCGCGAGGAGAACTGCGGCGACGAGGGCGACAGCAACCGCCTGTGGGACTGGTCGCAGGTGAAGATGCAGGTTCATCGTCGGCGCCGCGCTGAGGTGCAGAGCGAGGACGAGGAGACATAGCGGCTGCCTGCCTCCGGCAGACAGTGTGGGCTGATACAGGTTATCCGGGCGGCCACAGACCACGTCCCCGGAGATGAAATGCCAGGATCAGCCCCCTCATCAGATCAGTCGAAGCGTCCTGCCCTCCGCGCTGCGCGCGGCAACGTGCTCTCCTGCCGGGGATGGGTGCAGGAGGCGGCGCTGCGGATGCTGTACAACAACCTCGATCCGGAGGTGGCGGAGCGTCCGGAGGATCTTGTGGTGTACGGCGGGACGGGGAAGGCGGCGCGGGACTGGGCGTCGTTTGACGCGATCGTGCGGGCGCTGCAGGAGCTGGGGGAGGAGGAGACGCTGCTGGTGCAGTCCGGGAAGCCGGTGGGGATCATGCAGAGCCACGCGGACGCGCCGCGCGTGCTGATCGCGAATTCCAACCTCGTCGGCAACTGGGCGACCTGGGAGCACTTCCGCGATCTGGAGCGGCGCGGGCTGATGATGTACGGGCAGATGACGGCGGGCTCGTGGATCTACATCGGCACGCAGGGGATCGTCCAGGGGACATACGAGACGTTCGCGGAGGCGGTGCGGCAGCACTTCGGCGGCGTGGCGCGGGGGCGGTGGGCGCTCTCGGGCGGGCTGGGGGGGATGGGCGGGGCGCAGCCGCTGGCGGCGGTGTTCGCCGGGCTGTGCTTCCTGGGGGTGGACGTGGATCCGGCGCGGGTGCAGAAGCGGCTGGACACGCGCTATCTGGACGAGGTGGCGCCGGATCTGGACGCGGCGCTGGCGAAGATCCGGGCGTGGACGGCGGCGGGCGAGGCGCGCTCGGTGGGGCTGGTGGGGAACGCGGCGGAGGTGTACGCGGAATTGGTGCGGCGGGCGCGGGCGGGGGCGCCGGGGTGCCTGCCGGATCTGGTGACGGATCAGACCTCGGCGCACGATCCGCTGGCCTACCTGCCTGCGGGGATGACGCTGGCGGAGGGCGCGCTGCTGCGGGCGGCCGATCCGGCGGGCTACACGGCGCGGGCGCAGGCGACGATGGCGGCGCAGGTGCGGGCGATGCTGGAGATGAAGGCGTCGGGGGTGCATGCGTTCGACTACGGGAACAACCTGCGGGCCGGGGCGGTGATCGGCGGGGAGCCGGACGCCTTTGACATCCCCGGCTTCGTGCCGCAGTACATCCGGCCGCTGTTCTGCGAGGGCAAGGGGCCGTTCCGGTGGGTGGCGCTCTCAGGCGACCCGGCGGACATCGCGGCGACCGACGCGGCGATCCTGGAATTGTTCCCGGCGGACGAGGGGCTGCGGCGCTGGATCACGATGGCGCAGGAGCGCATCCAGTTCCAGGGCCTCCCGGCGCGCATCTGCTGGCTGGGCTACGGGGAGCGGCACCTCGCGGGGCTGAAGTTCAACGAGATGGTGGCGGACGGGCGGCTCAAGGCGCCGATCGTGATCGGGCGGGATCACCTCGACTGCGGATCGGTGGCGAGCCCGAACCGGGAGACGGAGGGGATGCTGGACGGGACGGACGCGGTCTCCGACTGGCCGATCCTGAACGCGCTTATCAACGCGGTGAACGGGGCCTCCTGGGTGAGCTTCCATCATGGCGGCGGCGTGGGCATGGGCTACTCGCTGCATGCGGGGCAGGTGATCGTGGCGGACGGGACGGAGGCGGCGGCCCGGCGGCTCGGTCGGGTGCTGCGCTCAGACCCGGCGATGGGCGTGATCCGGCACGTCGACGCCGGTTATCCGCGCGCGGTGCAGGTCGCGGAGGAGCGCGGGGTCAGGATCCCCATGCGCGGGGCTGGGAGCGGGGCTGTCAGCGGACCTGTCAGCAGAACGTCAGGAAACGGTGACGGGGAATAACGAGCCGTCACGCTCTGTCATGCGGGCAGGGAGAGCGGGGAGAACCGCGTACCACGGCTAAGCGCTGCCGCGCCGTGGAGGTTCCGAGATGCATCCCTGCCCCATCCCGTCCGTTGATCGCGCCATTGTTGGGAATTCCATAGTCGAGAATTCCGTGGTCGCCTGGGCCGTCGCTGACCGCGCTGACGCCCAGTCTCAGCTCATCGGCCCGGAGGAGCTGATCAAGAAGCTGGCATCGACCAACCGGCAGGCCGCCCACGGGCTGATCTGCCGCCGCTTCGGGGAGCGGCTGCTCCGGCAGGCCGACCGCATCCTGCGCGACGAGGCGGAGGCGGCGGACGTGGTGCAGGAGGTGCTGATCAAGGCGATGCGCGAGCCGCGCATGTTCGACAACGACTTCCGCATCCAGGCGTGGCTGTTCCGGGTGTGCCGGAACCTGTGCTTCAACCTCTCCCGCGACCGCCGCCGTCGCCAGGGCCTCCTCAACTGCTACGCGGTGCCGGAGCGGATCTCCCAGCGCATGGCGGACGACCCGATCGACGCGCTCTTCGGGGCGGAGCGCCAGGAGGACATGCTCGGCGCGCTGGATCAGCTCTCCCCGGAGCATCGGGAGATCCTCATCCTCCGCTATTATGAGGACAAATCGTACGCCGAAATTGCGACGACGCTCCAGATCAAGCTGGGGACGGTCATGAGCAGGCTCTCCCGCGCGCGGGATCGGCTCCTTCTGGTTCTGTCGGATGAACCTGCTCTGATGGCTGCCTCCCGATAGCTCCGGGCAGGTTCCTCTCATCTTTGTGATTGACCAGCACCCCGCTGATCCGATAGGATCATCTGGTAGCCGATTCAGAGAGCCGAAGAGAACCTGCACGACAACGAGGGAGCGGTTGCCACAACGGGGCGATACGACATCATCCGCACGCGAACAGCTCCTGCGGCTGCTCTCTGAGGGTGCGACAGGTTGTCTGGGCGGTACCCGTAACAGCGCGGACTACTGTATCTACCTGATGAACGGCGAGATCATCGCCGCGCACGCTGCCCATGACGCGCGCCGCATCCTGGAGTTGCTGCACAACCGCCGCGTGCTGACCTCTCCCCAGATCGCCGACATCCACCGGCGCCTGCTGGAGCAGGAGAGCCTGACCGACCTGCTCTCCGGGCATGTCCATGAGGATCTCCTCACCATCGTCTTCCTCGACCGGTTCCGCGAGAACCTCTTTGAGTTCGTCAACCTCGTTGATCGCGTCGTTTTTGAGGCTCAGGAGAGCATCTTCGTCGACAACATCCAGGTCGGCCACAACTCCACGCACCTCATCCAGGAGATGAGGCGGATCCGCGAGCACATCGAGCACTCGCACCTCAACACCGATCACCAGCTCCGCCGGGGCCGCTCGCAGGCGACCGAGGGCGAAGAGATCGAGCTGCTCGACACCCTCCGCGATCCCATCACCCTGGAGGAGGCCCTCCGCCGCAGCCCGTTTGAGCGCAGCCGCACCCTGCTGCTGCTGATCAGCCTGCTCCAGCGCGGCGTCCTCGTCACCTCCTCCAGCCGCCCCCTCCGCGAGAATGACGCGGCCCGCGAGCCCGCACGCGAGCCCGCACGCGAGCCCGCACGCGAGCCCGCACGCGAGCCCGCACGCCCGGCTGCCAAAGAGCCCGCACCGGAGCTCATGGCCGGGATCGTCAACCACGCCGCCCTGGAGAAGCCGCGCTCCGGCCTGTCCTCGCCCGCGCCGCTGCCGGCCTCCCCTCCGCCCGGCAGCTTCGGCAACCGGGGCAACACCCTGTCTCCCAGCGAAGAGGACGATCTGGCCGCCTTCGGCGACTACGATCACAGCCGCGATGGCGGCGGCTACACCAGCTCCAGCCAGATGCTCGACAAGGTGGCGCTCGACGAGAAGCTCGCCAGGGACAGCAAAGAGAACACCGTCGACTTTGATCCGGCTAAGCTCCAGGATCCCATCGAGATCGGGGACGTAGAGAGCGCCGGAAAGGACGCGCTTCGCGGCGCCGTCTCGCTGAACTTCACCGGGAGGTTGCTGGAGGACTACGAGATCGAGCACAAGCTGGAGGTCGTCAACGACATCCTCGGCGCCGTCGCCACCTCGCTCAACCAGTCCCAGACCGGCGCCGGGAACGCGCAGATCCAGTTGCTGCTCGAAGGCGCGCCCGCCCCCTACGCCCAGCTCTTCAAGGGGCTGGAGGTCAACAACAGCGGCCAGATCCCGCTCGATCCGCTGCTTCGCAACATCCGCCGCCGCCCGCCCGCCGAACAGCGCCAGCTCTACAACATGGGCCTCTCCGACCTCATCGAGCGCGCGCTGTCAATGGCCGCAGAGAGCCTCGAAGAGGATCATATGGAGCGGACGCTGGAGACCATCGCGGGCTATCAGCAGAAGTTCGGTCTGTAGGGGGACGGGGATGCTCGGGGGGATGCTGGGGCTGGTGATGCTGCTGCTGGGGGTGGCGCGGGCGGAGGAATTGCCGGGGGAGGACGCGGGAGCGGGCGCGGGGGCAGTAAAAAAGATGGTGCAGGATCCGCTGCCGACGCCGCCGGTGGGGGCGGAGCGGTGGCTGATCCCGCAGGCGACGCTGGCGGCGGTGCGGGCGGCGGCGGGGATGCCGCTCGGGGAGCGGATGGACGCGGCGACGCGGGGGATGCTGGGGGCGATCTACCTCAACAACCTGGCCGGAGAGGGGCGCGGCGTCGATCCCGATCCGCCCGCCCGCTACGACGCCTTCGACTGCATGACGCTGATCGAGGAGGCGATGGGGCTGGCGATCAGCGGCGACCCGATCAGCGCGCCGATGATCCGCAACCAGCTCCGCTACGATCTGCCGACCGGCGACAGCGCGGAGATCAGCTACGAGCGGCGGCGGCACTTCATGGAGAGCCAGTGGATCCCCGCCGCGATCCAGAACGGCATCCTGGAGGACATCACGGGGACGCTCGGCCCGGCGCGGTGGATCCGGCGGAAGGTCGTCGAGGAGGACTGGAAGACCTGGAAGAAGCGGAGCCTGTTCCGGCTCCCCGTAGCGGCGTTCCCGACCGGCACCTGGGCGCTCCCCTACCTGAGCCTCGACGACGCGGCGGCGGCGATAGAGAAGATCCCTGAGGGCGCGATCGTGTTCACCACCCGCACCGAGCGGGCGTGGCACCCCATCGTGATCATGCACGTCGGCGTCCTCGTTCGCGAGGAGGGCCAGCCGCCGCTGATGCGCCACGCGAGCCGCATGGGGAAGCAGGTCGTCCGGCAGGACAGCCTGCAGTGGTACATCGACCACCTGCGCTCCTACAAGAACTGGCCGGTGGCCGGGCTGACGATCCTGATGCCGCGCGATCGCGGTCCGCGCATGAGCCGCCTCCCGCCTGCGGTGCAGCGGCAGCTAAGAGGAGAAACAGCGACAGAGATCCCGACAGAGATCCCGGTAGAGGCGCAGGCAGGGTTGCAGGGAGCGGGGAAGGTGCAGTAAAGTAGAAGGATGCTCCCCTTCCTGATGGCTTGCAGCGGCATCTCTTATGTACCGAATGGTAAGCAGGACAGCCTGCCTGGCGGCGCCGACTCCGCGCCGGATCAGCAGGACGACACCGCCGAACCCATCGACTCGGAGAACCACGACGGCAACGAGCGCCCGGTCGCTGACGCCGGGCCGGATCAGACAGTGTCGCCGCGCAGCTTCGTGCTGCTGGACGGGGGCAGCTCCTACGACCCGGACGGCGACCCGCTGACCTGGGCGTGGACGCTCAC
>JBEIQZ010000880.1:0-1450 GCA_040376255.1 Alphaproteobacteria bacterium
CTGGAGGAGAGTGAGGAGCGCGCCCCGGTTGCGGGAGAAGAAGCCCGCCGCGTAGGCCGCATCCACGCCCGCCGGGGGCTGCGTCATCATCACGCTCTGGATCTGTGCGAGCATCTGCCCGGCCATGCTCTCCGCTGTCGTACCGCCGTCGCCCGCCATGAAATCCTCCGCTCCCTCTGTGGTTCACTCAAAAAAACCGGCGTATATCGAACGCTCGGCGCTCAACCGGCGCCGCGCTCCGACCGCTCCGACCGCTCCGACCGCTCTGACCGCTCCGCGAGGCTCCGGATACCGGCGCCCATCTCCCGCACCGCCGCCCGATCCTCGTCGGTGAGCCGCACCTGCACGGTGATCTGCATCGTGCTGATCTTCTCGATGGCGCGCCCCATCAGCACCGCTCCGTACAGCAGCGCCCCGTAGGGGCCGAGCGTCAGCAGGTAGCTCAGCGGGTCGCCCCACGTCGGCAGCGGCACGCTCCCGGCCTGCATCGTCGCGCCCATGCCCGTCGCGCCCATGCCCGCCCCGCTGGCCATGCCTGCCCCGGCGCCCGCCCCCGTCACCGGGTAGCCCTCCGGGTAGCCGTACCCGTCCGCCGCCCAGGCCACCCCCATCAGCAGCAGCAGCGCCGGGATCACCACCAGCAGCAGCGGCAGCACCACATGATGCAGCAGCCCCCGACGCACCTCCGGCGGCGGCACCAGCCCCGCCCAGCCCGCAGGACGCGCCGCCTGCGCGCCGATCCACATCGCCACCAGCAGCGAGCCGACGTAGAGCGCCGCTGCCGCGAGCTGCGCCCCGGAAGGCCCGCCCAGCGGCGCCACCATCGCCGCCACCAGCAGCATCGGCAGGAAGAACGACAGGTGCGGCAGCCGCCGCTTCATCTGCCCGCCGCTCACGCTGCACCCCGCTTCCCGCCACGACCCTTCGCGGGCAGCGCGTCCACCGACCCGCCCCCGTTGAGCGGCAGGCCCATCTGCTTCATCAGGTCGCCCATCGCCCCAGCCATCGCGCTCTGGAAGCCCTGCATGAGCGCCGCATCCTTCGCCGGATCGACCTCCGGCGCCGGAGCCGCCGCAGACCTCTGCCTGCGCTTCGCAGGAGCCGCCGGAGCTGCCGGAGCCACCGGGGCTGCCGGAGCCACCGGAGCCACCGGGGCCGGAGCCGCCGGGCCGCACGGCTTGGCGTTCTTGCCGCCCGCACAGGCCCGCCCCGCCTTCGCCGCCGCCATCGCCACCTGCTCCGCGATCTGCCGCACCGCTGCCTTGTTCTCGGCGGCGTTGTCCTCGCCCATCATCAGCGCAGACCGCGCCGACCGGTACTCCGTCATCGCCGCGCGGACTGCCTGCTCCGCCTCTTCCCGCAGCTTCCCCGTGCAGAGCGGCGACTCCACCAGGCTCATCGCCCGCTTGATCAGCTTCCCGGCGCGCTCAAGGATCGCAGGGCTGTCCTC
>JBEIQZ010000689.1:0-2664 GCA_040376255.1 Alphaproteobacteria bacterium
CCGGTCAACGCCACCTTCTGGCCGGAGACGTCCACGCTGTCCGCCTTCCACTTCGCCACCTTCGCCGCCACAGCTGCCTTCTCCTCGGCCCCGGCCTGCTCGGGCGCCCCCATGACGGCCTCCAGTTGCGCCCACTCCGACGCCACTGCTGATTGCCGCGCCCTCACCTTCTGCGCCGCCTCTGTCTCCTGCGCCGCCGCCGCCTTCTCGCGGGCCGCGCGCCGCACCTTCGCCTCCTGGCTGGCGAGGATCGCGTCGTCCTCGGCGGTCCAGGGGGTCACGGAGCCGGTATTGGTGAGTACGGCGGCGGCCTGCCCCGTCCCGGCGTTGCTGCTCTGCACGGCGTTGCTGCTCCCCGTCCACAACCCGCGCAGCGCCTCATCTGACGGGCCGATCTCCAGCCGCGCCCCGGCCTTCCCTGAGAGCGGGCTGGCCCACTGCTCCGCCGTGACCACCGGCGCCCCGGCTGCGTCGCGGCTCGCGCTGCTCACCACGGGGGTCTGCGTGGTGAGCTGCATGACCTGCATCCGTTTTTTGACGTACATCTGGGCCTCCTCCAGCGTCACCACGCCGTCCCGGCTGCCAGATTTCTCCCCGTCCGCCCAGCCCCGGAGCGCCCCGAGCGCCAGCCAGGTGAACGCCCCGTGCCCCACCGACGGCAGCGGCGCCGCCAGCTCATTGGGCGCCGACGCCGCCCACTCCAGCCCGCTCTGCGTCAGCAGGCTCTCCGGCACCGCCACGCGCTCGCCCGTCAGCTTCTCCCCGCCCGCCGAGCGCACGCTGCCGTTGTAGCAGGCGTCCACCAGCATCACCACCTTCATCCCTGACTTCGCCGCCGCCGCCTGGAGCTTCCGCACCGACACGCCGTTCTTCACCATCTCCGCCGTCCCGCCCTCGGCGTCCCACCCCAGCAGCACCCGATCCAGCGTCACCGGATCGGCCATCCCATGCCCCGCGTAGTAGATCCAGAACACCCCGCCCGCCGATCCCAGCTTCGCCAGCTCCTCGACGGTCGCCAGCATCTTCGCCGCCGAGGCGTCCTTCACCATCCGCACCCGATCCATCGGGACGCCCCGCGTGTACAAGAGGAAGCTCTCCATCGCCGCCGCGTCTGCATACGCATAAGGAACCCCGGCGATCTTCCCATATTTTTCATTCCCGACCACCATCGCCACATCCCCCGGCGCAGACAGGTTCGTCTTCAACGGCGCGTCGATCCCCGGCGCCTCCCCCGCCATCACCAGCCCCGCGCCGCCCACCAGCCCAGCACACAACCCGATGCTTATAATGAAACGCCGCATCTTTCCTTCCGCTGTGCAGGCAGTTTAGCGATTCTGCCCGCCCGCGCAACCGGCTGCGCCAGAAAACAAAGCGTCTCAGCCAGCCGTGAATATCAGAACCAGATAGATGTATGCGCGCACCATGCCCGCCTCTTCACACTCCCAGGAGTCCCGATGAACCTGCGCCCCCTCGCCCTGACGCTGATGGCCGGAACCCTCTCCCTGGCCGCCTGGGCCGGCGCCACCAGCAACACCGCCACCTTCTCGGCGGCGCCCAACGTCTTCCTGCGGAGCAGCTACGACACCGACCCCTCCAACTACCTCGGGCGCTTCGTCGCGGACAGCGCCGCCGAGGCCGACGACAGCGCCGCCGCCGAGAGCGTCTGCCGCCAGTACGTCCAGCCCGATGTGAAGGACGCAGGCGAGGTCTTCTACGACGAGTTCTTCAACGCCAACACCGCCGCCAGCCTCACCGCCGGACTCCAGAAGATCATCTCCCTCGGCGCCAGCGTCAGCAACTCCAAGACCGTGCGCGTCCGCTACACGCTCACCAAGAAGATGATCGCGAAGATCACCGACCCGGCAGCCTACGACGCCTGCTGCAAGGCCGCCCCCGACCAGTGCACCAAGCGCTACATCGGCGAGTACCTCATGGGCACCGGCGCCACCTACATCGGCGCAGAGAAGGCGCGCGGGATGAAGGCGGGCATCAAGGCGGGCATCGGCATCCCCGGCCTCGATGTCAACATCTTCCCCGAGCTTGAAGTCACCAATGATCAGGCGTGGTACCGTGGCACCACCTTCACCAAGCCGGTCTACTTCGCCTTCAAGCTCACCGACCGCCTCGTCGGCGGCGACCTCAGCAGCATCTGCAGCACCGACTGGGAGGCCCAGATCCCGCGCACCTCTGAGGGACAGTGGTTCGTCGCCAAGTCGGGCCGCACCGACAGCGAGGCTGTTGCCCGCAAGGTCGCCATGCAGACCGCCCGCGAGCAGGTCGTCAACTGGCTCGGAGAGCAGATCACCACCGGGAGCGTCAAGGTCGAGAGCCTCGGCGCCACAGGCGGGACGATCCAGAGCAGCCTGAGCCAGGAGGACGTTGTGGAGCGGGCCTCCTCAGGGATCGCGTCGCTGGTCAAGGATCAGTGCTGGAAGGATCGGAAGGAGGAGGCGGCGGATCGGGATTATTATTCGGCGTCGGTGCTGGTGCTGCTGCCGACTGCGGAGAAGCAGAGGGCGGCGGAGGTGGTGGGAGGGGCGGCCAGGAAGTAGGGATCACGACGAAAGGCGGAAAGGCAAAAGGCGGTCTGGGAGGCACGGAGGCACGGAGGGCACGGAGGAAAGGCGAAAGGCGGAAAGGCGGAAAGGCGGAAAGGCGGAAAGG
>JBEIQZ010000485.1:0-4828 GCA_040376255.1 Alphaproteobacteria bacterium
CCTGCCGCCCGATCCGCGCCTCCCGGCGGACGCCGCCCCGCGCCTCCTCCCCGATGATCCGGAGCGCGACCCCGGCGCCAGCCATGCGTACGGCGCGCTCCCCGGAGGGCACCATGGCTGATCCCGCCGATCCGGTCGAAGCGTACCGGATGCCCCTGCTGGAGCACCTGCGCGAATTGCGCACCCGGCTGGTGCGCGCCATGATCGCCCTCACCGTCTGCTTCTTCGTCGGCTTCGCCTTCAGCCAGCCGATCTTTGATCTGCTGGTCGCGCCGATGGACGCCGCCCTCGCCCAGACCGGGAAGGGCAGCCTCGCCATCACCGAGGCCGCCGAGGGGTTCTATGTGCAGATGAAGGTCGCCGGGCTGGTCGGGCTGTTCGCCGCCTCGCCGGTCATCTTCTGGCAGATCTGGCAGTTCGTCTCGCCCGGCCTCTACGACAGCGAGAAGCGCTGGGTGTTCCCGCTCGTCGCCGCCTCCACGTCGCTGTTCCTGCTCGGCGGCGCGTTCGCCTACTTCGTCGTGTTCCCCTTCGGCTTCCCGGTCATGCTCTCCGTCCCCGGCGAGAACGTCACCGCCGTCCTCTCCATCGACAAGTACCTCACCTTCGCCACCACCATCATCACCGCCTTCGGCATCTCCTTCCAATTGCCAATCGTCGTCTGGGTGCTGGCCCGGATCGGCCTCATCGATCACCTCGACATGATCCGGGGCTTCCGCTACAGCGTTGTCGCCATCGCCGTCGTCGCCGCCATCCTCACCCCGCCCGACTGGTTCGATCAGGTGCTGATGGCCATCCCGCTCATCATCCTCTACATCGTCGGGATCGCCGTCGCCTTCTTCGCCACCACCAAGAAGCGGGAGCCGGAGCCGGCAGAGGCGGCCCCCTCATGAGCCGATGCGCCGGATGACCGGCCTGCTGATCGCCGGCGTCGCGGCGCTCTATCTGGTCTACGGGCTGCTGCTCTGGCGGATACAGGAGGCGGTGCTGTTCCCGGCGCCCGATGCGCCGGCGGCGGTGCTGGCGGAGGCGGCTGCGGGGGCCGGGGCGCAGGAATTGTGGCTGCCGGTGCGCCCGGATTCGGGATATATCGGAAAAATCTATACGTGGTACCTGCCGCCTGATCCTGGATCTCCGTCCGGAGACGCGCCCGCCGGGCTGGTCATCTACAACCACGGCAACGCCGAGGACCTCCGCAACCGCACCAGCCTCTACCGGCACCTGAACCGGCGCGGCTGGGGCGTGCTGGCGATCTCCTGCCCCGGCTACCCCGGCACCCCCGGCGCGCCCTCAGAGGCCGGGATGCGGGCGGCGGTGCTGGCGGCCTGGGATCACGCGACCGGCCCGCTCGGCGTACCGGCGGGGCGCGTCGTCCTGCACGGCTACAGCATGGGCGGCGGCGCGATGGGGACGGCGCTCGGGGCGGTGCAGCCGGGCGGGCTGGTGCTGGAGTCGACCTTCGCCTCGATCACGGACATGGGGCGGCGCTTCGCCCCGCTCCACCCGGTCAGGCTGCTGCTGCGCCACCCGCTCCGCACCATCGACCGGATCGGACAATTGCGCGCGCCCGCGCTGATCCTCCACGGCAGCCTCGACCGGCTGATCCCCGTCGACCACGGGCGCCGCCTCGCCGCCGCTCTCCCCGGCGCCGTTTTTGTCGAGGTGCCGGACGGCGGCCATATCCCGCCGCCGATCCAGCCGGGATCGCCGTATATGGCGATGTACGATGATTTTCTGGATCGGGTGATGGCGGAGTGACGCCCATCCGTGACACCCATCCGTGACGCCCATCGCGGCTGAGCTCACTCCGGCGCGGGCAGGGGCGCAGGCGCGACGCCCGCCGGGGCAACCTGCGCGACCGTCCGGGTGCTGGAGACCGACGCGCCCTTCGCGGTGAGGTTCCACACTGTCACCTCCGTCGTCGTCACGCTGCTCCCGGCGGTGATGCCCACGAGCGTCCCCGGATCGTCAGGGATGAACTCCACGACCGAGCCGGTCGCCGGACACTCCGGGGGTGGGCCGCTGTGGCCGAAGGGCTCGCCCCCGGTGACGCGAATCGTGAGGCGGTCGGCCTGCACGGACTGGACGGTGCCGGTGGAGGCGCAGCCCGCGACGGCTGAGGCGTGGGCGGGGTTGAGCAGAGATGTGAGAAAAAGACCAGAGAGAAGCATGGACATTGTCGCTCCGTTTGCGCCGGGGGAACGACAGTGATCGGTATCGCTTACAGCCATGCTCCGCCTGTCCGGTGGTTATTCGATCCGGTCGGCCCCGTAGGGGAACTTCAGATCGCCCTCCGCCTCGACCGCCAGGATGCCGATATCGACAAATTGCTGGTCGGCGTGATCGGCTGAGAAGCCGCCGCCGAGGCCGGGGGCGGGCGGGTCGGGCAGATCGGTGGTGAGGATGCGCGGCGGGTTGGTGCAGTCGGCCTGCTGGTTCTCGCAGCCGGAGTCGGTCAGCAGCATCGTCGCCCCGTCGCCGTCGGGGTCGCCCTCGCGGGTGAAGCCGAGGCCGGGCGCCAGCAGATCGGCGAGGTACGCCGGGGCGGCGTCCGCGCCGTTCCAGGCGGCCAGCCCGATGCTGCCCTCCGTGCCGGTGTTCTCGTCGCCGGAGGCGCCGAGGCTGTGGGCGTAGAGCAGGCGCGGCCCCTGCGGCAGATCGTGGACGGCGGCGTTGTGGACGGCGGCGAGAAAACCCTGCTCCGGGTACTGCCAGAGCCGCCGGATGTCCGCGTCGTCGGTGATGTCCCACAGCACGATCCGGCCCCGGTTGTTCTCCGCGCTCCCCTTGAACGTGGTGAGCAGCAGCGTGCGCCCGTCTTCTTCTATTACCTGTACGCCGTTCGGGTAGCGCCAGCCGCCCCAGTCCGGGTGCGCCGCCCCGATGATCGCATCGACCGCGCTGCTGCCCGCGTGCGGCGGCGGCAGGATCAGGACGCGCGAGTTCAGCGTGTCCGCCACCGCCAGCCGCCCGTCCGGCAGGATCTCCGCTGAATGAACCATGTTGAGGTAGCACCGCTCATCCGGCGCCGCCTCACAGGCCGCTGCGAGCGCCGGATCGGCCGCCGAAAAATCCGGGACGCGCAGCTCCCAGGCCACCTCCGCCCCCCGCTGCGCCGTCACCCGCCCCGGCGAGCCGCTCCGATCCCCGTCGTTGAGGCTCCAGCTCACCAGGAAGCCGCAGGTGTCGTCAAACTCCATCGGCTCCACCTCGAACAGCAGGCAGTCCTCCTTGCAGGACTTCGGCGCCAGGATCGTCAGATCGACAAGATCCGCAGGCTCCTCCGCCCCGTAGAGCCGCCCCCGCGCGTTCCCCGTCTCCGACACCAGCACCCCCGCCGCCCCCTCGCAGGAGGCGAGCTTCTCCTCCGGTCGGCAGGCGGTCAGCAGGAACAGCGCCGCTGTCGTGTATGGATGCATCCCACCTGTATAGCGCGGAGCGGCTGGATCGGCAGAGGTTCCTGCCGGCGGCGCAGCGATACCCATCCCTGCGGCGTCCCCCGATCCGGGAGGTTCCGGCAGGGGAGGGGAAAGAGGCGAGGAAATAGAGATTTTGTTGGATTGTCAGAAATCTGATCTTTTCCCTGAAAAGATCGGCTGCTGGACTTGCACGGATGGAAGAGAGGAGCGTATGCTGAGCGTGTCAAGGGATATGGTGTCCTGTGACAACCGACCTGTGAGGTGCCTCGTGCGTTTCTGTCACCCCCCCCCTGCTGATTTGTTCAGTGCTGTCCGCCCTCTCCGCTGATGCCTGGGCGGGCTGCCCCGCCAGCTACAACGGCAAGTCCTGCGGGCCGAGCGGCGGAACGAACGTGTGTACGGTGACGGGCGGCGGGACAGGGGTGACGTGCAGGCTGATCGTGCCGGGAGGCGTCTCGCAGGCGGGGACGCTGACGGCGCGGACGCCGACGGCGGGGAAGTTCGAGGCGTGGGGGGAGGACGATGAGGGCGGGGTGTACTGCTGCGCGCTGGATGTCGACCCGAGCGATGTGGTGTACACGATGTACGGGACGGATGCGGACGATGAGATGTCGCTGTCGGACGGGTCGGGCGGGACGCTGCGGTATGGGCGTTCGTACCTGTATGCGTATGCAGGGAACGACAACATCCACGGGTCGCACGATGGGTCATTCCCGGAGACTTTGGACGGGGGAGAGGGAGCGGACATCATCTTCGGGCTGGACGGGGCGGATGTGCTGTACGGGCAGGCGGGAGCGGACGTGTTGAATGGAGGGAGCGGGATAGACACGCTGATAGGCGGGACGGACGCAGATGAGATGCAGGGCGGGGATGATAACGACTATCTGGATGGGGGTGACGGAGGCGATCTGATGAAGGGCGGGGAGGGGAACGACACGATGTATGGGTACGAGGGGGCAGACTGGGTGTGCGGGGGGTTGGGCGAGGATGTGTTGGACGGGGGGACGGAGGCGGATTATCTGTTTGGTGGGCCGCAAGTGGATACCCATGAGGGGGGTACGGGCAATGATTACTGTGAATATGAAAATTATAATTCGTGCGCTTTCCCACTTACTGCCTGCCCGTGGTGATGGTCTGGTTGTGGTTGGGATGTAACCAATACGGGATCGTCGGGAAGGACAAGTCCCCTGTTGGTATCGTTCCAGAGGACACCGCAAGCACCGAAGAAGGGAGGGGGGGATGGTTGTCCCCCCGACTGGGGGAGTGTGCCTGGATTTATGGCAAAAATCTGCCGGAGGCAGAGCCGACCTGTCAAGAAATAGATGTGGATTGGCACATGGTTGTGGAACAGGAAGTTAAATTAGAAGATGTGGGCGATGATATTGATGGATTTTTAGGTTTATATTCCA
>JBEIQZ010000884.1:0-1437 GCA_040376255.1 Alphaproteobacteria bacterium
CCTGCGCCTGCGCTGCCCGCGCGCCCCGCGCAGTCCACCCCGGCACAGACAGAGAACCCTGTCCTGGCGACCGAGATCGCGCGGCCCTTCGCCCAGGGATTGGTGCGCGAGATCGGGGTCGGGAGCGGGGGCGGCGCCTATGTGCTGCTGGCGGGCGGGGAGATCCTGCTGCTGGAGGAGGAGCGGCGCTGGGTGGACATCCGTTCGGGGCGGAACAACGGGGACATCGCCGTGGACGACCGCACCGGGGCGCTCTACGCGGTGGAGTCGGACACCGGGCGGGCGGTGCGGCACGAGGGCGGCGCGGAGGGCGAGAGCCGCTGGAGCGTGCAGATGGAGATCCCGACCGCCCGCGTGGCGGCCAGCGGCGGGCGGCTGTGGGCGCTCACCATCGGCGGGGCGATCTGGCAGACGAACGGCGCCGGGCGCTGGGTGGATCTCCACATCTCAGGCGCGGAGCAGATCTGGGCCTGCAACGGGATCGGGCTGTTCCAGCGCGGCGGCGAGGTGTGGGCGCACGACGGCCAGCGGCTGCTCAACCGGGGCGAGCCCTTTCTGAGCCGGGTCGCCTCGGTCGCCTGCTACCGGGACAGCCTCTACGTCCTGCGCGACGACGGCAGCATCGAGGATCTCACCGGCAGCCGCGTCATCGACGCCGGCACCGGCACCGCAGGCCCCGACGCCAACACCGCCATCTTCCCCATCCCGGCAGGGCTGCTGGCGCTCACACGGGGCGGGCGGCTGTGGTTCTACGACGCCGAGGAGCAGGCGTGGTACGAGCTGGTCGCGCCCTGAGCCGCGCCCTGATCCGCAGGACTATTCCGGCAGCCGCACCCGCCGCAGCGACCGCCACGCCAGCGTGAGGAACAGCGCGTGGAACGGCACGTAGAGCGCGTAGCCGACGAAGGGGATCGAGCCCGCGATGAAGGCGATGATCATGTTCATGCCGAAGATGCCGGCGTGCCAGCCGGGGAACGCCCGGAAGTAGCGCCAGCAGATCCCGACGCTCTCCAGCGTCCCCGTCTGCCGGTCGAGCCGCACCGGCAGCAGCAGCGGGACGCTGAGCTGGTAGATCAGCCCCGGCAGGTAGCAGAGCATCATCCCGATGATCCCGATCAGCCCGCTCACCAGCATCGTCCCCGCCCCGATCCGCAGCCCCTCCGGCAGGTGGCTCCGCACCGCCGCGATGGACGGCTCCTCCTCCCGGTCGAGCATCCCCTCCACCACCCGCAGCATCGCCGCCGCCGTCGATCCCATCGTCACCAGGAACGTCCCCAGGCAGCCAAGCCACACAAGGATCGCCGCCGCGAGGATCACCGCCTCCGGCGCCTTCGCCACGATCAGCCCGAACAGCAGCAGCGCCCCCGCCATCCCGGCGACCATCACCGCGACCATGTCGACAAAGCTCCAGCAGCCCGCCGTCAGCAGCGGCACCAG
>JBEIQZ010000631.1:0-3206 GCA_040376255.1 Alphaproteobacteria bacterium
CGATGGCGGCGACCGACCCGGCCAGCACATCAGAGATGTCGCCGCCCGCGACGGACAGCTCGTTGTTGCTGTCCTGATCCCAGGAGATGCCCTTCTGCGGCAGATCCGCGCGCACGGCCCAGCCGTCGCCGTGATCCCAGATCACCAGCGCGTAGCGCTCCGCCGGGTAGGTGGCGGCGGCCCACTCCACGAACTCCACCACCGTCTGCGGGTCGCCGGAGTCGGCCTCGCCGATGTCGTCGATCACCGCGCTGCCGATCCCGTCCGGGGTGTGCCGCGCCACGCGGTAGCGCCGCGCCGAGGTCCAGTCCCCGTCCGTCCGGTCGTAGCCGCGCGCCCGGTCGAGCTGCACGATGACGTTGACCTCCGCCGTCGATCCGACCTGCTCCATCTCCTCCAGATCCTGCAGCCCGTACTCTTCGAGGTCGTTGTCGCCGTTGATGAACACCATCACCGTCCACGCCGCCATCGCCGCCGCCACCTCGACCTCCGCGCTGGCCTCGGCCTCCTTCCCCGCCCCTGACAGCACCGAGAGCGTGCAGCCGAGCGTCCCGGCCTGCTGCGCGATCAGGCGGAGCTGCGGCCCGGCGCCGGTCGTGCCGTCCGTGCAGTTCCACGACCACCCGGCGAGCGCGAGGCCCGAGGGATCGTAGGAGGCGCTGCCGTCGAACAGGATCTCAGCGCCGATCTGCGCGACGCCGGTGTCCACTGCGATGAGCGCGACGGGCGGATCAGCCTCGACCGGATCGCTGTCGGCGCCGCTGTCCGTGCCGCCGCTGTCCGTGCCCTCGTCCGTCCCGGTGTTGTCCGTGGCCCCGTCCGGCCCGCCGGACTCCGCGCCATCCACCGTGAGCTGAGAAGGTCCGCAGCCGATCAGCCCCGCCATCAGTGTCCAGAGCATCTTGTTGTCTCCCGCGAGAAGGGTAGCGCGCTCCCTTGTCGTCCGTGTGACGATGGTGTCAAGGCTTATCACCGGAGCGCCCAGGCCAGCGCGTCCCCCGCCTCCGCCGTCGGCGCGCCCATCCGCTCCCGGAGGCACCCGACCTCCGCCGCGCTCATCGCCCCGGTGTGGGCGACGAGCCAGCCGTAGCGCTCCGCGAGCTGGCGGCGCCCGGCGGCGACGGTAGCCGGGGTGACCTGCAGCCCCTTCAGCGGCCGCCCGTTCCAGACCGGCGCCCCGCCCTCGCGGGGGATCGCGCGCGCCGCGATCCTGGAGGCAGGCCATCCACGACAGCCAGGCGGGGTTGAGGCGCAATTCCTCCGGCACATAGACGTTGACCCCGTAGGGGACGGGGCGCCCGTGGGCGGTCTGGTACCAGGCGTAGCGCCGGTTCTGCAGGTGGTTCTCCGGGGGGAAGTCGAGGACGCCCGCCTGCGCGTCGACCGCATTCGTCACCGGCAGCGCCGCATAGATCGGCGGGATCTCCGCTGAGGCCCGCGCCACCGGCCAGGGGGCGGGCGAGGCCAGCAGCCGCTCAGCGACGATCGCCGCGATCAGGATCGGCGGCAGCGCCGCGCGCCATACGGACGCCGCCCCGATCCCCGCGATCCCCCGCCCCGCAAGCGCCCGCCCCGCCAGCAGCGACAGCGGGATCAGGGGCAGGATCACCAGCCGGTAGGGGTGGTGGATGAAGCGCAGCGGCGACCCCGGCAGGTAGAGGAGCGCCGCCGGGAGCGGGACGGCCTGGCCGCCGGCGGTGATCACGTTCCCGGCCACGCACAGCACCGGCCCGAGCGCCAGCACCGCCAGCGCAACGAACGCCCTGCCGAGCCGCCGCACCTCCGGATCGCGGCGGTGCCGGAGCCACACCGCGCCCGCCAGCAGCAGCGGCAGGACGCCGTAGCTGTTGGCGTGGAGGATTCCCAGGTTCCCGGCGCGGGCGTTGTCGGGGAAGCGCCAGGAGGGGTGGACGAAGGTGAGGAGGTCGGTGACCGGCAGGTTCTTGTAATTCCAGCCCGGCGCGGTCTGGGCCACGATCACCGCGTCGGGGTGGCTGAGCGTCCACGCCGCCGTCCCGGCGATCAGCGCCAGCGGCAGGATCGCCCGCGCCAGCACCCGCGCCCCGAAGCCGATCCCGGCGACCCGGCACGCCCCCAACCAGAGCAGCCCGGCGAAGGCACCATAATAAAAAGATCCGAGGCAGGCCCACACCCAGCAGGCCGCCGCCCAGCCCGCCGCGCGCGGGTCTGTCCGGCGGCGGCAGGCCAGCCAGAACAGCGGCAGCGGCGCCACCTCCAGGTACTCCAGCACCCCGGAGTGCAGCAGGGACAGGGTGTACGCCCCCGCCCCGCCCACCGCCGCCGTCGCCAGCGCCGCGCCCCGGTCGCGCCAGTACGAGATCCCGAGCGCGTAGAACGCCCACAGCCCCGCCGCCGCCCGGAGCCAGATCACCGCCCCGACCGCCGCCGGGAGCGGCAGGATCGCCTGGAACGGCAGCGACCACAGCGCGCCCAGCGGATCAACGAACCAGAGCGCGCCGCCCGATCCGTGCGTGATCTCTGTCCAGAGCGGCAGGCGCCCGTGAAGGATCTCCCGCCGGAACCAGTACCAGCCCCACACATGATCGTACAGATCGGACTGTTCGTGGCCGGGCATGGTGTCCAGCGCGGGCGGCCCCACCAGCGCCAGCGCGAGCAGCGCCAGCAGCAGGAGCGGAAGGACATGACGGGAGAATTTCATTGCATGCTCAGGTATCTGAGCAGGACGTCCGGTGCATCCGGTGCTACCACTGTGCGTCTCTCCAACCGGGCGGGTGCTGCATGTTGTTGATCGCGTTCAGTGTCGTGTTGTCCGGGTGCAAGGAGGAGCCGAAGGCGGCGGATGTCCCGTCCACCTGCGACATGGCGGCAGAATTGGAGGCGGTGGCCTACGGCGGCATCAGCGCCCCGATCGACGTCCGGATCGACGACTACGCGATCCCGCACATCACCGCCGCCACCGACGCCGACGCCTTCTACGCGGCGGGCTGGATGCAGGCCCGGGATCGGCTGTTCCAGATGGAGATGAACCGGCGGCGGGTGGCCGGTCAGCGCGCGGAGATCCTGGGCGCGGACTATGTGCAGGGCGACCAGGAGGCGCGGCTGTTCGGCTTCTACCGGCAGAGCTGCGAGAGCATGGCGGCGCTGCAGCGGACGCGCCCGGAGGATCTGGAATTGCTGGTGGCCTTCGTCGCGGGGATCAACGCGCGCATCGCGGAGACCGAGGC
>JBEIQZ010000126.1:0-12298 GCA_040376255.1 Alphaproteobacteria bacterium
ACCTGAAGTCACCCCTTGAACGTCAGGATCGGCCTCAGCTTCGCCACCGGGCGCACCATCCCCGCCTCCACCTGCGCGCGGATCACGCTGGCGATGGGCTTGTAGGCGGCGGGCGCCTCCTCGACGCGCCGCTCCTCCTTCAGCGTGATGCAGTCGACGCCCTCCAGCCCCAATTCTTCGGGGCGCAGGTGCGCCATGTCGAAGCGGGATCGCGCCCGCCCCGCCCCGTGCGAGGCGGAGGACTGCCAGCGCGCCGCGCCCTGCCCGGCGAGCAGCCAGGAGGCGTCGCCCATCGAGCCGGGGATGATCACCGGTTGGCCCTCATGGGCGGGGCAGGCGCCCTTGCGGGCGATATAGCGGGCCTTAGCGGCGTCCTTCGTGTCCGGCCCACCCTCCCGCAGCGTGATGTTGTGCGGCAGATCGTAGACCAGCGGCGCCTCGACCTCCCCGAGCAATTCCCGCAGCCGCAGCCGCACCATCTCCGCGAGGATCTGGCGGTTGGCGAAGCCGTAGTTGGCGGCGGTAGCCTCAGCCTCCAGGTACTGCAGGCAGAGATCGGGGGTGGCCTCCCAGGAGAGAGGAAATATCTTTGAGTCCGGCCAGCGCAGCCCTGCAGGCCACGCGGCCACGCACCGATCCCGCCACTGCCCGCCGATGTGCTTCCCGACGTTGCGCGAGCCGGAGTGGATCATGAACGCCACCTGCCCCGCCTGCACCCCCCACTCCCAGGCGAGGGTCTTGTCAAAGACCTCTTCTACCCATTGCACTTCAACAAAATGGTTGCCCCCGCCGATGGTGCCGAGGCCCCCGTCCCGCACCGCCCCCGCCTCCGGCTCCAGATCCTCCGGCGCCCAGCCCGCCGCCCCGCAGAGCGACCCGCCGAGGTGGACGCGCGCCAATTCGCGCTCGATCTGCGCCAGATCCGCCCGCGCCATGCAGCCCGCCGCTCCTTCTGCCTGCATCGCCAGCAGCCAGCCCGGCAGCCCGTCCGCGAACATCGCCCGCATCGCCGCCGCGCCCTGCGTGACGTCCCGCGTCCCCAGGAAGAAGTCCCCGCGCATCCGGCGCACGAACTCCGCCCGCACCGACTGGAACTGATCCACCGTCAGATCGGTGACGTGCAGCCGCATCCCGCAGTTGATGTCCGTCCCCACCGCCGCCGGGATCAGCATCCCCTCCATCCCGATCACTGAGCCGATGGCGATCCCGCTGTCCCCCGGATGAAAATCCGGCGAGGCGCAGACCCGGCACGACCCGCCCGCCGGGTGCCGCGCCGCCGCCAGATCGGCCAATTGCCGGAACGCCTTGCCCTCCACCGGCAGATCCTCCGGCAGCAGCACCTCCGCCGGCGGCCCGCCGCTCCCCGCCAGCCGCACCGACCACACCGGCCCCTCGCAGGTGGCCTCCATCCCGCCGCGCCGCAGCGCCTTCAGCAGCCGCAGCATCGCCGCGCTCTTCGCCGTTGTCTTTGTCGTTTCCATTTGTGCTACCATAAAATCAGCGACCACCCGGCTCTTTATCGCCGCCGGGCGCCTCCGTATTATCCATTTCGGGGGTCTACGACCCGCACCGTCACCGGGGCAGCATGGTAGCAGCCGCGCCTGTCCCGATTTACCTCTCTTAACCGGTAGCGCCTCAGCGCGCCAGCGGTGTCTGTCGGGGCGGAGGTAACATGCTGCTGATGCTGTCGGGCTTGATGGGTTGTGTCGTGGGCGGGGGCGAGAGCGCGTGGTCATTCGATGCGCCGGGGTCGATCACCGCGACGGTGGCGAACGGGGAGATCTCGGTCAGGTCGGCAGAGGACGCGACGGCGGTGATCTCCTGGGAGGGCGGCGGGTTCGGGAAGAACGCCTGGCCCGATGTCCGCGAGCGGGGCGGGGACGTGGTGGCCGACGCGGACGGCGGGCTGCTCGGCGGCGGAGAGCTGGACATCCTGTCTCCGGCGGGGACGCCGCTGATCCTGACAGTGGAGCGGGGCAGCGTGGAGGTGACGCTCGATCAGCCCGCCTCCATCGACGCCTGCGTGGCGGCGGGCGACATCACGCTGCGGCTGCCCGAGGGCAGCTACGACATCGACGAGCGCATCGGCGCGGGGTCGATCTCGGAGGGCATCCTCTCGGAGCCGGGCGCGGAGTGGCAGATCAACGTCTGCATGGGCGCGGGCAGCATCGACATCGAGACGTACGTGCCGGAGGAGGAGCCCACTCAGCTCAAGGAGTAGCGCCTGCCCCCTGGCTGAGCCACTTGTCCAGCGACGGGACATCCATCCCGGCCAGCCGCGCCAGCAGCCGATCCGGCTGATCGTCGCGCAGCACCAGCCCCCGGTGCAGGGGGCGCACGAAGCCCTCCGCGACGGCGTGATCGAGGAAGGCGTCGAGCAGCCCCCAGTAGCCGCGCACATCCAGAAGCCCTGCCGGCTTGTCGTGGTAGTGAAGCTGCGTCCAGGTGATGATCTCGAACAGCTCCTCGAACGTCCCGAACCCGCCCGGCAGCGCCACGCAGGCGTCCGACAGCTCCGCCATCCGCATCTTGCGCGCGTGCATGTCGCTGACCACCTCCAGCGTCACGCCCGGGTGCGCCAATTCCAGCTTCAGCAGCTTCGCGGGGATCACCCCGATCACCGCGCCGCCCGCCGCCAGCGCCCCGTCCGCCACCTCCTTCATCAGCCCGACCCCGCCGCCCCCGTACACCACCCCGATCCCGCGCCCCGCGAGCAGCGCGCCGAAATTCCGGGCCGCCTCCGCGTATTCCGGGTGCTTCCCCGCGCTGGAGCCGCAATAGACCGCTATCCGTCTGAACGTCCGCATCCGGCGGCTTAACCGGTTACCGCAGCCCCATGCCTGACACCGCGATCACCCTCCACGGCTTCCCCTTCTCGACCTACACCCGCTCCGCGCTGCTCGCCTGCCAGGAGAAGGGCGTGACGTACACGCTCACCCCGGCCCGGATGCGCTCGCCCGCCTACGGGGAATTGCACCCGTGGCGCAAGATGCCGGTGCTGGAGCACGGCGCCTTCCGCGTCTACGAGGCCGCCGCCGTGCTGCGCTACATCGACGAGGCGTTCGACGGCCCGGCGCTCCAGCCCGCCACCGCCGCCGGTCGCGCCCGCATGACCCAGTGGATGAGCGCCTTCAACGACTACGTGATGCCGTACGCCGTCCGGGGCGTGCTGATCCCGAGGTTCGTCCTGCCGATGCGCGGCCTGGAGGCCGACCCCGCCGCCGTCGCCACCGCCACCACCGCCGCCCGCGACGCGCTCGCCCCCTTCGACCGCGCCCTCGCCGATCAGCCCTTCCTCGCCGGGGATGCGCTCTCGCTGGCCGATCTGCTCGTCGTCCCGGCGCTCTCGGCGGCGCGGCTGCTGGAGGGCGAAGAGTGCTACCTCACCGGCCATGACAACGTGCTGGCCTGGCTGGCGCGCATGGAGGCCCGCCCCTCCTTCAGCGCCACCGCAGCCTGATCAGCGCCGCCCGCCCGCCCGCCGCAGCCCCACCAGCCGATCCCGCTCCGCCGCCGGCATCTTCTCCGCCATCGATCGCACCGCCTCCATCGACAGCCGCCCGATGTTGCGCTCGGCGAACGCGATCACCGCCGCCGGATCGGCGAGGTACAATTCCCGCATCGTCCAGCCCACCCCCGTCTGCGCGAACCGGGCCGGATCCCGCACCAGCGCCTCACAATTCTCAACAATCACCGCGCTCAACCCCTCGCGCCCCTGCCGATCAGCCGTCTTCGCCGCGATCACGAACGCCACACAGGACGCCCGCCGCTGCCAGAGCGGCCCAGCCGTCCGCCACGCCGACACCGCCGCCTGCTCCGCCTCCCCGCCCATGATGATCATCGGGGACAGGAACTTGACGCACGTCCAGTCGCACAGGCTCCAGTTGTCGATCCGCCCCCGCCCGAACAGCCCCGCGATCTCCGGCAGATCCGCCGCCCCCATCCCGAGGCGTGTCCGCAGGTACTCCGACAACAACAGGATCCCCGCCAGCCGATCCTCCTGCGGCCCCTCCTCGAACAGCCCGAACGCCACCGCCCGCAGCCCCTCCGCCTCGTGGCTGTGCCGCCGCCACAGCCCCGCCACCGCCCGCCGCACCCCCGCCATCGGCACCCCGCGCCACGACAGGCCGGGGATGTACCGCTCCCAGAACCGGCGGGTCTTTTCATCGGCGGTGGCGTCGAGCTTTTGCTGCAGGTCAGCGATGAGGGCGGGGGCGTCGATCACCCTCACTCCGGCGTGCAGCCGCCCGTCGCGTCGCTGCTCCACCCCGGGTAGGGCCGCGCCTGCTTGATCCAGAGCGTCGGCGTCCCCGGCGTGTACTTGTCGTCATACTTCCAGTCCACCTCCAGCCCGTACCAGCCGCCCGTGTCATAGGCCTCGCGGAAGAAGGTGTTGATCGCGTCGAGGGCGACGGCGAGATCGTAGGACTCCTGCGTGGTGAGGACGGTCTCGCCGTCGGGGATCTCGGTGCTGTGCTGGATGTAGACGATGGGCTGGCCGGGATTGTAAAAATAGTGGATGTAGGAGTCGGGCAGCACACCCGGGTCAGGGGTCACGACGTCCTCGCTGCCCTCCTGCCCGTTGACATAGAAAGCAGGTTCGAGGCCAGTTGTATCAAATGGGTTATTGGTAACCGCCACCCCGTTGGCCTCCTCATCGGGGTAGTTGGAGTGGACGAGCAGCGCCATCCCGACGTCGAGGTGGTTCATCGAGTAGAACTCGCGCTCCTCGTAGGCGCGGGGGTTCCAGACCTGCGACCAGACCTTTTTGACTGCCCACTCGATGGAGTCGTCTTCGCCGTCCGGCACGTTCGGATCGCCGGTCTCAGAGTTGTAGAGCCCCGCCCCGGTGAACGCGCCCAGGTCTTCAGAATTGGTGCTGGAGCGGAAGCGGGAGTTCTCACCAGGGAAGATCTCGGCAGAGCGATCCTTGATCATCTGGACGACCTCCGGACGCATCGGCATATCGCGCATCTCGTCCTTGAACGCCTCCAGCAGCACAGAGCGCTGCGCCGGATCGCTCCACTCAGGCATGGCCATCAGCTCCCCGATGCGCGCCCACAGGCCGTTGTCCTCCATGAACTGGTTGTAGTAGTACATGGGGATGCCGTAGCCGGGCTGGACGGGGATCGGGTAGCCGAGCGAGGCGGCCTCTTCGAGCGCGCCGTAGTTGGTGGCCTTGGCGCCGAAGATCGGGATGGCGCCGGAGATCGCGTCGCCGAGCGCGTACTGTTCGAGATCGATCATCTCCGAGCCGCGCCGGAGGTCGGTGACATCAAGATTCATCGGCTGGACGGTCAGCGGGACAGGGCGATGGGCGTCCCACCAGACATCGGCCTCGGCCTCGGTGATCTCGCGGATGCTCCAGTCGAACGGGCCGACGGTCAATTCCACCCACTTGCCTTCGAGGGCGAGGAGATCCGCCTCCTGCTGGGCGTCGCGCAGCGCCATATTGGGGGTGCCACGGTTGACCGAGAGCACGTTGATGTGGGCGAGCGGGGTCTGGAACTCGGCGGTGATGATGCCCGCGACGATGGAGATGTCGTTGGGGACGGCGTCGAGGACGACGATCTCGCGGAAGGGCGTATAGGTGCCGTCCACCTCGTCGGCAGAGTGGAAGCGGAGGATGCCGGTGGAGGTGCCGGGGTTGAGCGGCTGGTAATCGACGCCCTCATAGAGCGCGTCGGTGGAGATCTGGGTGACCGCGTCGGAGAGCAGCGCCGCCTCGCGCTCAACGGTGACGCTGGTGGCGTGGAAGGCCAGCTCACCGCCGTTCCAGAGGTTCTCCTTGATCTTCAGGTAGGCGGTCTCGATCATCTCGGCGGAGGCGGTGTCGTAGGGCGAGATCTCGTAGACCCAGGCGCCCGGCCCGGAGTAGTGGGAGAGCGCGCCCAGCAAAAAGCGGCGATCCGGGCTGTAGTACTCGGTTGAGTTGAACTGGCCCAGCTCAGGGACGATGGGGAGGCCGTTCCCTGAGAGGTGGGTAGAGGCGAAGTCCCAGTGGATGCAGTACCGCTTGGAATTCTGGAAGTACAGGTTGTTGCTGTCGACGCGGTCGATCACGGTCTTGACCGAGGTGGCGCCGGGGATGCTGGCGTCGGCGGGCTGGCTGGAGAGGATGTCGTAGTCGCCCTGGCAGCCGAGCTGCGTCGCGTAGTCGGGATCGGAGCCTTCGGCGAGCTGGCAGGCCCACGCGTCGGTGGTGCCGCCGCTCTCATCGGGCGAGTCCTTGTCCTCCTCCTTTTTGCAGGCAGTCAGGAGCAACGGAACCGTCAGCAGCAGCATCGCAACGCGCATCATCGACCTCTTTCGGGAGTGTAGCCGATGGTAGAGGTGTCCGCTCTGGCGTTTACCGATCACCCGATATCTCTCCAAGCAACGCCCCGAACGGATCTGTCGCCTCCAATCGCCGGAGCTGCGTCGCGCCCTCCACCTCCGTCAGCCGCAATTCCCGCGACGGGAACCGGTGCAGCGTCGACACCCACGCCCCCGTCGACAGTTGCTCCCAGCCCTCCCAGCTCACCGGCACGCCGCCCTCCGGGATCACCGACACCCACATCCACCAGCCCGCCGGGCGCCCGTCCGCGCCGACGCGCCACAGGTAGGCGTCGCCGGGCGTAAGGCCGCCGCTCAGCCAGCGCACCAGAAGCCCGCGCTCTGGCGGCCCGCCCTGCGGATCGCCTGGAGCGGCAGGATCGACAGGGAGATCCACGACCGACCGCTCGACCTCAGGCCCGCCGAACCGGTCGAAGGGGTAGAGCCAGAAGCCGTCGTTGATCCAGGCCGCGTAGGCCTGCTCCACCAGCCCCGCCGCCTCCGGCTCCGCCACCGGCGCCCCGTCCCGCGCCGCGATCCCCCGGCGGCTCCCGATCTCCAGCCACACCTCCACCTGCCGCCCGTCCGCCTCCGGCCAGCCCACCCGCGCCAGCCCGCGCCGCCGATCCCACAGGTGCCGCCGCTTCCCGTTGAACACCCAGCGCACCGCGCCGGTCCGCTCCCACCCGTCGATGCCGACCGCAGCCTGCATCGCCGCCGCCGCCGCGTCGGCCTCAGGCGAGGGCAGGCCTGCGGGGCGGGGCAGGCCGGGCGTGGGCTCCGCACGCGAAGAACCCGACGCGGTGAGCGGCAGGACGAGCAGGGTGAGCAGAGCGAGCAGGGCGGGCAGGGCGGGGCGCATGCTGTCCCTCTATCCCGCCCGCCGGGATCACTCCCCCGGCCCCGCAGGCGACGTAGAGTCCGGCAGGATCGGAGAAGAGGAGATCGCTGTCCCCGGGCGGTTTCTCGTCGGAAGGCGGACAGGCGAGCAGCAGCAGCAACATGTATCTCTCCCCGCGCGAGTATGCAGCTGCTGGCGGCAGATAGCAGCCGACGGAAGACAATGATAGGCAGCTTCGGGGTCAGAATGTCCGCCCCCACCTCTGCCCAGGAGCCCCCATGCCGATGCACGTCATTTTTCTGGAGCCCGCCTTCCCCGCCAACCAGCGCGAATTCGTCCGCGCCCTGCACCAGGTCGGGGCGCTGGTGTCCGGCATCGGCACCGCGCCGGTCAACGCCTTCGACGGCGAGCTGCGCTCCTGGCTCTACGGCTACGAGCAGGTAAGCTCCACCGCCAGCACCGAGGCGATCACCGAGGCCGTCCGCAAGATCCAGCGGCGCGGCCCCTGGGTCCACAAGCTGGAGTGTACGGTCGAGGCGCTGATGCTGCCCGCCGCCGAGACCCGCGCCCGCACCGACATCCCCGGCATGAGCGTCTACCAGACCACGCTCGTCCGCGACAAGTACCAGATGAAGAAGTTCCTCGCCGCGAAGGGCATCCGCTGCGCGCAGGCGGTCGAGATCAGCACCGTGGACGAGGCCCGCGCCTTCGCCGAGAAGGTCGGCTTCCCGATCATCCTGAAGCCGCTGGCCGCCGCCGGGGCCGCCGGGACCTGGCGGGCGGACGACGCCGGGAAGCTGATGGACGCGATCCGCGAGTCGGGGATGGGGCCGGGGCGCCCGGTCATGCTGGAGGAGTACATCAGCGGCCACGAGGGCTTCTGGGACACGCTCACTGTCGGCGGGAAGGTCGCCTTTGAGCAGATCAGCCACTACTACCCGAACGTGCTGGAGGCGATGCGCACCCGCGACTGCTCGCCGCTGGTGATGATCACCAACCGCGTCGACGCGCCCGGCTACAACGAGCTCAAGCAGTTCGGCCGCCGCGTCGTCGAGGCGCTCGGGATCGAGACCAGCCCGACCCACATGGAGTGGTTCTACGGCCCCAAGGGCCTGTTCTTCTCCGAGATCGGCGCCCGCCCCCCCGGCGTGCGCGTCTGGGATCTGTACTGCGCCGCCAACGAGATCGACCTGTACATCGAGTGGGCGAAGGCCGTCACCACCGGGCAGGCCAGCCCCCGCCCCACCCGGCGCTACGCGGCGGGCATGGTCGCGCTGCGCCCCGACCGCGACGGGCGCATCACCGGCTACTCAGGCGCCGAGGAGCTCCGCCAGCGCTACGGGGACTTCATCCTCCGCATGCACCTCCCCCCGGTCGGCTCCCCGACCCAGCCCGTCGGCAGCGGCTACATGGGGAATGCCTGGGTCTGGGCCCGCCACCCCGACTACGATCTCTGCCGCGCGATGCTGGAGGACGTGGGCCGCACGCTGAAGGTCTGGGCTGAGTAAAACAGCCAACGTCTACAGTTTTCCGCGATCGAGCTGATCCTGCGGGCGGTCGCCAGCCGCCTCCCGCTTTGCCGCTTCTGCAGCCACCTTCGCCGCCGCCTCCCGGCGCTCGCTGTAGCGGTCGGTCAGCGCGTCCTGGAGATCGCGCGTGAGGAGCGTGAAGCGCCACAGCTCCTCCACCACGTCCACCAGCCGGTCGCGGTAGGCGGAGTCCTTCATGCGCCCGTCCTCGTGGAATTCCTGCCACGCCATCGGGACGCTCGACTGGTTGGGGATGGTGATCATCCGCATCCAGCGGCCCAGGACGCGGAGCGTGTTGACGGTGTTGAACGACTGGCTGCCGCCGCTCACCTGCATCACCGCGAGCGTCCGCCCCTGCGTCGGGCGCATCGCTCCGGTGTTGAGCGGGATCCAGTCGATCTGGTTCTTCATCACGCCGGTGATCGTCCCGTGCATCTCCGGGCTCGACCAGACCTGCGCCTCCGACCACTCCGAGAGCGCCCGCAGGCGCAGCACCTCCGGGTGCGCCTCGTGGGCGGGGGACTTGACCGGCAGGTCGTGCGGGTGGAACCAGCGCACCTCGGCCCCCAGCCCCTCCAGCACGCGGGCGCCCTCCTCGGCCAGCAGGCGGCTGTAGCTGCGCTCGCGGAGCGATCCGTACAGCATCAGCACGCGCGGCGGGTGGGCGCTGCGGGGGGCGTCGGGGA
The DNA here is from genome assembly GCA_040376255.1 of Alphaproteobacteria bacterium. Taxonomy (GTDB): domain Bacteria; phylum Myxococcota_A; class UBA796; order UBA796; family SXON01; genus JBEIQZ01. The sequence goes on from JBEIQZ010000126.1 coordinate 9,372, forward strand.
GCGGGGAGACGGTGAGGGGGGGCGGATCGCCCGTGTGCCAGCTTGCCATCCGGCGCCCTTATCCCGGCTCGACCGGCCCGCCGAAGTGCGGCACATAGTCGAAGTAGGCTGCGTTGAACTTCAGGTTGTACTTCGCGATCGGCTCCATATCCGCGTCAAACTCGACGACCACCCCGCCCCACCCGTAGGACACCATCACCCCGCCGCCCTCCAGCGGGATCGCGTTGCCGAAGTGCGGCGCCTCCGCCCCGGGGAGCGAGGAGCGGGCGGCGACGGTGGCGGCTGTGCGGGCCCCGTCCAGATCGAAGCCGAGGATCTCCGGCCCGTCGCTCCCTTCGAGGGTCGTGTTCGAGAACAGCCACAGCCGATCCCCCTCCAGCGTCGGCCCGTGGATCAGGTCCAGGCTCACGCCCATCGCCAGCGTCCCGTCCTGCCCGCCCAGCGTCCACGGGGTCGATCCGTCCATCCCGATCGCGTAGACCGCGTCCTGCCCCTTGCAGGAGAGCGCGAACAGATCGCCCTCCCGGTCGATGCCGTTGCAGTGCATCCAGTCGACGGTCCCGGGAAAAAAGTCCTCCCCCGTCTCGCCCGCCTGCGTGACCCGATCCCAGGAGTTCCACAGCTCCACCTCCGCCCCGTCCCAGCCCGTCCACACGAAGCTGTCGCCCGTCCAGATAGCCCCGTCCGGGCCGGTGCGCCGATCCTGCCGGACGGTCGCCATGCCCTCCGCGTCCACCCAGAAGTCGTGGTGCGCGCCCGGCGTGTCGAATTCTTCGAAGCTCCCCAGCCCCTCCTGGATCGCGTCCACCGTCCCCTGATCCACCCGTTCGCGGAGCCAGTGGTTCGACCAGATCCAGCCGTCCAGGTAGCGCGTCCGGCTCAGGAAGCCGTTGCTCTGCGACACCATCTTCCACACCACCCGCCCCTTGCGGTCGAACAGCATGATCGTCCGCCCGTCCTCGCCGGGCATCAGGAAGTACCCGTCCAGCTCCGGCCCCGCCAGATCCACCGTCAGCGCCGGCAGCGGCTCCCAGTCCGGGGTGCTGAACGCCGACCCGTCGCCGTAGTGGACGCCCGCCGCCGTCTCCAGCGCAAGCCGCCACTGCCCCGTCTCCTTCGGCGGCAGCCCCGCCAGCAGAAAGTCGTGCGCCGTGGCGGCCTCCCGGCTGCTGCGCGTGCGGTGCGCGAAGGGCTGCGCGTCGCCGTCCTCCTGCCACTCGATCCAGGCGATCCCCGGCTCGGCGGTCTCCCAGGTGATCTGCAGGATCGTCGGGAGCGGCCCTTGCGCGACCACCGGCTCGCCGACGATCAGGGAGGGCAGGGTGTTGGTGTCCGCCGTGTCCGCGCTGTCCGGGGCGGGATCGGTGGTGGTTCCGGGGATCTTCTCTTCAGGGCGGGTGCAGGCGAGCAGGATCAGCAACAAACAGGCTCCGGGGTGCCGGCAATGTAGACGCTCCCGGGACGATCTGCAGAGATCCTGCAGCAGAGATCCTCACCCGCCGACGCTGCTCAGGTTGACCGCGAACACCCACCGATCCCCGACGTCCTCGGTCAGCGACCACATCCGGCGGTTGTTCGGATCAATGGCGAGATCCTCAGGGCCGTCGACCCAGGTGTATCCGGTCGATCCGGCGGTCGTCGCGTTGTAGAGCCGCCCGTAGACGCTGGTCTGGCTGCTGCAGGACAGCCACCACTCCCCGTTCCGGGAGGCGGCGCCCTGCACCCGATCCTGCTGCGTTACGAACGCCTCGCTGGCCCCGGTGTACCCGCCGCCCGCCAGCAGGCCGGTCGCCGGATCGAGCGGCCAGCGCGCCACGATCCCGGTGATCGCGGCAGAGTCGTACTCGCCCGTCACCAGCGAGGGCGGGCTGCTGCTCTGATCGTACCCGACAAAAGAGAACGTAAGGCCGCACCCGCAGTCCGGCACCGCGTAGCGCGTCACCTCCGGCAGCACGTACTTGTAGGTGTAGGCGCGGCAGACGCCGCTGCTGTTGCAGCCGATGGTGTCGGTGTCGGTGCTCACCTGCAGAATATGGTTCATGTCATAGACGCGCAGCCCGTAGCTGGTGTCTGCGACGTACAGCCAGTCCCCGACTCAGGCGATGCCGCCCGCGTGGACCGGGACCGCCTCGAAGCTCGGGCTGGCCGGAGTCCCGGTCGGTTTGACGAGCAGCACGTGGCGGTAGTCGTTGTCGACGGTCGAGGAGACATCCACGAAGCTCAGCCGGACGCCCTTGTCGTAGGCCGTGCCGCCCGCCGCCGTGTCGTAGTGCCAGGACACCACAACGATCTGCTCCCCGTCGACGCTCCCGGAGGGATCGGCGTCGAAGGTGCCGGTGATGCCCTGCGGGAGCCAGTAGTCAACGTCCACGTCGCCGCTGTTCCACACAAACCCCCGCGAGAACCCGGTGGCGCGCGGCACGTCGCCCGACGTGATCGGATCGCCGTCCCGGTTCAGATCCGACATCAGCGCGCCGATGCTCACCGTCGGGAGGGTGTCGTCCAGCGCGTCGATCAGCGCGTAGCTCGACGCCCAATTGTCCTCGTCGGCCAGTACATATCCCGCCGACGCGACGCTGTAGAGCCCGTCCCCCTCCGTCAACGCCAGCGACGCAGGGTCCGGACAGGAGGCAGGCGCCGACAGATCGGCCGCGCCCGCGCAGTCGTCGTCAACGCCGTTGCACTGCTCTGCCGCGCCGGGGTGCGCCGCCGCGCTCCCGTCGTCGCAGTCAGAGGCGTCCGTCCCGTAGCCTGCAGGCGCTGCGCAGGCCCCGACCCCCGCCGCCGGGTCGCCGTAGCCGTCCCCGTCGGCGTCCGCGTACCACGCCCCGAACGTCGCGCTGTCCACGCTGCCGTCCGCGTCGTCGGCCAGCCCGTCGCAGTCCTCGTCCGCGTCCAGCGCGTCGCACACCTCCGCCCCGCCAGGG
>JBEIQZ010000777.1:0-2020 GCA_040376255.1 Alphaproteobacteria bacterium
CAGCGGCGGCCGGCGGCGTTGTGACCCCGGCGCAGCAGACAGCGGCGACGCTCCAGGCGGGCGCGGCAGCGGCGGGGAGCCTCCAGGGGTTGACCGCCCTCGATCCCACCGGCATCAGCGGCGCAGTGGTCGCAGGCATGAAGTCGGTCATCGACATCAGCAACGGTGGCGGGGTTACGGGAGACATCACAGCCCTACTCGAAGGGCTGGCTGCTGCCCTGCCGGAGTTCATCCCCGCGCTGGTAGACTTTGCGACCAACCTGCTCACCTCGCTCATCCCCGGACTTGCAGACGGTCTCGTCGGCGTCGTCGAGAGCCTGGGGGAAGCCCTGCCCGATCTGATCCAGGGGCTGATCGGGGGGCTGGGGAAGACGGTCAGCTCCGTGCTGATGCTGATCCCGAAGCTGCTCATCGAGGCGGTCGGGATGCTGCTGTCGCCGCGCTTCTGGATCGACATGGGGAAGGCGTTTGTTGATGGGCTGCTCGACCTGCTCAACCCCTTCAAGAACGAAGACGGCACGGGCATCTTCCAGCGGAACGGCAGCGCGAGCCGCACAGGCGGGGCGCTCAAAGACCTGTTCAACGGAAAAAAAGACACCAGCAACCTCACGGTAAACGGGGCCATCGCCGCAGACCTGCGGGATTTCAACCGGAAGCTGCTGGGGTACAACTCGCGCTCACAGACCGGGGGGGCGTGATGGGCAGCCCTACATTCTACTGGTACCCCAAAGAGGGCGGCAGCCTGGAGCGGACGGCGATCACCCGCTCCCTGTCTGCCCTCGAAGCCGACGACCGCCCGCAGGCCGACGACAGCTACAGCGGCGCGCAGGGCATGACCCGCGTCTTCCACGGCACCAGGCGGCGGGTCAAGCTCACCTGGGAGCGCCTCAACCTGCTCAGCACCAGCGGCGCCGCCGATCACCGGAGCCTGCTGCCGGTCATCGCCCACCTGCAGCGGGGCGGCGCGGTCGGCTTCAGCCAGGATGGGGCGAAGGCCATCGCGGGCTACCCGGGCGCGGGCAATTGGAGCCGACTCGCAGCCACCCTCACCTGTGCCAGCCCGACCAACGCCTTCAGCGCGTGGCAACCGCTGGCCGCGCTGGCGAGCGGTGACCAGGTGGTGATCGAGAGCGAGCCGGTCTACGGGCGCAGCGAGCAGCGGAGCGCCACCAGCTTCTCTGCCGGGGTGCTGACGCTCGCATCGCAGACGCTGGTGTTCGACTACGCCGGCGCCGCCCCGATGTGGCGGTGGTACCGCTTCTGGCCTGCCCTCCGGCTGCCCGCTGATCAGCTCGGGACGCCGCTGGTGACCAACGACCACGGCATCACGGCCTCCGTCGAGCTGACCCTGGAGGTCGATCCCGGCGTGCATCTGCTGACGGAGGGCGCAGCGGCGGGGCGCTTCACCATCGCCGACACGACGGCGCGCGGCGTCGATGTGCGCCCGACCCTCGACAGCCTGCTCCAGAGCGCGCGGGTGCGTACCGCCGCCCGGCTGCCCTGATGGCCTGGGGCGCTGCTTTCGTCGATGCCCTCGATCAGCCCGTGCTGATGCTGCGCTGGGTGCTGCGCGCGACCACGATCAACGACACCCCGGCAGACCCCGGCTACTTCGCCACCAACATCGCTGGGAGCGGCGACCCGATCATCGCAGAGCGCGGGGTGCGCGTCGACGGCAGCGCGCTCTCTGTGGGCGGCTTCAGCAGCAGCACCGGCCAGTGCGACATCGAGCTGAGCGGCGACCTGTCGCGGCTGCTGCAGTCGGTGACGCGGGGGACGTTCTGCACGCTCCAGCTCGGGATCGAGGTGGGCGGCGGGCAGTGGCTGTACGAAGTGGTCTTCATCGGCCAGGTGCAGCAGATCCAGCGGCGCTCGCGCGACACCGGCACACTGAGCCTGCGGGATCTGCTCTCCGCCCTGCGCTCCCGGCCCACCCTGACCGCCGGGCGCCTCGCGCTGTTCTACGCCGACGACGGGGATACGACGGTGGACAGCCCCTACACGGTGGGAGACGGCACCC
>JBEIQZ010000357.1:0-6614 GCA_040376255.1 Alphaproteobacteria bacterium
ATACGCCTGCTCCGACCACGGGGGCAGGGCGAGCGGCAGGGCGCTCAGCGCGACGGAGGCGAGGGTCAGCCCGCGCCGCCCGTCCCGCAGGCCCACCGCCCATACGAAGGGCAGGAAGGAGAAGTAGTGGTGCCATGCGGGCTGGAGGGCGAGGCTCAGCCCGCAGAGCAGGTGGGCGGCCCGCCGGTCAGGGTCGCCCGACCGCATCCCGACCGGCACCCCGATCAGGGGCAGCAGCCCGGCCGCAGTGATCGCGGCGGGCAGCGGCACCAGCAGCGGCGCGTGATCGGCGCCCCCGAAGGTGCTGCCGTCGATGAACCAGCGGATCAGCGAGACCTGCAGCCCCTGCCCACCGAGCGAGGCGGCGCTCACCAGGGCCCCGGCGTGGTGGGCCAATTGGTGGCGCAGCACCGCCTCCTGGAATTGCTGCATCTGCTCCGCCGGGAGCAGCAGCGCCGGGAGCGCCAGCCCCGCGAGCGCCGCGCCTGCCCCCCACGCCAGCGCCCGCCGGTCGCGCCACAGCCCCGCGAGCCACAGCCCCGGATAGAGCTTGATTGCTGCCCCGATCCCGATCAGCGCCGCCGCCGGGCCGCCCGACCGCAGCGCATACGCGGCGGCCAGCCCGATCCCCAGGCTGACCTGCCCCCACTTCAGGCTGTGGATCACCGGCAGGCAGAGCAGGCAGAGCGCGAGCCCCGCTGCCCACCGCTCCCGGCGCTCCCCCGGCAGGATCTGCGCGCACAGCCCCGCCTGCGCCGCCAGCAGCCCGAGCTGCAGCAGGCTCCACGCCCACACCGCCGCCGGGGTCGACAGGAAGGCGAGGGGCTGGAGCAGGATCGCCAGCAGCGGCGGGTAGTTCCAGTCCCCGTGGACGAAGCCCTCGTACAGCCTGCGCGCCTGCGGCAGATAGACAACCTGGAAGTCGCAGGCCAGATAGGGGCAGTGATCCAGGCGCGCGAGGTTCGCGCTCAGCGCGGGCGACCAGCAGAGCAGCAGCAGGAGCGCCGCGCCGGTCAGCCCGGCGGCGAGCCGGCCCTCCGTCAGACGGCCCGCCGCCGGTCGGCTAGTAGTTGAACTGGAGGGAGGCACGGATGGAACGGGGGGCCTGCCGGTAGAGGGTCAGCCCGAAGTTCTCATCGTCATTCTCATAGTAGCTGATCGACTGCGCGAAGTCCGGGAGGTTGAACACCTCCAGCGCCACCTCCACTGACTGAGTCTCCCGGATGGGGATCTCGGCGGCGAGCTTCAGGTCGATGTAGTGGACTGCGGGCATCGTCCGGGAGCCGCGCCCCTCAGGGAAGGCGTAGTAGTCGCCGTAGAGGTCGACATAGCCGCGCTTCTGCCAGGCGTGACCGGAGTCGAACTCATAGATGAGCCCGGCGGTCAGATCCATCGGCTTCAGCTCGAAGGTGTAGCTGCCGTTCACCTTCACCGCGTGGAACGAATGGTACGGCAGGTAGCCGTAGTAGCCCGCGTCGTCGGTGAGCGTCCCGAGGCCCGCCAGCCCGGAGAGCAGCCAGGCGTTGCCGCTGTTGAACAGCTCCTCGCGGTACGCTTCATCGTTGATGTCGTCGAGGTAGACGCCGACCTGGTTGCCGTCTGAGCCGAAGGCGCCGCCGGAGGACTGCTCGAACTGTCCGGGGGTGTGGCCCTTGGACTCCGAGAGGGTGTAGCTGGCGAGGAGCAGCCAGTGATCGGAGAACTTCTTCTCGGCGGTGATCTCAAGGGCGCGGTAGTCGCGCCACTTGACTTCGGGGTTGTCGATCTCGAAGGCGGAGCCGTCGATGTCGATGTCCTCGGGCAGATCGGAGGTCTTGGAGAGGATGCCCCGGATGCCGATCGAGAACATCGGGATGATCTCGCGCTCGAAGCCGATGGAGAGCTTGTCCAGGTGGTAGGGTACCAGATCGTCCGACACGTCCGCCGGGACGCCTGAGGGGTCCTGCACCCACACCAGATCGTAGCCGCCGCTGTCCGCGTTGTAGCGGTACTCGCGATAGGAGAAGGCAGAGCGGGTGTCGCCCCAGTCGGCGAAGGTGTTGCCCTGGACGTCGTAATAGCGCCCGTAATTGAACGAGAGCAGCGTCCGGTTGTCGCCGGTCAGATCCCAGGCAGCGCCGGTGCGCGGCGAGAACATCCAGGCGTCGACGAACAGCTCCCCGTCGTTGGAGTACAGCGCCTCCTTGTCAGCGCGGACGCCGATGTTCATCGTGAGCGGATCGGTGGGGCGCCAGTCGTCCTGGATGAAGCCTGAGAAGAGCTGCCCGGTGTGGCCGAGCGGCCCGACCTCACCATACTCGGTGTAGCCGTAGCAGTTGTCATAGGCGGGCGCGTCGCAGGGCAGCCCTTCGGCGGTGAAGTACTTCAGGCCGCCATCGGGGCCGGTGTAGATCAGCTCGCGGGTGTCGGTGAGCATCCACTGCTCGACGCCTGCCTTGACCTTGTGCTCGCCGGTGCTGCCGTCCATCAGGCGGGTGAAGCTGGCCGTCCAGCCCATGCGCCCGCGATCGTTGTAGTCGAAGGAGTCGAAGTTGCCTGAGTACTGGCCCGTCTCCAGGTTGTAGAACTGGGGGGCGTCCTCATCGCCGGACATCGGCACCACGTCGATGCCGGTGTTGGAGTACAGCCCCTTGATCTGCAGCTCGCTCATGGCGTCCGGGCGCCAGCGGAAGCTGAGCATGTGGGTCATCTCGGTCTGGCTATCGCGCGACTGAGCGTCCTCGGTGTACTGGGAGCTGGAGGCGGAATTGGGGATCACGCCGACCTCGCCGCTCAGCTGGTACTGGAGCGATAGATCGGGGGTGAGGAACCAGGTGAGCTTGCCGAAGCCGCCGATGTTCTGGCTGGTCGATGTGGTGTCGGAGCCTTCATAGGTGGTGCTGTCAGTGCCGATGTCGAGCGAGAGCATGTACCAGAGCTTCTCGCGCGTGATCGGGCCGCCGGCAGTCAGCGCGATGCTGTGCCCCATGAAGTCGCGGGAGGGGCTGAGCTCCTCCTCGTGGGTCTCCAGGTTGACGACCAGGTACTCGGCGCGGCCCGCGTTGACATCGAAGCCGTACCACACTGAGCCGAAGTGCGAATCGCCGCCGTCCTTGGTGACGACGTTGACCAGCATCCCGGTGGCCTGCCCGAACTCGGCGGGGGCGCCGTCGGTGTACACCTGGATGTCGGAGATGACATCGAAGGGGACGTTGCTGCCGAAGGTCTTGGTGGCCGGGTCGCGGGTGGAGATGCCGTCGAGGGTGAAGTTGTTGCCGTACTGGCCCTCCCCGCGCACCGAGGGGTTGCCGTCGCCGGGGCCGCCCGCCGAGGTGTCGACGCGCCCGGAGATGCCGGGGAGCATGTTCACCGCGTCCTGGTAGGAGCGCCCGGTGGGGAGGTCGTGCAGCACCTCCTCAGACAGCTCCGTGGAGAACGAGGACTGCGTGGTGTCGATGACCGGCAGCTCGGAGACGACCTCGATCTCCTCCGACCCGGTGACGCGCAGCGTGACCGGGACGGTGGTCACCTGATCGAGCCGCACGCGCACGCTGGTCTTGATCGGGGTGAGGCCGGGGCCGCTGACCTGCATGGTGTGGGTGCCGACCGGCACGGAGGGGAAGGTGAAATTCCCGTCCTCATCGGCGGTGGCCGACATCTCCCCGGCGATCCCGTCGCCTGAGAGCCGCACGACCGCGCCGGGGACCGGCATCTCCTGATCGTCCTGGATGTGGCCCCGGATGCTGCCGGTGACAGCGGCCTCTGCCGACTCAATGAAGACGTCGACGAAGATCGGTGAGAGCAGGAGCAGCATCACTGCGCACCTCCATAGACGAGCGGGAAGTCCGAGCAGGAGTAGGCGGTGTCAGCGGTGTCGCCCGGCAGGCAGGGGGCGCCGGAGAGGATGAGCCCGTTCGCGTTCACCAGCGCGACGCGGTAGGCGCCGTCCGGGTTGGCCGGGACGGTGAAGGTGGCCTGCCCGCCGCCGCAGACGGTGGTGAGCGGCAGATCCGCCCCGACCTGCGCCAGGTTCGCGTCGAACAGGCGCACCTGCATCAGATCCGGTCGCAGGCCGCAGCCGAGGACAGTCACCGTGTCGCCAGCCTTCACGCCGGTCGATGGGGAGATCCCGTCCATCGTGCCGGGGCCTGGGCACTGGATGTAGTAGTAGGCGCCTGATCCGGTGATCGTGGCCGACTTGTCGCCGGTGGTGACCGTGACATCGGCGTAGCCAGTCGTGTCGGTCGACGGGACGGTGGCGGTGAAAGAGTAACCATAGTCGAAGGTGTCTTTGGCGGGCAGCGTGACGCCCGACACCTTCTTCCCGCCGACCGTGGCGGAGACATCCTCTCCGAAGCCGCGACCGGTGATCTCTACGGGGGTACAGCCGTCCGTCCAGCCGTAGATAGGCCGGATCGCGACAGCATCAAAACCTGTGTTGCAGGCAGACAGAAGGAGAAGGACCAAGGGCACAGGCGCCTCCTGCTCCGGCATCTACCAGAACGCGCGCCCGATGAACAGCGTTGTACATGGTGCAGACATGTTTTCGCTGCATGCGGCGACAGGGTGTATGCAGGATGACCTTGGTTAACTACTGGCCCTGAAGAACATCCACCGCGCAGATCAGCAGCCATTGATCTCCGACCTGCGCGACCGCCGGGGAGGTGCAATTGGCAGGCTCAAAGGGGGAGGCGCTGTAGACGGGCGGCTGCTGGGCGGCGCTGCCGTCGGGGTGGACGAGGAGCTGAGAGGGCGGCGCGACGCCGCCGCTGCTCTGGCCGATGAGCAGCGTGTCCGCGCCCGCGCTCCGGCACCACGGCACCGTCACGTACTCCCACGCGAAGCCCTCCACCGGCTCAAAGCGCTCCGCCTGCACGGCGCTGTCGGTGCCGCGCGCGGCGATGACGCGGAGGGCGTCCTGGGTGGTGAACAGCCAGTCCTCGCCGTCCATCGGGCAGATGACCGGATCGGCGGTGCCTTCGATGGCGAGGATCGGCTCAGGGCGCTGCTGGAAGGCGCCCATCGACCACGGGGCGCCGAGGATCGGGTGCGGGCCGGGGATCTGGGCGGGGTCGGCGTCGTGATCGGCGACGCCGTACCAGACCGCCTGAAGCGCGCCGGTGCGGTCGAACCACAGCGCGGGATCGATCACGTAGTCGTAGTCCGCGTCAGCGATGGGCAGGCCGAAGGTGCTCCAGGTCTGGAGGTCGCGGCTGGCGACGCCGTAGATCGTCTTCAGGCCGTAGGGGATGCCGAAGTACTCGGCGGAGCGCCCGTCGAGGACGGCGGTGATCACCACGCCCGGCCCGTCCTCTGTCTCCACGACCAGCAGGTTGAGGCTGGAGAGGCCGGTGGCGATCACGCGCGGATCGGCGGTCCAGCTCACGCCGTCCGGGCTTGTCGCGAAGCGGAGGTTCCAGATCGGGCTGCCGCCGAACGGGTACTCGGTCGGGTACAGCAGCCCCTCCAGCGGGCCGGGATCGGTCCAGAAGCCCTCCGCCTCCCAGGGGAGCCCCGTGAAGGGCGCGGTGTCCGTGGCGCTGGAGTCAGAGTCCGAGGTGTCGGCGGACGTGCCGGCAGAGTCACCGGACGGCCCGGCGCTCTCCTTCGGGGAGCGGCAGCCGGAGAGCAGCGCCGCAGACAGAGTCATCAAGAACATGTCTCACTCCGGCAGCGGCGTATCGACCGCGCAGATCAGGATCCAGGTGTCTCCGACCTGAGCAGCCGCCGGAGATGTGCAATTGGAGGGATCGAAGGGGGCGGCAGCGTAGAGCGCGGGCTGCGGCGCGCTGCTGCCGTCCGGGTGGACGAGGAGCTGCTCCGGCGGGTTCATGCCGCCGCCGCTCTGGCCGATGAGCAGCGTGTCCGCGCCCTCGCTCCGGCACCAGGGGACGCTCACGCCCGGCCACAGGAAGCCCCCGACCGGGGCGAAGTCTGAGGCTGCGCCGGACGGATCGCGGGCGGCGACGGTGCCTTCGGCGGTGCTGGCGAACATCCAGTCCTCGCCGCCCATCGGGCAGACGACCGGGTCGGTGGTGCCCTCGATGGCCAGCAGCGGATCAGGGCGCTGGTGGAAGGCGCCGTCCGACCACGGGCCGCCGGGGAAGGGGTGCGGGCCGGGCAGCGTCGCCGGATCGACCTCCTGATCGTCCACGCCGAACCACACCGCCTGCAGCGCGCCGTCATGGTCGAGCCACAGCGCGGGATCGAGGATGTTCACATAGTCGGAGCCCTCCACCGGCAGGCCGAAGCTGCTCCAGGTCTGGAGGTCGCGGCTGGCGACGCCGTAGAGGGTGTGGGGCTCGACGGTGAGGCCGAAGTGATCGGCGGCCTTCGCATGGAAGACGCCGCTGATGACGACGCCCGGCCCGTCCTCTGTCTCCACGACCAGCAGGCTCAGCGCCGAGAAGCCGACCATCACCGGATCGGGGACGGCGGTCCAGCTCGCGCCGTCCGGACTCGTCGCGATCCGCACCCGCCAGCTCGCCCCCGGCCCGACCGGATCTTCGGCGGGCCAGAGCAGATCAGCGAGCGGGCCGGGATCGATCCAGAAGCCGGGATCATCCCAGGGGAAGCTCAGCGGCGCGCCGCTGTCGGAGTCTCCGGCAGAGTCATCGGCAGAGTCATCGGCTGAG
>JBEIQZ010000457.1:0-5195 GCA_040376255.1 Alphaproteobacteria bacterium
CAGGGCACGGAGGTTCTTTTCATACGCGGCCACGCTCGCGACCTGTTGGCCTTTTTCGGGCGGCACCAGCGTACCTTTTTCATCGACGTATTTCACGTCGTGCAGACCGAAATTGAAATGGATCACATCCCACTTCCCACCGGCCATAAAGATACCTGTCCCCCCGACCCCCCAAAAAACAACCGGAGGGCCGGAGGCACTGATCGTTGACCTCCCGGGAGGCCCCCGACCAGGAGGTCAACGATCAGTGCCTCCGGCCCGACGGCGGGATGCCCGGAGAGAGCGCGTCAGCCATATTGGTGAAAGGCGTCGGAAAGCAGGCCAGCTCGTAGCGCCAGGGCCCGACCTTGGAGAAGGTGAAGCGGCGCCAGTGGTGGCCGTCGGGATCGGCGCCGGAGAACAGCCATACGACGGTTGAGCTCGGGGGGCCGTCCGTCCAGGCGGCGACGGTGTGATCCATATAGGGCCGGGAGCGGTCGTCGATCCCGACTGAGATCGGTTTCCCTGCCTCCTGGGCGCCGTTGATCTTCTTCAGAAGGTCGGAGACCTTCGTCCCCTTCTGGAAACTGCTGCCGATGACTGCGCTCATTGCTTGATGACCTCCATCCCGTCGTTGTGTTCGCCGCCCCGCGCCGCTGTCCCCTGCCGCAGGATCGGCCCGAGCCAGATCCCGCCGTCCTGCTCGCGGATCTTCCAGCAGGTCTGCCGGCGCTCAGGATCGGTGCGGCAGGCGCCGGTGGTGAAGTCGTACTCCCAGTCGTGGTAGGGGCACTGTACCAGGTTGCCGTGGATGGCGCCCTCACCGATGGGGCCGTCCTCGTGGGCGCAGGCGTTGTCGATGGCGTAGAGCTGGCCGTCTTTGCGGAAAACCGCCACCACCGTCTCTGTCCCCGGCAGCCCGAAGCTGCCCGCCTTGCCCTCGCGCACCTGATCGCTGCGCCCGAGCAATTGCCAGGGCTCAGCCGCCTTCGCGGGCTCCGGCTTCGCGGGCTCCGGCTTTGCAGGCTCCGGCTTCGCGGGCTCCGGCTTTGCGGGCTCCGGCTTCACGGGCTCCGCCTTCACGGGCTCCGCCTTCGCGGGAACCGGCCCGGCCTCCGGCGCCTCAGGAAAGCCCAGCATGCGCTTGAGGCGCTGCCTGATGCGATCCCGCAGGCTCATGCGTCTGCTGCCTGCGCGTCCGCCTTCGGGGCGTCGGCGTTCGGGGCGTCAGCCTTCGGGGTCTTCCTGAGCCATTCGGGGTAGCTGGGCGCCTTCCACGAGGCGTTGAGGGCCTCGGTGGCGGCCCAGAGCATGAGGAACATGCGGGCGGCCTGATCGGGCGGGATGTCGACCTCTTCGGCGCGGCGCTCGGTGCGCTCGAACAGGGCGCTCATCGCCTCATCGAGGATGCCGGGCTGGGCGCGGCCCTCGATGGCGCGGACGGCGTCGGGGATGTAGACGTCGCCCTTGAGCCAGCCGCGCGCGTGGACCTGGAGCGACTGGGTGGCGCGGAGGATCTCGGGCTCGCCGACCTTGCCGACCTTGCCGCACTTGTAGAAGATATGCAGGATCACCGCGAGCAGGTACAGCGAGACCTCGCCCGACTTCTCCGGCATGTTCGGCATATTGTCGCGGAAGAACCGCACGAGCCGGGGCTGATCGTCCAGGTAGCGCTTGGCGACCGCCTGGAACCGGTTGACGTCCTTGGCGCAGGCCTCTGAGAGCGCATGCACATGATCCATGGGGATGGTCGGGTTCTGAGCCATCTTCAACTCCGCAACGGCGCCGCTTATCGTGCCGCCCTCCATTTTGCTATCATCTCCTCAATGACCCCTCCAGCGACCCCTCCAGCGACCCCTCCAACCCTGACCCGCAGCGGCGACCTCGTCTCCTGCCCGTCGGGCGCGGTCTGGCCGGATCGGTGCGTCTGCTGCAACGCGCCGGAGGCGGAGCGGGCGCAGATCACCGTCTACTTCCAGGAGACGCGCCGGAACATCAGCGCGGCGGTGCTGGTGGCGATGCTGCTCCTCTTCTCGATACCGCTGGTGAAGACGCTCGGCTGCGTCCCGCTGCTGCTGGCGATGCTGCCGCTGCTGCTGGCTCCGGCGCGGCGGCGGCTGGAGGTCGGGGTGTGTGTGCGGCACCGATGGCGCCAGATCGCCAGAGTGTGGATGTTCCGGGCGGCGGCGGTGCTGCTGGTGGTGGGAGGCGGGCTGTTCTGCCTTGAGTTGTACGGAGATCTGTGGCCCTCCGGGGGGCTGCTGGGGACGGGGTGCGCGGCGGTGGTGCTGGTGGCGCGCGCGGTGATGCCGCAATTGCTGAAGCTGCGGCACGCCGGGGCGGATCGGCTGCTGCTGGAGGCGGATCGCGCCTTCCTGCTGTCGCTCCCGCCCGACCCGGACGATCTCGACCCGGCGGCGCTCAGCGCGGCGCGCAGGCACGCATGGCTGCCGGAGGCGACAGAGGATGCGCTGATCAGCCTGCCGCTCGGGGTTTCGCCGGAGCCGCCATCCTACCGGGACGGGCCGGTCGCGCCGCTCAACCCGTTCACGGCGCTGCCGGTGGACGCGCCGCCGCCGCTGGAGGTCGCGGTGGTGTACCGGGACGGTCGGGACGTCGTGGCGCCGCCGGGCGCGGTCTGGCCTGACCGCTGTATCTGCTGCGGGAAGGCGGAGGATCTGAACCGCGTGCCGCTCTACCTGCTGCCGCTCCCGTTCCCGTTCGGGTTCCTCTCGCTGCCGCTCGGTCGGCTGTTCTCGCCTGTCCGGCCCCCGGTGGCGATGGTCGCCCTCTGCTCGACGCACGGGGCGCTCCGCTGGGCGGGGCGGCTGCTGCTCGCGATGACGGCGCTCGGGTGCGTCGCCCCGCTCTTCGCCAGCAAGAGCACAGGGTTCGACCTGCTGTGCCTCGGCATGTTCACCATCCTGCCCGGGCTGCACCTGCTGGACGCGGTGCGGCTGAAGGGGATCGGGCCGCAGGGCTGGCGGCTGCGGCTGTCAGAGGCGTTCACCGCTGCGCTGCCGGTGATCCGGGGACACAGTGGGTGATGCGGCCCGGCTGACCCGCATGGACGGGTTCGTCTCCTGCCCGCCGGGCGCACGCTGGCCGGATCGATGTCCGCTCTGCAACGCGCCCGGCGTGGAGCGCGTCCCGCTGACGCTGATCTGGCGGGACGCGGGCCGGGAGCCGGTCGGTGCGCTGGTCGCGCTGGTGGCGATGCTGGCAGGGGCGGGGCTGGCGTCGCTCATCGGGGTGTGCGGGGCGCTGCTGCTGCCGTTCCTCTGTTATCCGCTGACGCTGAAGTGGCGGCGGGTGAAGATCGGTCTTTGCGCGGGGCATGCCGGTGAGCGCCGGTGGATGCATCGGCTCACGGCGGTCAGCCTGCTGGTGACGGTGACAGCGGGGTCGCTGCTGCTGTGGATGGTGATGGACAGCATGCACAGCGCGCTGACACTCTACGGGCAGCCGCTCGCCTTCCTGGCGTTCGGGGGCGCCGCGATGCTGCTCCTGCGCGCAGCGCTGCCGGGGCCGGTCACGATCCAGGCGGCAGGGCCGGATCGGCTGCTGCTGGAAGCAGCTCCGGCGTTCACCCTGTCCCTCCCGACCGACCCGCTGGACAGCCTGCCCGCTCCTGCCGCAGATCCGGCGCCCGCTCCTGCCGCCCTCCGCGCCCCGGACACCCGCGCGTCGCCGGTGTTCAACCCGTTCGAGGCGCTCCCGGTCGCCCCTGTGCCTGCGCGCTCCGACACCATCGCCCGCGACGGCGCGGAGGTCGTCGCCCCGGACGGCGCGGCGTGGCCGGATCGCTGCGTCTGCTGCGCCCGCCCCGCGCACGGGCGGCGGGTGGCGCTCCACCTGCTGCCGCTGCCGTGGCCGCTCTCCCGGCTGTCGCTGCCGCTCGGTCGGCTGCTGTCGCCATTCCGGCCTCCGGCGGCGATGATCGGCCTCTGCGGCTGGCACCGGGCGCTTCAGGTACTTGGCTGGACGCTCCTCGCGGCAGTTATGTTGATGCCGTTTCTGATGCCGCTCCTGCTGACAGGTCATGCGCGCGACTACGGAGAGCTGCGGTTCGGGCTGCTCTGCTCCGGCGGCCTCGGGGCGGTCGTGGCGCTGTACCTGCTCGACACCGTCACCCTGCTCGGGCGCGACCCGCATGCGTGGCGCCTCACCCTCCCCGCGCCCTTCCTCACCGTCCTCCCCGCGATCAGCGCCGCCGCTCCGCCAGCAGCGCGTCCAGCGCCTCCACCCCCCGGATCTTCACCCACGGCCCCGCCCCGTCCTTGAGGATCAGCGTCGGCGTCCCGCCCAGATCCACCGCCCGCGCGTCCTCGACGTCCTGCCGGATGTCCTGCGTCGGCGCCCCGCTCGCCATACATGCCTCCATCGCCTTCGCGTCCAGCCCCGCCCGCCGCTCCGCCCGCTTCAGCCGCCCCCCGTCCAGCCCCGGCTCCGCGAACAGCGCCGGAGCGATCTCGTAGAACCGCCCCATCGCCCCCGCACAGCTCGTCAGGGCCGCCGCCCGGCAGGCATGCACATGGTAGCTGCTGCCCATGTCGGGGTTGCACTCAGCGTTGAGCGGGTAATGCTTGTACCGCAGGTTCAGATCGGTCGCCGCCCGCACCCGCTCGACCAACTGCGGAAAAATCCGCGCGCAGAACGGACACTCGATGTCCGACCACACCACCATCTGGAACCGCGCACCCTCCGGCCCCAGCAACGGATCATCCGGCCGGATCGGCTGGATCGCCGGGAACACCTCAGGCTCCACGACCGGCTCCGTCGCGTACAGCAGAGACATCAAAAACAGCAACAGCATGGATGAGGTCTAACTTGCGAGAGACTCCCCCGCTGTTGTTTTTGCGGGGGTTACCCCCCGCACCGGGACGGCGCTGGCGCTGGCCCCTCCCCCCGCGCCAACGAGGGCGCGACGGCTGGCCCGTGCCGGGGGTGAACGCAAGGGGCGGTAGTATTTGGAACGACGGGGGCTCTTTTGGTTTTGCGCCCCTTACGTCCACCGGGCCAGCCGGGGCGGGTCGGGGAACAGTCTTGATGAATGGACATGAGAGATGGGACGGGTCGGGTTGGAGGCGGTGATTGTGGTGCGTGTCGGGTGGTAGCGGTTGCGGGAGGCGGTGATCACGGCTTGCACGAGGTGCCAGCGGTTGCGGGAGGCGGTGATCACGGCTTGCACGAGGTGCCAGCGGTTGCGGGAGGCG
>JBEIQZ010000131.1:0-11939 GCA_040376255.1 Alphaproteobacteria bacterium
CCCTCATCCGTCAGCCTCCGGCTGCCACCTTCTCCCCGTCCCGGGGCGAAGGGACGGTATTCTTCTTCTCGATTCGGTATCAGGTGGGTGCAGGATGGCTGCCGGGCATTACCCGGAGGGTATCCGGTGGGTGCGGGATACCTGTCGGGCATTACCCGGAGGCTACCCCCCTGGCACGGGATACCTGTTGTGCATCTACACAAGCCCGCCCCCGGTGCCGGATACTCCCTGTTTTCCCGAACCTCTCTGCCCGACCGATTTCCCTGACCCGTCCCGGCTGGCCCGGTGGATGCGGGGGACGTAAAACCGAAAAAGAGTCGTCGCGGCAGATATGACCGTCCCCCGCATTCACCCCCGGCACGGGCCAGCCGTCGCGCGCCAGTGCGCGCGGGGGGAGGGACAAGCGCCAGCGCCGTCCCGGTGCGGGGGGTAACCCCCGCAACATGTTGGACGCAACCGGCGGCGCGCATTAAGAGCGTGGGCTTCTACAGGTGAACCATGGCTCTTCGTGTCGCGATCAATGGTTTTGGCCGCATCGGTCGTTGTGTCCTCCGGATTGCCCATAGCCATCCTGAGGTCGAGATCGTCCACATCAATGATCTGACCAGCCCGGAGCAGCTCGCCCACCTGCTCTCCTGGGACTCGGTCCACCGCCACTGGCCGGTGCAGGTCGAGGTCAAGGACGGGTTCATGGTGGTCGGCGGGAAGCCGATCCGCGTGACGGCGGAGCCCGATCCGGCGAAGCTGCCGTGGGCGGAGCAGAACATCGACGTGGTGCTGGAGTGTACGGGGCTGTTCACCAAGGCCGAGAAGGCGCGCAAGCACATCACGGCGGGCGCGAAGCGGGTCATCATCTCGGCGCCGGCGACTGAGGAGGACATCACCCTCTGCCTCGGCGTGAACGACGGGCTGCTCGATCTGTCGAAGCACACCATCATCTCCAACGCCTCCTGCACCACCAACTGCCTCGCGCCGATGGCCAAGGTGCTCAACGATAACTTCGGGATCGTGCGCGGGCTGATGACGACGGTTCACTCCTACACGATGGATCAGAACCTTCTCGACGCGCCGCACCGGAAGGGCGATCTGCGGCGGGCGCGGGCCTCGGCGCTCAACATGGTGCCGACCTCGACCGGCGCGGCCAAGGCGGTCGGCCTCGTGCTGCCGGAGATCAAGGGCCGGCTCAACGGCACCTCGATCCGCGTCCCGACTCCGAACGTCTCGATCGTCGATCTCACCTTCGAGTCTGAGAAGCCGATGACCAAGGAGGCGATCTCGGCGGCGATGGTGGCGGCGGCAGAGGGGCCGATGAAGGGCATCCTGCAGGCGCTGTCCTTACCGCTGGTGAGCGGCGACATGTGCGGCAACCCGCACTCCTCCATCGTCGATCTGGACATGACGATCCTCATGGGCGACCGGATGGCGAAGGTGTTCGCCTGGTACGACAACGAGTGGGGCTTCTCGAACCGGATGGTCGATCTGATCTCGAAGATCTCGGCGATGACTGCGGCGGGGACGGTCTGATGCGGCTGCCGACCCTGGAGACGCTGAACGTGGAGGGCCGCAGGGTCTTCCTGCGGGTGGACTTCAACGTCCCGATGGAGGGGGCGCCCGGCGGGCCGCAGGAGATCAGCGATGACACGCGCATCCGCGCCGCGCTGCCGACGATCCGCTGGCTGCGGGAGCGGAATTGCCGGGTGGTACTGGCTTCTCACCTCGGGCGTCCAGCAGGGCCTGATCCGGCGCTGAGCCTGGAGCCTGCGGCTGCGCGGCTGGCGGAGCTGCTCGACGCTGAGATCATTTTTGCGCACGATGTCGTCGGCGATGACGTCGAGGTGCTGGCGAAGGAGCTGCCGGCGGGCGGGCTGATGATGGTGGAGAACCTCCGGTTCCATCCCGGCGAGAAGGGCGCGGAGAAGGATCCGGACAACGCCTTCGCGCAGGCGCTCTCGCGGCTGGGCGAGGTCTACATCAGCGACGCCTTCGGCACGATGCACCGGGCAGAGACCTCGATGGCGGGCTGCGTCCAGTGGTTCGACCGGGCGGGCGTGGGCTTCCTGGTGCAGAAGGAGCTGGAGGCGCTCGGGCGCTGCCTGAACGAGCCGCAGCACCCCTACGTCGGCATCCTGGGCGGGGCGAAGGTCTCGGACAAGATCAACGTGATCGATGCGCTCTCTCACAAGATCAACCACCTGTTGATCGGCGGAGCGATGGCCTACACCTTCTTGAAGGCGCAGGGTCAGGAGGTCGGCCGCTCGCGGGTGGAGACCCAGAAGCTCCTGCTGACTGAGCGGCTGCTGGAGCGGTGCCGGGAGCGGGGTGTGCAGGTTCACCTGCCCATCGATCACGTCGTCAACAGCAGTATTGAAAGCCAGGAGCCGCCGCGCGTGGTGGAGGCGTTCGGGCCGGAGGACGTGGGGCTGGACATCGGCCCGGCGACGGTGGCGGCGTGGCGCCCGGTGATCGCGGCGGCGAAGACGCTGTTCTGGAACGGGCCGATGGGCGTGTTCGAGGACGAGCGCTACGTCGGCGGGACGCGCGGCGTGGCGCTGGCCTGCGGGGACTGCGGCGGCTACACGGTGGTCGGCGGCGGGGACAGCGCGGCGGCGGTGGCGCAGCTCGGGCTGTCGGATCGCTTCACCCATGTCTCGACCGGCGGCGGCGCGAGCCTGGAGTTTCTGGAGGGCAAGGAATTGCCCGGTGTGAAGGCGATCCGTCAGAAGGCGAAGCTGTAGAGCGGCAGGAGGTCAGGATGCGCAGGAAGCTGATCGCAGGCAACTGGAAGATGAACCGCACGCCGGTCGAGGCGGACACGCTCGCGCAGGCGTTGAAGCAGGCGCTCCGCGACGTGACGGCGGTGGATCTGCTGGTGACGCCGACGTTCCTGGCGATCCCGGCGGTGGTCGCGCGGCTGAAGCAGAGCAACATCGCGGTCGGCGCGCAGAACCTCCACCCGGAGGTGTCCGGCGCGTTTACCGGGGAGATCTCCGGGGAGATGCTGAAGCAGGCGGGCGTGAGCGCCTGCCTCATCGGCCACTCTGAGCGGCGTCAGCTCTTCGGCGACACCGATGAGATTGTGGCGCGCAAGGTGCAGGCGGCGCTCCGGGCGGGGCTGCAGCCGATCCTGTGCGTCGGCGAGACGCTGGCTGAGCGCGACGGCGGGCAGGCCGAGGCGGTGGTGATCCGGCAGGTGCTGGCCGGGCTGGGCCGGTGCGCGCCGGAGGTGGTGGCCGGGATGGTGCTGGCCTACGAGCCGGTGTGGGCCATCGGGACGGGCCGGACGGCCACGCCGGAGCAGGCCCAGGAGATGCACGCATGCATCCGTTCCCTGCTGCGCCAGAGCTATCCGGCGTTCGTCGCGCGGGATATGCGCATCCTGTACGGTGGATCGGTCAAGGGATCCAACGCCCGCAGCCTGCTCGGGCAGCCGGACGTGGACGGGGCGCTGGTCGGCGGCGCCTCGCTGGTGGTGGATGAGTTTCAGGCTATCGTGGCGGGCGCCTGCTGAGACAGCGGCGCGGCGACACGGCGAAGGGACTTTCAAGAGATCGGTAGAAATCAAGCGAGAGGAGATTCCATGGAGACCTTCATCAACACCCTGCACATCACGCTGTGCCTCCTGCTCATCGTACTGGTGCTGATGCAGCCGGGGAAGGGCGCGGATATCTCCTCAGCCTTCGGCGGCGGCGCAGCCAGCCAGCTCTTCGGCGCTGCCGGGCCGGGCAACTTCCTGACGCGCGGCACCGGGGTCATCGCCGGGCTGTTCATGCTCACCTCCATCATCCTCGTGCTCTACAGCACCCCGGACGGGGTGGACGTGAAGGGCGGCGAGGTTCAGGAGGAGGGCAGCGGCTTCGGGAACAGCACGAAGCCCGCCGATGACATGGGCGGGCTCCCGCCGCTCCCGGTTCCAGCTCCAGCCGGCGACGGGGCGGAGATCCCGACGGCGATCCCCGGTGAGGCGCCGGGCGTCGCGCCTGCGGCCCCCGCGCCTGTGGCGCCTGCGGCCCCCGCGCCTGCGGTACCCGCACCTGCGGTACCCGCACCTGCGGCTCCGGCAGGGAATCCGTAGCAGCGCCTTGACAGGCAGTGCGAACCGGTTAATTGGTACAGGTCACGCGCGGGTGGCGGAATGGTAGACGCGCAAGTTTGAGGTGCTTGTAGAGTAACATCTGTGGGGGTTCAAGTCCCCCCTCGCGCATGAGAGCCGGAGCAAGTCTCCGGCTCTTCTGTTTTTCCCCTGATCAGCCCTGCGCTCGCCGGAACAGCACATCCGTCCGGAGGACGATCTTCTCCCCGCGCTGCACCGGGCGGCCCTCGTGCAGCGCGGTGTGGGGGAAGAGGAGGGCCCGGCGGGCGCGGGGCGCGACGGTCTGCGGGCCGTCAGGGAGGTGGAGGACGGTCTCGCCGCCGGTGCAGGCATCCTGCAGATAGAGGAGCAGGGTCAGGTGGCTCTGCTCCTGATCGTCCGCACGGAAAGCGCCGTCTGTGTGGGGAGCCATATAGCCGCCGGGGCCGTACCGGTAGAGGCGGAGGTGCGGGTTGAGGCGGGAGGGCCGCCAGCCTGGGAGGTGCGGCAGGGCGGGCAGCAGCAGGGCGTAGAGGGCGTCGGCGCTGCCGGGGTCGATGAGCAGCGCGCGCAGGTTGTCGCGATCATATGCGGGGAGGTCGCGCCAGGGTCTGGCGGGCGGAGGGTGGTACCCGGCGGCCTCTGCGGCGGCGAGCAGGGCGTCGACCAGGAGCGGATCGGCGAGGTCGTCGATCAGCAGCGGCAGCATCAGGCGCGCCGGTACATGAGGTCGGAGCGGAGGACGTACTTGCGGCCCTGTACGATGGTGGTGCTGGCGTGGATGAGCCGGTGGACGAAGCAGAGGGCGAGGCCGGTGGCGGGGCGCACGGGGTTCTGCTGGAGGACGGTGTCGCCGCCGGTGAAGCCCTCGTTGAGGTAGAACAGCAGGGTGAAGAGGCTCAGCTCGTCGCGGGAGCGGATGAAGGCGCCGTCGCGGTGGGGGGCGAAGAACTCGCCGGGATCGTAGCGGTAGTAGCGCAGCCGCTCGTTGAAGCCGCAGGCCACCCAGCCCTCGACCGGGGGCGCCCAGGGGGCGAAGCGCTGCCAGAGGTGTGCTGCGAGGGGGAGGTCATCGACCATGACGCGGGTGTTGTTGCGGTAGTCGGGGATCATGACCGGGCCGCTGGAGGTGGTGACCGGGGCGTCGGCGTAGCCGATGGCCTCTGACCAGGCGATGCGTTCCTGGCACTCGGCGGGGCTTAGAAAAGGGTGGAGGGTGAAGGCGAGGTCGTCCGGGATCAGATCGGTCCGTTGCATGGCGGCTCCCCCGGCCCCTTTAACCGGGCTGTATATGAACATGCGTTCGGTATCCGGTCAGATTATGGTGACCCCCCCTTGTGTGATTTTCAGGAGGGGCTATATAGTGGGGGAGCGAGAGGTGTCCCGATGGCATTCAAGAGAGCAGACAAGAAGCAGACCTTTCTCCGTATGGCGCTGCTGGGTCCGGCAGGTTCAGGCAAGAGTTTCACCGCCCTGCGGATCGCACATTCGCTGGGAAACGGGTCGGTGGCGGCCTTCGACACTGAGCGCCGCTCCCTGTCGAAGTACGCCAGCGAGCCGAACCCGGACGGCGGGGTGTTCGAGTTCGACGTGGACGACGATATGGAGGACTTCGACGTCCGCCGCTACATCAGCGCGATCCAGGCCGCTGAGAAGGCCGGCTACAAGGTGCTGGTCATCGACTCGCTGAGCCACGCGTGGTCCGGGCAGGGCGGTATCCTGGAATTCGTGGACGCGCGCAAGGGCAACGCCAACAACGGCCTGTCGGCGTGGCGCGACGCCACCCCGCTCCACAACAAGCTGGTGGACGCGATCCTCTCCTGCAAGATGCATGTCGTCGTGACGATGCGGACGAAGATGAGCTACGTGCAGGAGAAGGATGAGAAGGGCCGGACGGTGGTGCGGAAGGTCGGTCTGCAGCCGGTGCAGCGCGAGGGCGTGGAGTACGAGTTCGACGTGATCGCGGACATGGACGGCGCGACGATGGCGGTCACCAAGAGCCGCTGCTCCAAGCTCCAGAACAAGCGGTTCTTTGAGCCGGGCCGCGACGTGGCGAAGATCCTGCTCGACTGGCTGGATCAGGGCGAGGCGGAGGAGAAGCCCGCGCCTGTCCGCGCCCGCGAGGAGGCCCACGCCAACAGCCCCGACATGCTCGACGCCGCCGCCACCGAGGAGCAGCAGGAGCGGGTGGCCGCCTGCCTGCTCAACGCCGGGCTGGATCGCTTCACCGATAACATCCCCCTGCTCCTCGCCCGGCTGCAGGAGATCTCCCGCAAGCGCCAGCAGCCCGCCGACATCCCCTCGCTGATCAAGCGCCTGGAAGGTCTGTCTGAGACCGACCTGACGAAGACCATCGAGCGCATCGCTGCGGCCTGACAGGGGCAGGAAGGCGGGAAGGGTGATAGACCTGCGGCCCTTGAGCCGGGTGCATGTCAACAGCCCTCCCCACTGTCCAGCAGACCTGCTACACGTTCCCGGTCGCGCTCGCCTCCCGGCTCGCGCAGCTCTTCATCGGGCGGGGGCCGGCGATCCCGGCCGCCCAGATGCTGGCCGACGCAGAGCGGAAGGTGGGCTTCCAGGGCTGGGGCGGGCTGGACATGATGGGTCCGCTCGGGCTGATGGAGCGGGACTTTGAGGCGCTGCCGCCGAGCGGGCTGGGGCGCGTGGTGCTGCGCGGGACGATCGGGAAGGCGATCGAGAACCGGCTGCGGATCCTGCGGGCGCTGAAGGAGCGGAAGCCGCCGCAGGCGCTGACCCCGCCGCTCATCGTCGTCGGGCTGCACCGCACCGGGACAACGCTGCTGCACCACCTGCTCTCGGTGCTGCCGGGCCACAGCTGGATCCCGATGTACCGGATGGTGAGTCCGGTCCACAAAATGACGGCGCGGCTGGAGGCGAACACGGCGAAGTGGAGTGTTGATCTGATCAACCCGGAGTTCCAGATCGCGCACCCCTCCAGCAGCAGCAGCCCGGAGGAGTGCTGGCTGCTGATGATGAGCACGCTGCGGGTCCCGGACTTCCTGCTCCACTGGGAATTGCCGCGCTACGAAGAATTCATCGACAACCACGACATGCTGGACTGCTACCGGGAGTACCGGGACACCCTGCGGCTGATGTCGCTGGACTTCCCGGGGCGGCTGGTGCTGAAGAACCCGCACCACCTCAACGCGCTGCCCGCGCTGCTGGAGGCGATGCCCGACGCGCGGATCGTCTGGACGCACCGCGACCCGGCCAGCTCGGTCGGCTCGTTCGGCACGCTCTCCGCGCTGCACCGGCGCACGGTCTACGGGCGCTACGACGCGGCGCGCGTGGGGGAGAACACGCTGGCGCGCTTCGCGATGGCGGCGCGGAAGGGGACGGAGGCGCGGGCCTCGCTCCCGAAGGATCGGTTCCTCGACGTGCCGTATGAGTCGCTGGCGGGCGATCCGCTGGGGACGGTGCGGGCGATCTGTCGGCACTTCGGCGACGCCTTCACTGAGGAGGGCGAGGCGCGGGTCCGGGCGGAGCTGGCGCACCTGAAGAAGGAGACCGCGACGAAGCATGTGTACTCGCTGGAGCAGTGGGGGCTGTCCCACGAGAAGATCAACGCGGCCTTCGCGCCCTATTTTGACGTCTACGGCCGGGAAGCCGGGGTCCGCTGACGGGCAGGACGGGATAGACGGTGCAGATGCCACCCTCTCTGCCGGGCAGCTATCTGGTGCTGGAGACCAGCAACACGTGCAGCCTGAGCTGTCAGCACTGCTCGGTCAGCGAGGCGGGGCATGCCCACCACCTGCAGAAGGGCTGGCTGAAGCTCAGCACGGCGGAGGCGCTGTTCGGCGATCTGGAGCGGTCGGGTACGGCGTTCGGGGCGCTGATCCTGTTCTGGCTGGGCGAGCCGCTGATCCACCCGCAGATCAAGGAGATCTACCGGCGGGGACTGCGGGCGGCGGCGCGCGGCTGCTTCGGGAAGGTGGAATTGCACACCAACGCCACGCACCTGACGGCGGAGGTGGCGCGCTGGGCGCTGAACCGGGCGGCGGCGCCGCAGGTGTGGCACTTCTCCGTTGATGCCTGCACGCAGGCGACCTACCTGAGCATCAAGGGCCGGGATCGGCTGGAGCAGGTCGAGGAGAACATCCGTGTGTTCCTGGCTGAGAAGGCCAGGATCGGCGCGAAGTGGCCCCGCCCGGTGTTCCAGTTCATCCTCTCAGATCGCAACGCCGGCGAAGCAGAGATGTTCCGGGATCGCTGGTTGTCCGCCTGTCAGCGCCACGGCCTGCCGGTGCGGGCGGCGGCGCAGCATGTCCCGGCAGGAGAGGAGGCGGTGGTGTTCTTCAAGCAGCTCGACTGCCCGACCCCGGAGGAGCAGAGCCGCCAGAACGCGGTGTTCCTGCGTGAGATGGCGCGGCTCGGCCTGCCGGTGGCGGCGCCGGAGCGGCTCCAGCCGGTCGAGGCGGACAACCGGGGCGTCTGCGCCTGCTTCTGGAAGAGCCCGGTGATCGGCTGGGACGGGCGGGTGACGACCTGCACCCGCGACAACCGCCTCGTCAACGCGCTCGGGAGCCTCGACGACGCGCCATTCTCCGCGCTCTGGCAGGGCGCAAAGATGCGGCGGTGGCGGGGTCAGGTGGCGGCGGCGGACTACAGCAGGCTGGCGCTCTGCCGCAGCTGCTTCATCCCGCGATCCTCGAACTACACCGGGATCACCGACGCCGAGATACAGCGCTTCCAGCAAGCTTCCCACGACGGACACCCATGAGCATCCTCTCCCGCGCCCTCGATCACGCCCGGCTGCGGCCCGCGCCCGGGCTGCCGACGCAGGTGCACCTCTCGGTGACCGATCGCTGCTTCCTGCCCTGCCTGCACTGCGACATCTACAAGAACACCGGCCCCGATCTCCCGGAGGAGCCGTGGACGCGCGCGCTGGATCGGCTGGCGGTGTGGCTCGGCCCGGCGGCGGTGAACTTCGTCGGCGGGGAGCCGCTGCTCCGCAAGGATCTGGAGCGGCTGATGGGGCGGGCGACCGCGCTCGGCTTCACCGTCAGCTTCAACACCAACGGCTGGCTGCTCACTGAGGCGCGGGCCGAGGCGCTGTGCGGGGCCGGGGCGCAGATCGCCTACGTCTCGCTCGATGGCGCCCGGCGCGAGACGGTCGATCACTCGCGCGGGCGGGCCGGCTCCTATGACAAGGCTGTGGAGGCCTGCACCCGGCTCGACCGCTATGCAAATCCCCGCGTCGTCATCGCCTGCATCCTCCACGGCAGGAACGCCGCCGAGATCCCCGATCTGCTCCGCTGGGTAAAGGATCGCGGCTACGAGCTCGTCGTCCAGCCCCTCTACCAGAGCTTCGGCCAGAACGCCTACCAGCCCGACTGGTGGCAGGCCGCCCCCCTCTGGCCCGCGCCCGAGCAGCTCCCGGCAATCGACCGCGCCCTCGACGCCCTGATCCGCGAGCGCAGCGACCACGGGAAGGTCTGCAACCCGGTCGGCCAGCTCGAAGCCTTCCGCCAGCACTTCCGCGATCCGGTGCGCTACAACGGGAAGGTCTGCAAGGCCGGCCACTCCGACATCGCGTTTGATCCGCAGGGCAACATCCGGCTCTGTTACTTCCTGGAGCCGGTCGGGCACATCGACGACGGGCGGGAGCTGGCGGCGATCTGGAACGGGGCGATGGCGCTGCGGCGGCGGTATGAGGTGAGCAGGTGTCCGAGGAGTTGCAATTTATTGAATTGTAATTTTGATGGATGAGTTTTTGATATGAGAAATGAAAAATGCAGGATCACGACGGCACGACGGCACGGCGAAAGGCAAAATGCGGGAAATGCAGGGGAGAGGGCTTCGCCCGGTGGTAGAGTGTGAGGGGAATCTATCGGGAATATCTGGCGTTTCTTGTCTCTGTCTCCCATCAAGGTAAGATGCCGCCTCTGTTTCTCCCTCCTCCTCGTCTCCCCGCTGCCTTTCGTCGTGTCGCCGTGTCGTCGTGATCCCTGCCTTTCGCCTTTCGCCTTTCATCTTTTCGCCTCTCCCCCAAGGAACCCATCATGCTCGCCTTCCTCCTCTCCTCCGCCTGGGCCCTCGCCCCTGAAGTCGAACTCGCCGAATCTCAGGCCAGCGACGGCAAAATCGACACCGCCATCGCCACCCTGGAAGCCTACATCAAGGTGAGCCCTGACGACCCGGAGGCGCTGTGGCGGCTGGCGCGGGCGCTCTATGACAAGGGCGAGATGATGGCGCAGACGGTGTCCGACGCGGAGCGGCTGCCGATCTACCAGCGGGTGGAGCAGCTCAGCGTGCGGGTGCAGGTGCTGGCGCCGCAGAGCGGCTACGGCTACTTCTGGCAGGGCGTGGCGATGGGGCGGGTGGCGACGGCGAAGGGCATCCTGTCGCAGCTTTTCACGGCGGACGACATCCTGGCGCTGTGGATGAAGGCGCTGAAGACGACGAGCAGCTACCGGCAGGTGTCGGGGCACTCGTCGTTTCCGGGGGACGTGTGGCTGGGGCTGGGGCAGTTCTACCGGCTGGTCCCGGACAACGCGGCGATGGCGCTGATCGCGGGGGTGCGGGGGAACATCGACACGGCGATCTCCTACCTGCGGCGGCTGGTGGCGGCGGAGCCGACGCGGCTGGAGGGGATGAAGGAGCTGGGGATCTCGCTGCTGTGCAAGGGCTACCGGACGGGGGACGACGCGTCGAAGCTGGAGGGGCGCAACTGGCTCAACCGGGCCAACGCGCTGCCCGCGACGGCCTTCCCGAGCGACGTGATCGACCACAAGCACATCCCGGTGATCCTCTCCCGCGAGGCGGAGGCGTGCAGCTACTCGCGGGACGGCTGGGAGAAGCTGGAGTAGCCGGGATCAGGCGTCCTGAGCCGGGGCGGGGGGCTGGTCGAGCATCGCGCCCACCCGCAGCAGCGCGATCGCGCCGATGATCTCGCCCATCCACAGCGTCGCGAGCCGGATCAGCAGCGCCGCCGCGAGGGCCTGCGCGTCGGTGATGCCGTCGACGAGCTGGAGCGCCAGCTCCCGGAGCGCCTCGTCGGCCACGCCCAGCCCGCCCGGCGTGGTGACGCCCCCGGCGACGGTGGCGAAGGCGTAGATGAACGTCGCGAGCTCCAGCGGCACATCGAGCGCGAAGCCCTTGAAGATGAGCTGGTAGCCGAGGCACTCCCCACCCCAGGCCAGCATGCTCGCCAGCACCGTCAGCACCAGCGGCAGCGGCGCCACGCAGGTCCGCATCGCCCGGTACAGCTCCTCCAGCCGGTGGCTGACCTTCGAGATCAGCGGCAGCTTCCCGAGCAGCCGCAGGATCGCCAGCGACAGCCGCTCCCAGGACAGCACCGCCAGCCCTGCCGCGATCAGCCCCATCGGGACGAACAGGTAGGCCGCCCGATCCGCCATGTACGAGCTCACCCCGATGGCGGCGAGGCTCATGCAGGCGATCCCGTCCGTCAGCCGCTCCGTCACCAGCGCCGGGATCGTGCGCGTCATCGGCACCCCCGTCCGCAATTGCACGAGGTACGGCTTCAGGATCTCCCCCGCCTTCCCCGGCGAGATCACCATCGCCAGCCCGGAGCAGAAGATCAGCGCGTTCTCCGCCACCGGTATCCGGACGCCGAGCCGCCCGAGCAGGTAGTGCCACTTCCAGAACCGCAGCGCGTAGTTCAGCAGCGTGAGCAGCAGCGCAGGCAGGTACAGCGCCCACGCGAACACCGCCAGCGTCGCCGCCACCTTGCCGAGCCCGATCCAGGCTGAGTAGCCGACATAGAAGATCGTGGCGAAGGCGATGGCCCAGGTGATCCAGCGGCCGAAGCGCGTGATCAGGCTCCGGTCGGGGAGGGCGGGGGAGGGGGCGGGGGCGTCAGACATCGGGGCGCAGCGTACAGCGGGCG
>JBEIQZ010000387.1:0-6006 GCA_040376255.1 Alphaproteobacteria bacterium
CTCAGGATCATCCCCGCCTGCCCGGAGATCCGATCCACGCCCTTGTAAAAACTCACGCCCCACGCCGCGATCAGCGCCGCCTGCACCAGCCCGAGCTGCGCGTACCGCCCCAGGTCGTCCCAGTTGAACGCCAGCAGGTAGATGACGCCCGACCCCAGCAGCGCCGCGCCGAGGAAGGCCAGCAGCCGATCCCCCAGCCACGCCCAGTCCGCCGGGGTGCGCCGGTCGAGCCGATCCAGCGCGCGGTTTATCGCCTCCTCCTGGGTCGGCGCCCGCTCCCGCAACGCGTGGAGCGCCTCTGTGTCTGCCGGTCGGTCGAGTGCAAGCATGAGCGCGATGTATGCGCTTTCCCCTCGGCGCGCTACATCCGATCGATCACCTGGAGGCCGAGCAATTCCATCCCCCACCGCAGCGCGCGGCGGCTGGCCTCGACGAGCGCGAGGCGGCTGTCGCGGTCATCGCCGCCATCGATGACGTCCAGCGCGTAGTAGAACCGGCTGAACCGGGCGGCCAGCTCATAGAGGTGGTCGCAGAACACGTTGGGCCGCGCCGTCCGCAGCGCGGTGGCCGCCCCCTCCGGCAGCCGGAGCAGCGCGATCACCAGCTCCCGCTCCAGATCATGCCCGTCTTTGCTGAGCCGGAGGTTCTGGAGGTCGGGCGCGAAGCCGAGGCCCGCCGCCTTCGCCAGCAGCGACACACACCGGGCATGAGCGTACATCAGGTAGGGCGCCGTGTTCCCCTCCAGCGACAGCATGCGATCCCACTCGAACGCCACGTCCGTCTGCGGGTTCTGCGACAGATCGGCGTAGCGGATCGCGGAAACGCCGACCGCCTCCGCGATCCGCGCCCGCTCCTCCTCCGGCAGCGTCGGGGACTTCTGATCGACCACCGCCCGCGCCCGCCGCGCCGCCTCGTCCAGCATATCGACCAGCCGGATCACGTTGCCCTTGCGCGAGGACATCAGCCCCATCGGCAGCGTCAGCGTGCCGAACCAGGAGTGGACGAGCGTCGTCGGGATGTTCCACCGCTTCGCGACAGCAAAGAGCTGCTGGAAGTGCAATTGCTGGCGCTTGTCGGTGACATAGATCACCTTCTCAGGCGCCCAGCGCTCCTGCCGGTAGCGGATACAGCCGAGGTCGGTGGCCGCGTAGTTGGCAGCGCCGTCGCGCTTCCGCACCATCATCACCTGCGCCTTCAGCGCCGGCTCGTCGAAGCGCACGATCACCGCGCCCTGCGAGTGCTCCGCGATCCCGTCCGCCAGCAGCCCGCTGACGATCCCCTCGATCCGGTCGTTGTAGGCGCTCTCGCCCAGCACCTCATCGAAGGTGACGCCCATGCGCCGGTAGACCGCGTTGAACTCCTCCAGCGACACCCCGATGAACCGCTGCCAGAGCGCGGTGTTCTCAGGGTCGCCCTGCTGCAGCTTCGCCGTCTCGGCGCGGGCCGCCTCCATGCGCGCCTCGATCTGCGCCCGCAATTCTGCCTGTGCGTCCTCCGGCATCGCGGCCAGCACCTCAGGCGCCGGCAATTCCGTCTGCTGCCGGAACCACACATAGAGCCGCTCCAGCTCGCCTACCGGGTCCTCCGCGAACGCCGCGTCCGTCTCCGCCGCCAGCTCCGGGGTCGCGCGGTGGTGCTTCCACGCATAGAACAGCATCCCGAACTGCGTCCCCCAGTCCCCGATGTGGTTGTCCCCGATGACCCGCCAGCCCGCCGCCCGGTGCAGCCGGTAGAGCGCATGCCCGATCTGGGTCGAGCGCATGTGACCGATGTGCATGCGCTTGGCGACGTTGGGCGAGGAGAAGTCGACGATGACCGTCTTCGCCGCTCCGTCCGGCCCCGCCCCCGACTGCGGCACCCCCGCCTCCGGGCTCTCCACCTGCGCCCGCAATTCCGCGCACAGCCACGCGTCGTCGAGCGTGATGTTCAGGAAGCCCGGCCCGGCGACCTCCACGCGGAGCTGCCCCGCCGCGTCCCGCGCGATCTCCGCCGGGGCCGCCGCGATCAGCTCCTGACGGATGCGCTCGGCCAGCGCGCGCGGGTTCTGCTTCTGGATCTTCGCGATCTTCAGCGCGAAATTCCACTGGTAGTCCCCGTGCTGGGGGTTTCCGGTCGGCACGAGCGCGTCGACCTCGGCGTCAGGGGCGAGGGCGGCGGCGATGGGCTGCAGGATCGGGGCGAGGCGGTCGGGGATCATGGCCGCCCGCTTAACCCGTCTGCGGATCTTTCTCCCGCCCCGCGCCTGTCCCGCGCGGCACGTTCCGCGATACATTGCCCCCATGCAGTGGCACACCACGGCCTCCCGCCAGGGAGACACCACCTCCGCCGGTCTGGAATTGCTCACCTCAATCGAGGCGATCCGGCTCCAACCTGACCTCCTGCTCCTCTTTACAACCCCCCAGCACTCCGCGAAGATCGGCCCGGTGGTGGAGATGCTGCAGACGCGCTTCCCGAAGGCGCGGCTGGTCGGCGGCACCGCCGGGGGGGTGATCGGGGGCGGGCAGGAGATCGAGAGCGGGCCGGGGATGTCGCTGGTCGCGGCGCGGCTGCCCGACGCGGAGATCCACGCGGAGTGGGTGCCGGTGGACGATCCGCTCGACCGGCTCCGCGACGCCCCCGGCGCCGATCAGGCGCCCGCGATCATCGCGATCTCCGACCCCTGGAGCCAGGCGCCCGGCCCGCTGCTCGCGGCGCTCGACCGGCGCTGGCCCGGCCTGCCGAAGATCGGCGGCATGCTGAGCGGCGGCGACCAGCCCCAAACAAACCGGCTGCTGCTCGACGGCCGCAGCTACCGGACCGGCTCGCTGGTGCTGACGCTCCACGGCGACGTCCGCATGGAGACCGTCACCGCCCAGGGCTGCCGCCCCGCCGGGCCGATGCTCCCGATCACCCGCTGCGACGACAACCGCCTGCTGGAGATCGACGGGCGCCCCGCGCTGGAGGTGCTGGAGCAATTGCTGCTCCGCTGGCCCGACGAATTGCGCCAGCGCTTCCGCCGCGCCCCGCTGCTCGGCCTGACCGCCCGCCCCACCACGCCCGCCGCCGAACGGCCCGCCGGACGGCCCGCCACGCCCGACGGACAGCCCGCCGCCGAACGGCTCCTCACCCGGAACATCATCGGCATCGACCGCGCCGCGAAGGCGCTGCTCATCGGCGGCATGATCGAGCCCGGCACCTCCCTCTGCTTCCAGCTCCGCGACAGCCAGAGCGCCCGCGACGACCTCGACGCGCAGCTGACCCGCCAGGCCCGCCAGGCCCGCCCCGCCCCGATCAGCGGCGTCCTCGACTTCTCCTGCCAGGGGCGCGGCGCCTCCCTGTTCCACGACGTCAACCACGAGAGCCTCCGCGCCTTCCACCACTTCCAGGCTCGCCCCGGCGGTTTTTTCTGTGGCGGCGAGATCGGCTTCGTCCACGGCCAGAGCCACATGCACGGCTACACCGCCTCGATGGGGCTGTTCTCGGCGCAGGGCTGGGATTAGGGACGAGGCTCAGGAGTCGGGCGCGCTACTTCAGCTCCCACACCTTGATCTGCGCGTCCTCGAAGATCGCCGCCCCGAACCGCGCCGTCAGCGCCGCCTCCATCGCCGCCTGCGACCGCTGGATCTTCTCGTGCCGCAGCAGCCGGAACCCCTCCGGGTACAGCACAAAATAGCGGAACCCCGCCGCCCGCGCCTCCGCCACCGCCGCCGGGGTGAACCCCGCCTCCTGCGCCGCGAGCGCCGCCGGGGTCTGCTGGCCGATGTACCACGCGGCCCGGAGCAGCGGGAGCTGAAAACAGTTGTCCGGCGGCGGCATGTCGTTGCGGAGCCGGTGCAGCGCGTCGTGGTGCAGATCGGAGCGATCCTGCTGGTGGACGATCTGCAGGATGGAGGTGGCGTGGCCCAGCCCGGCGGGCAATTCGATGAGCCCCGCCGTGCCGGGGCGCTCGCCGAGATCGAGCAGGAACGGGCTGAACTGCCAGTGGTAGAGCGGCAGCCGGTACCAGCCCCCACCCCGGATCGTCGAGACCGCCTCTCCGACCCAGCCGCCCGCGAGCAGCAGCGCGACGAGCCACGCCGCGACCGGCCCGATCCGCTGCCGGAGCAGGGTGAGGCGGGTGGGCGCCGGAGCGGCTGCCGGAGGCGCATCCGTCGGCATTGGATTCATATTCGTCGTATCTGTAACAGTGTTCGTCGTATCTGAAACAGTGTTCGTCGTATCCACAACAATGTTCGTCGCAACCGTCGAAGCATTTGTTTCTGGCGCCTCCGCCCCCCTGATCCGCCGCCCGATCCAGCCCGCGACGCGGTCGATCCCGGCGGTCCCCCCGGCGGTGAGGCAGAGGACGAGCAGCGGGAAGGCGCGGTAGGGCCGGAGGAACGCCTCGACCGAGGGCGCCCAGCGCAGCAGCCAGGCGAGCGGGAGCGCGACGTCGCCCCCGCCGAGCTTCAGCGTGCGGGCGTAGCCGACCTGGACGACCTCGGAGGCGTAGGGGCCGAGGGTGATCAGGTAGACGCCAAAGGCGGCGACGAGCCAGCCGATCCCGGCCCGCCCGCCGAGCAGGCAGAGCAGCAGCCCGGCAGCGAGGGTGGTGCGGGGGATGAAGGTGCGGTGGCCGACCTCGCCGGGGGCGACGTGCCACAGGTAGAACCAGGGCATCGACTCGCCCTGCACCATGCTGATCGCCTCCCGGAAGGGTCGTCCGGGGGGCGGGCGCTGCCGGAACTGCGCGCTGAGATCGTAGAGATCCTGATAGAACCGCGCCTCCCAGATCGCGGCGGGCGCGCGGGGCGTCCATGTGGCGAGCGCGCTGGCGGGCCCGGCCTTGCGGACGACGAGCACCTCATGGAAGTAGGGCAGCGAGAGCCAGAGCGCGCTCACCAGCATCAGCCCGGCGGCGCCGAGGACGCGCAGGCGGGAGGCGGCGGGCCGCCAGAGGCAGAGCAGGCCGATGGGCAGCCCGATGAGGCCGAGGAACAGGGCGAAAGGGATGTAGTGGTGGACCGTCAGCGCGGCCACCGCCCCGGCGGCGAGGCCCCAGATCCAGGGGCGCGGGGATCGCCCGATCTGGCGGAGCGCGGCGAGGAACAGCGGCAATTCCGCGACGAGCGCGGTGACCGGCCGCCCCCCCTCGATCTCGGAGAAGCTGTAGACGTTGGCCCCGAACAGCAGCCCGCCCGCGAGCGCCACCGGCCAGCGCCGCCCCTCCATCCGCAGGAACAGGAACCCCGTCCAGGCGGCGGCGAAGATCATCGACAGGATCGCGAGGTTGAGCGACACCGGCGGCTTGAGGAAGTGCAGGAAGGGAAAGGCGAACAGCGCGTCGATGCGGTTGGGGAAGTTGGTGCCGAGCGGATCGACCCCCGGCGCGCAGACGACGTCCGGCTGGAGCAGATCGCGGCCCTGCGTCAAGGCCGTATGCACCCACCACCAGAACCACAGCGTCCCGTTGCCGTCTGAGGGCGAGATCTCCGCGAGGATCACCGCCCAGTCGTCCAGGTACATCGTGAAGTACGGGATGATCTGCGTGAGCAGCGCCCCCAGCACCAGCAGCGGGAGCGCCACATCGATCAGCGCGAGCCGCAGCCCGCTGCGGGCGCCCGCCCTGATCCCCGTCCTGACGGCTGCCCGGAGCGCCTCCCGGCGCGTCAAGGGGCGCCCAGCAGGATCGCGCAGTTCTGGCCGCCGAAGCCGAAGGAGTTGGACAGGATGACAGCGGGGCGGCGCAGGACGGGCGCGGCCAGCAGGTTCGCCGGACAGGCGGGGTCCGGCTCCTCCAGGCCGACGGTGGCCGGCAGGATCCCCTGCTGGAAGCTGGCGAGGCAGAGGGCGATCTCGACCGCCCCGGCGGCGGCGATGCAGTGACCGACCGCACCCTTGAAGGAGCTGACCGGCACATCCCCGAGCAGCCGCGCGATGGCGAGCGCCTCGGCGCGATCCCCGATGGGGGTGCCGGTGCCGTGGGCGTTGACATAGTCGACGTCCTGCGGCTGCAGACCCGCCGCCCGCAGCGCGCGCCCCATCGCC
>JBEIQZ010000002.1:0-49481 GCA_040376255.1 Alphaproteobacteria bacterium
AGGCGCACCGCCTCCGGGTACGCCCGCTGGATCAGCCGCGCCCACGCCCGCGAGCGCCGCACCACCTCCTTCGCCGCCGACCGCTCCCGCCGCCGCGCCGCCGACCGGCTCAGGCCCGGATCGGCGCCGCAGGCGTCCTCGACGAGAAACCGGTGGACCCCGTCGACGGTGGCCTGCAATTCCGGGCTGCGCTCCAGCTCCGCCGCGAACGCCGCCGCAGGCTCCGCGCAGGAGAGCAGCAGCCGCGCCCGCGCCCCGTCCGCGCTCCCGGCCCGGCCGCCCGGATCGTCCTGATCCTCGTCCTGATCATTGTCCTGACCGCCGAAGGCGTCGCGCAGATCG
This sequence comes from Alphaproteobacteria bacterium, assembly GCA_040376255.1. GTDB lineage: Bacteria > Myxococcota_A > UBA796 > UBA796 > SXON01 > JBEIQZ01. The sequence goes on from JBEIQZ010000002.1 coordinate 343, forward strand.
AAGAACCGCAGCCGCACCCCGGCGCGCGGGGTCAGCCGCTCCTGCTCCGCCACCACCTCCTCCAGCGCTGCCCGGTAGCGGTCGCAGTCCCCGTCGGTGATCCCGACGACCTCGGCGAACACATGCCCGTCCGAGCAAAGCACCAGCTCCACCCCCGGCGCGTGGAGCGCGGCGATCTGCGCGCACAGCTCCCGCAGCCCCGCCAGCGCCAGCCACTCCGCCATGTCCGGCAGCGGCCCCAGCACCTTCGACGGGTTCGGGGGCCGCGCAGGGAACCCCGGCAGCACCAGCCGGATCGGCGCCGATCCCGCCATCAGCCGATCCAGCCGCGCCCCCCACACCGCCCGCATCCCCGCCGCCGCCGCCGCGCGATCCGCCCCCGCCCGCAGCCGCAGCCGCCGCTCCAGCAGCCGCAGCACCGCGCCGCTCTCCCCACCCCGCTCTGCTGCGCCCGCCCCGCCGAGCATCCGGCCCAGCAGCCCGTCCGCCCGCCCAAGCCACGCCTCCACCGCCGGGACGCGCCTCAGCGCCCCGGCTGACATCACGGATTCCGTTGCCATATCAAGTATATCTGCCATTATCTCTTGGGCATCTTCCCGCCCCGCGACCTGCACCTGCGCCAGCACCAGCCCCAGGTGCAGCGCATACAGCAGCCGCACATGGCCCGCCTGATCCCGCTCCTCCGGCGCGTCCTCCGCCCCGGCGACCGCAGCGGCGAACACCGACTGCACCCGCAGCCGCACCCGCGCCGTCTCCGCCCCCAGCACGCCCGTCCGCGACCGCGCGTCCAGCCCCGCCGCCAGCAGCGCCCGCAGCAGCGCCTCCTGCGGCGCCAGCAACGCCAGCTTCCGCGCCGCCACGAACCGGAACCGCGCCGCCACCGTCCCCGCCGGGATCTCAGGCACCGCCGCCTCCAGCGCCGCAGCGAGCTCCTCGTAGAGCGCCAGCACGAACCCCGCCCGGCCCGGGAAGTGCCGGTACGCCAGCCCCAGCGCGCACCCCGCCTCCAGCGCCACGTCCCGCATCCGCAGCTTCTCCAGCCCGCGCTCCGCGATCAGCCGCAGCGCCGCCTCCAGCAGCCGGAGCCTCGTCTGCGCTGATATCATCCCGGCTCCCACTCCTGCTCTCCGTCCCCGTCCGACCCGTCCGGCTCCCACGGCTGCTCTCCGTCCTCCTGCTCCCCGTCCTCCTGCTCCCCGTCCTGTTCCGGCTCCCGCGCCACCCCCGGCGACATCTCAGCCCACCGCGCCCGGAGCAGCGTGAGCGCCGCCCCTTCTCCCGCGTCGCGCAGCCACCACGCGCCGTCCTCCAGCACGGCGGGGTTCTGCGCAGCGGTCGCCGCGCCGATGGCGGCAGCAGCGACGCTGAACGGGCAGCCGAGATCCCTGGCGATGTTGTCGAGCTGGATGGCGGCCTCGCGGGCCTCCTCCGGCTGATCGTGGTCGAGGTGGAGGCTCAGCAGCAGCAGCCACGCCCCGGCGGCGAGCTGCGGAGCGGCCGGGCCGAGCAGGGTCGCGGCCCAGTCGAGGTGCAGCTCTGCGGCCCCGGAGAACCCGGCGGGAAGCAGCCACGCGCCGAGCAGCAGGTGGAGCCGCCCCAGCGTCGCCTCGTCGTCCCCGTCGTCGGCCTCGTCGATGGCCTGCTCCAGCAGATCGCGCGCCTCGGCGGTCTTCCCGCGCTGGTAGAGCGCCATCGCCTCCTCCCAGCCCGCCGGGAGGGCGGCGGGCTGGAGATCAGCCGGGGCGTCGGGCATCAGCCGCCCCGCCAGAAAGCAGAGGGCGCCGCGCCGGAGCAGCCCGGTGCTGCCCTGGAGCGCCACCGCCTCCTGCGAGAGCGCGGCGAGCCGCTCCAGCGCCTCCTCCCCCTCCGCGCCGACCAGCCCCTCCACGTCGCGCCCCACCCGCACCAGCCGCCGCGCCGCCCGCTTCAGCAGCGTGTCAAACAGCGCGCAGATCCCCGAGGCCTCCTGCGGATCGAGCCACGGCAGCGCTGCCATCGCCGCCGTCGCCACCTCGACCTGCAGCAGCCCCATCGCGCTGAGCAGCGCGTTCATCCCGTCGAACAGCGCCGTCACATCGGACTCCCGGATGCCCGGGGGCGGCGCCTCCTCATCGAACAGCGCGCCGAACATCGCGTCGTAGGCGGCGAGCTCCTCGTCTGCAGATCCGATTCCCTGACCGCTCATCCGATCCTGCTGCCACAGATCCAGCGCGGGCAGCACCGAGATCGCCGCGACGCGCTCCAGCGCGCGCAGGGCGGGGCCGGGGGCCTCGTCGGCCAGATCGACGTCGGCGGGCTCGGCCAGCTCCCCCTGGACGTGCTCAAAGATTGCGGGGGCGGTGAGCTGCCCCTGCGGGGCGAGCGCGGCGGCGGCCTCCTCAGCCAGCCCGCGCGTCCGGGCGTCGAGCGCCACCTCAAGCACCGGCTCCCACTGACCGCGATCCATGCCGCTGAGGATCAGCTCAGAGAGCGCGAGGACGTGGGCGATCGAGCCCGCGAACCCGAGCCGCTCCGTCGGGACCGGGTGGGAGGCCACCGCCACCGCCAGCAGCCGCGCGTCCGGCTGATCCGCCCAGGCCGACAGCAGCTTCAGGATCGCCGATCCGCGCCCGTAGGCGTTGTCCAGCCGGTTCAGCCCCGCCAGCAGCTCCAGCGAGAACGGGCGCAGCGCGCACCGGAAGGCATGCCGCAGCCCCCGCGACAGCAGCCCCGGCGACCAGGGCGCCTCCCCCAGCGCCTCCTCTGCACCGGCGAAGTCCAGCAGCTCCGCGTCCTCCCCGTCCTCCTCCCCGATCCCCTCCAGCGGCGCATCCTCGTCGGGCTCCGGCAGCGAGGGCATCGGCCGCCAGCGCCCGCCCGCCCGGCGCGCGGGGTCGGCGTCCGCGTCGTCGTCGCCGCCGAAGTAGTGGCCCACCCCCCAGGGAGAATTGCCGGTGGAGGTGCCGCCCGCGTGGCCGAAGATCGGCAGCACCCGCTCGACCTCGTTGCTGTCGGCCTCCTTCTCCTGCTCCTGCTCCTCCGCCTCCTCCTCGCGCTGCTTCTGCTCCTGCGCGGTGTTGTCGCCCGAGTCGGTGGTCGTCTCGCTGCCCTGCTTGATCAGGCCCTGGAGCGCCGCGTTGCCCATGCTGGCCTGGATCTGCGCGGCGAGATCGTGGGACAGCTCTGTCTTCTCAGCAGACTTCTCCCCCTTCTCGCCGATCTTGTCCGCCGCCTCCTTCAGCGCGTCCAGCTTCGGATCGAGCCTCTGGCTCGGCGTGTTCTTGACCGCGTCGAGGATGGAGCGCGGATCTTTGCCGTCCGGTCGTCGCTGGTAGGAGGTGGCCATGCCCGTAATATAGCGCCGCGCTGCCGGAGACGCGGACAGCCGTGTGTCCCGGTGCATGGCCGGTTACAACAGAACGATGCCACCGCTCTCCGCCGTCCAGCCCACCGGCCGCAAACAGCTCGGCCCTGCCTCCGATCTCATCGAGATGCAGGACAAGTCCGGGGTGCTCTACACCGCCATCCAGTTCCACCCGGAGTACCGCAGCCATAACGCGCTCAACTCAGCGCTCTCTGTGGCCCTCGGCTTCCTGGAGAACCCGATGGTGTCGGGACTCTCCGATCTGGTGGGCTACGATCTGGAAGGTTCGAGCTTCCTTTATAAGACAGGCAAGAGCTGGTCTGTCGCAGAGATCATCCAGAGCCTCGGAGATCGGAACGAGTGCGCCGGGCCGCGCGCCGGGGTCGAATTGCTCACCCAGGTCGGGACGATCCTGATCGAAGCGGCTGAGATGGGCGAGCGCGACGCGGTCTACTCGCACGGCGGCCTCACACCCTGGCGCGTCGTGCTGACCGCTGACGGCAAGCCCCAGGTGATCGGTCACGCGCTCCCACAGGTCGAGATCCTGTCTTTCCACGAAGATAACCGGCGGATGCCCGGCACCGACGCCTTCCGCTATTGCCCCCCGGAGCGCATGGAGGGCCGGAAGGAGAATTTCTCCTCCGATCTGTTCGGCCTCGCCCTTATCAGCTTCGAGCTGATCACCGGCAAGCCCCTCTACAGCGGCCTCGTCGACGAGATCCGTCAGCAGGCCGCCCGCGCCGAGACCGGCTTCCGCCTTCAGCAATTCCAGTCCCAGCTCCCCGAAGGGATCCGGAACCTGCTGCGCCAGTGCCTCCGTCCGGCGGTCATCGACCGCTTCCGCAACGGGGGCGAGTTCCTCCAGGCCGCGCAGTCCGCCGCGCGCGGCCTCTCCGGCATGAGCCTCGGCGAACACATCCAGAACCTCAGCCGCGCCGGGAGCCGCCCCCGCCAGCAGGCGCAGCAGCTCCAGCCGCAGGCCACCCAGCAATTCGATCCCGCCAGCCTCCGCCAGCACCTCGAACAGAGCAGCCCCGATCCTGCCCCGGCCCGTCCGCTCCGCCCCGAACCCGTCTCCCGCGCCGAGCCCGTCTCCCGCGCCGAGCCCATCTCCCGCGCCGAGCCCGTCTCCCGCGCCGAGCCGATCCCCGCTGATCTTACCCGCTCCTCCTTGCGGGCGGGTCCGCCTCCGGCCCGCCTCCCCGATCCGCCGGAGATCCCGCGCGGCCCGCGCCCCAACCCGCGCCAGTCCCTCTCTCTTGGCGCCGGGACGCTCTCCAGCCTCGCCGCGCCAGAGCCGCTGCCGGCGGCTGCGCCCGTTCCCCCGGCCGCCCCGGCTCCGCCCGTCGCCCCGCCCCCCGTCGCCGCCCCGCCGGAGATCCCGCGCGGCCCGCGCCCGAACCCGCGCCAGTCCCTCTCCCTCGGCGCCGGGACGCTCTCCAGCCTCGCCGCGCCTCCAGAGGCTGCGCCCCCCGAGGCGCCCCCACGCCCGCCGCCGGGCGTGGGGCGCACGCCGCCGCGCTACCAGGAGGATCGGGGCGAGCCGCCGCGCGCTGAGCCGCCACGCGCTGAGCCGCGCTCCCCGCTCCGCTTCGAATCTCCCCGCCTCCCCGAACCGCCCAGGGCGGAGGCCCCGAAGATCGAGCCGCCCCGGTTCGAGCCGATCAGGACAGACGCGCCGCAGATCGAGCCGCCCCGGTTCGATCCCCCTCGCGCCGAACCGCCCCGCGTGGAGCCTCCGCGCTTCGATCCGCTCCGCGTCGATCCCCCGAAGCTCGACCCGCCCCGGTTCGATCCGCCCCGCGTCGAGCCCCCCCGCGTCGATCCCCCGAAGTCCGATCCGCCGCGCTTCGAACCGCTGAAGGGGAGCGAACCCGCTGTCGCCTCCCCCAGGATCGAGTTGTTCAAGCCGGAGCTGCCGATGCGCGAGCCGCCCCGGCCGCCGCCGCCCGCGCCGCCCGCCACCGCCGCGAGCGGACCGATGGCGGATCTGCTCAGCCGCATCCAGCCGACGGCCCCCCGCCCTCCGCCCGTCACCGCGCCCCCGCCTTTCACCGCGCCCCCGCTGCCTGTCACCGCGCCCCCGCCTGTCACCGCGCCCCCGCCGATCGTGGCGCAGGTCGCCCCCGCGCCGCGCCCGACGCTCGCGGACAAGTTCCGCCTCCTCACAATCGAGGAGGACGATGACTCCTACGACGACGACGATCAGGCGACCCGCGCGCTCCCGATGCAGCGGCCTCAACCGCGTCCGCCGGAACCGAAGCCCGAGCCGAAGCCCGAGCCGGAGCCGGAGCCGGTGCCGGTGCCGGTGCCGGTGCCGGTGCCGAAGCCCGAGCCGAAGCCCGAGCCAAAGCCCGAGCCGAAGCCGGAGCCGAAGCCGGAGCCGAAGCCGGAACCCGTGCCGAAGCCGGAACCGGAGTCCGGGCCGAAGCCCGAGCCGGAGTCCGGGCCGAAGCCCGTCATTGATCCGCGCCACCGGGTCGCGGATCTTCTCAAAAACACGACCTCCCCGGACATGGCCGTCTACCGGATCAGCCGGAAGGGCGGCCCGACGGTGCTGTACCGGCTGCCACGGACGGCGACCCTGGCGGAGGCGGTGAGCGTGGCGACGGCGCGGATGCTCCCGATGCGGATCAGCCCGGACGGGCGGCTGATGGGGTGGTACCGGCTGGGTACGGCGGAGGGGCCGCTCCCGGCGGACGCCCGGCTGGAGAGCGTCTCCCCCGATGAGGTGCTGACGCTCCACTACATTGAAGGTCGACTGCTCCCCCTGCGGGTGGAGGCGGAGGGGATCCGGCTGCGGCTGCAGATCCACACCGCCGTCCCGGCGGCAGCGCTGACGGACGGGCTGGCGGCGATGCTGGATCTGCCGCCGGGAGATTGGACGATCTCCCTGGAGGACGCCCCGCTCGGGCCGTATAATATCCTGGAGGATCGCGATCCGGTCGCGGAGAGCCGGCTCCGGCTGCGCCGGGAGATCAGGGAGGATGGGCGCCGATGAACACGCTGGAACGCTGGGACATCCTTGTGCAGTTCCTCGATGGGCCGCTGGCGATGCGCGGTGACATCGAGATGCTGGGGCCGACCATCCACATCGGGATGAACCCCGGCCCCACCGGCTTCAAGCTGGAGGGCTACCGTGGCCTCGACGGGCGGCAGGCGGTGATCACCGTCTACAGCGGCAGCAGCATCAGCATCGCCCCGATCGGCAACCTCCAGACCCGCGTGTCCAACGATCAGCACGTCAACTGGAACGACATCCACCCGATCAACGGCCCGGTCTACCTCTCCGAAGGGGACGCTGTCCACCTGGGCCCGCCGGGGCGCGGCGCCACCTTCATCCTGCTGCGCGCCCGCCGCGTCGGGGAGTGGCAGCAGGGAGGGATCGTCTCCAGCGTCTCCGGAGGAGATCCCGGCAGAGATCCCGGCAGAGATCCCGGCCGAACCGCGAACACCCCGCCCCCGCCGCAGATCAAGGAGATCAAGGTAAACCGGGGCATCCCGTTCTGGTTCATCCCCGCCGTCTTCGGCATGTTCGGCTTTTTCACGCTGAGCCTGGGGATGGTGATCTTCACCTTCTACTACACCCGCCCCTCCGAGATCGGCCCGATCGAGGAGGGCGTCGCCTACTTCGACATCCGCGAGAGCCTCGACGAGATGCTCGCCAAGGAGTCCGCCCTCACCACCACCCAGCTCAGCTCCAGCGCCTTCAAGGGCGTGGACGGCGGGTTCGAGATCTTCATCGCCGCCCCCGACCTGATCGCCGCCGGGCGCAGCGACGCCAAGACCAGCGATCAGAAGTACTGGGATCCCAAGCTGCTGGAGTGGGTGAAGCGCTCAGTCAAGGTGCTGGCAGGCTACAAGTCCTTCTGGCGGCGGCTCGACGAGATCCGCGCCGACTACGCCTATGTGCTGACCGAGCTGCGGAAGGCCGACATGCCCGACGCCCTCGCCGCCATCCCCTACCAGGAGAGCAATTACCGCCCGCTCGGCAACAACTTCGTCTGCGCCGCCGGGTACTGGCAGTTCCTCCCCGAGGTCGCCAAGCAGTCCGGCATCCCCATCTCCTCCTGCACCATCTCCGGGCGCGAGGCGGTCTGGGAGCCCAAGGACTACCCGCCGGTCGGCATCCTGAAGAACGCCGTCTACATCAACCGCAGCGGCAAGACAGCCTGCCTGCTGAAGGGCTGCAAGGTCGATGAGCGGTCTGACCTGATCGCCTCGACGAAGGGCGCGGTGATCTCGCTCGGGCGGGCGTGGAAGGATCAGCAGATCCGGGCCTCCGGCTCGGCGGTGCAGATCGTGATCGCCAGCCACAACGCCGGGTACGACCACAGCGAGTTCGCTGCCAAGGAGGGCGTCAAGCACCAGAGCGGGCTGCGCTGGAAGTACAAGAAGTGGGTGGAGGTCTACAACAAGCCCGCGTTCAGCCCCGACTTCATCGGCGCCAACATCAATTGCGAGACCGGCGGCGGCGGCGAGGCCTACGACCCCAACCGCACCTGCAACACCGGCGGCACCCCCGCCCTGCTCGGCGTCGAGACCCAGCACTACGTCCACCTGATCATCGCCCAGCACCTGCTGGCCGCCTGCTACTACGGGCAGAACTACTCTGCCGAGTTCGAGGCGTTCAAGCCCTATGAGGAGCTTTCTATGTCGGGCGGATACTGCAAGAGCTTCGCTGTCCCCCGGCCTGAGTCGCTGAAGGGGGCCAAATGACCAAGGTGACAGGATGAGCGGGCGGGCCATCGCGCTGATGCTGTTCCTGCCGCTGGTGATGATCGCGGCGGTCGGGCTCGTGCTCACCGAGGAGGTGCTGCAGTCCAAGGAGGCCACCAAGGCGCAGGCGGACACCCGGAAGGATCCGCTGGTCGGCATGCGCTTCAACAGCGCAAGCCGCACCGAGAATTTCCAGCGGATGGGCTTCGATGAGAAAGAGCAGCCGCGCATCCAGAAGGAGCTGAAGATCCTCGTCGACCGGTTCGAGGTCCAGACCAACCCCGGCGGGAACCGCGTCCGCAAGATGCTGGAGCAGGTGGACGATCAGGACGCGCTGGAGGAGGCGTTCTGCCGATCCGACCGGCTGCCGGTGCGCTATGCGGCGATGAATTTCCTCCTCATCAACAAGGACGCGGGGCTGCGCCCGGTCGATCTGGCCCAGATCACCGGCCTGGAGGCGCAGGGCTGGTTCGCCGAGAAGCGCAGCGTGATCAGCAGCCTCCACGAGTCCGCCGATCTCCGCACCGACCGGCGCGAGGACTCCACCCGCATGGTCATCGGCGCCATCCTCGCCGACAAGATGGATCTGCTCCAGAAGGAGGAGGTGCCGTTCAGCTACTCCAGCCTCTCATGGAACGGCTGGAGCTGGGATCGGCTCAAGGAGATGAGCCCCGGCGTGGACGGGATCGCCATCGCCTACGTGGCCCTGCTCCAGATCGTCGGCGAGGTCGCCTTCTCAGAGGGCAGCATCTGCTACGACTCCGATCCCGCCAACGCCGAGCCGAAGAAGCCCTGAACGCAGCGGAGGGCGCCGGATCGCTCCGACACCCTCCCCTGGAACCCTTCTGCGCCGCAGGGCGCAGACAGATCAGAGCTGCTGGCTGTAGTACTCGACGATCGACTGCGGGTTGCAGTTGAACGGCAGATCCTCGCGCTCAGGACGGATGACCATCTTGCCGGCGAATTCGGAGGGGTTGAAGTCCAGGTAGCCGGGGCGGACGCGCGAGGCGGCATGCTCCAGAGCGGCCTGAACAAAGGTGGTCTGACGGTTCTTCGGGTGGATCGCCACCACGTCGCCGGGGCTGACATGGAAGTTCGGGCGATCCGTGCGGACGCCGTTCACCATGATGTGCTGGTGGACGACCATCTGGCGCGCGCCGGGGATCGTCCGGGCGAGGCCCAGACGCCACACCACGTTGTCCAGGCGGCTCTCCAGCAGCGTGACGAGGTTGCGGCCAGCGGCACCCTTCTGACGGGTGGCCTCGACCATGTAGCGCCGGAACTGGCGCTCCTGAATGCCGTAGTGGAAGCGCATCTTCTGCTTCTCAACCAGGCGTTCTTTGAAGTTGGACATCTTGCCCTTGCGCCGGGCGCCATGCTGGCCAGGGGCAAAAGGGCGCTTGAGCTGGGATTCGGTCGTCAGACCCGGCAGAATCTCACCGAGAGAACGGCATACCTTGAGACGGGGTCCGCGGTAACGTGCCATGAAGAGAGGCTCCTGAAGAAAAGTGCTGTCCCGGCTAATCCGCTGTGCGCTCAAATGCAAGCTGGATGACCCGGAAGATCTGGATGTCGACGGAGCATCCGGTTATCGCCCCGGATGGATCAGCTCCGACAGGCCCTCTCTGGACACTTCACGCCCTCCGGCAACGCCGCTGCGCCGACCTCTATCGACGATCTCTTGCCGGATCCGGCCCGCTCCCCGTGGGCAGAGGCGCTCCGGGGCGCCGGTGTGTCCCTTCCCGCGCGGCCCACGCTCGGGCAGCTCCGCCAGCGTTCGGACGCGCTGGTGAAGGAGCTGAAGACCGCCGGGCGCAGGCGCGACGCCGATGGGCTGCAGAAGCTCCGCGACGCCTTCGAGAAGGAGCGTGAGAAGGTCGCGTGGTCGCTGATCAAGGAGTCTTTTGATCAGCACAGCCTCCCGGAGCGGGCGTGGCGGGCGCTGAAGCAGGCGCCTGACGCCGATCCGGTGGCGATCCTCCAGAAGATCCGCAAGCTCGGCGCCTCGCTCGCCGGGGCGGGGGCGGATCGGGTGCGGGACGCGCTGTTGGGAAAACAGCCGTAGCGGCGGGCTGCGCCGCGCGGTCGCGCCGTGCTATAATCAGACTCTCTGCACTGGAGGGATCTTGTCTGTCCTGTCCCGCCCCTCCCCCCCGCGCGCCGGGTTCAGCCTCATCGAGATGGCGATCGTCGTCGCGATCTTCGGCATCCTCGCCGCGCTGTCCTCCTCGATGGTCTCCGTCTGGATCCCGACCTGGCGCACCCGGCAGGCGGCCTACCAGTTCGCTGCAGACCTCAACCTCGCCCGCATGTCGGCGGTCAAGGACAACGTCGAGTACCGGATCGTCGTCAACATCTGGGACACCGACCTCGGCAACGCCGACGCCAACAGCGCGGGCGGCTGGCTCATCCAGCGCGGGAACCTCGCCCAGTCCTCGACGGTCTGGGACACGCTGCCGGTCGATGACGGCGTGGTGATGGACGGCACCGGGACGATCGTCATCAGCGAGGGCGGCACAAGCTCCCTCCCCTGGGTCAGCCTCCAGCAGCCCGCTGTCACGACGGTGACCTTCTCCCCGCGCGGCTGGGTGCAGAACACCGTCGGCGACTTCAGCACCGACGGCTACATCCACTTCTACTTCATCAACAAGCGGAAGTACGTCGAGGATGGCGCCGAGGAGGTCTGGGAGGTGATGGCGGCGCGGGGCGGCATCGTGCGGCTCCAGCCGGGGACGAACCTCTGGGTGCCTGAAAACGACATCGGCATCGGAGAGGCCAGCACCGCAGGCGCCTCCACCGGCTACATCGGCGGGCATGCGCCCAACTGAGGGCGGGCCGGACGGGCTAACCCGATGTACCGGCGCAGATGTCGATGGGATCGGGGCTGGTCACCAGCTCGACGGTGGCGGTGGCCTCGCGTCCGGCGCTGTCGAGCGCCCGGATCGTCAGCCGGATCGGCTGGCCGCAGATCAGCTCCGGCGGGGTGTCGGCGTCCCCCTCGCTGAGCGCGCTCACGTCCAGGTAGCCGTACATGTTGGTATAGAACCCGGAGCAGTCGCCCATGTCCTTGAGCTGTACGCGATAATGATTGTCTGAGATGCGCGTCCCGTCGAGGAGATCGATGGTGTAGGCCAATTCCACGATCCGGTCGGTGTGGTGTACCATCACGCTCGCGACGATGTGCCACCCGCCCTGCGGGCCGTGCACCATCGTCACCTCGGCCCCGTCCGCCACCGGGATGAACTCTGTCGTGCCGTCACCGATCCCGATCAGCGGCGCATCGACGAAGCAGGGATCGGTGGTTGTGGACGCGGAATCATCTGCAGACTCCTTCTCACCGGGACAACCAATCAGCAAGAGCAGCCCGGACAGCAGAGACATCCAATCCTCCACCGGCTGATCATAACATCATCCTCCGGCACCCAGCGCCCCGGAGGTCACCCGCTCCGGCACTGGCGCCCGGAGCGGCGGCAGCGACACCGGCTCCCCGCGCCGCTGCCGCTCCACCTGCGCCTCCAGCCCCGCCGCCTCGGCGCAGGCAGCGATCTCCCGGCGGAGCCGCCCGAGCCGGATGCCGCCGGTCACCTCAGGCATCCCCGCCAGCTTCGCCTCCGCCTTCTGCCACTGCCCCTGCGCGCCGCGCGGGTTGTTGCGGCGCAGGTGCTCCAGCCCCACCGCGAGCTGCAGGACGCCCTGCACCAGCAGGAACGCCTCAGAGCCCCGCTCCAGCCCCCGCCAGAGCCGCTCCAGCACCTCGTGGGCGGTGAACCACTCCCCCGCAGCGAACAGCGCCAGCCCCTCCTGCCAGTCCGCCTCCGCCGGGAGCTGATCCGGGTGCAGCAGGCGCCGCGCCTGATCAGACACTCCAGCGCGCCTCGGCCACCGTCAGCGTGTCCCGGTGGACCCGATCCTCCTCGGCCATCTTCGCGAAGAGATCTTCAAACTCCGGCCGGCCGAGCAGCATCCGGGTGCGCCCGTGCAGCTCCTCGCTGCTCTCCTCGACGCGGCGGGCGATGTTCAGCGCCTCGCGGATGGTGATCGGGGTGGTGGGCTGCTCGTACTGCTGGCGCAGGGAGCGGAGCTGCTCCAGGAAGGTGCGGGAGGGCTGCGGATCAGCGTCGCCCTCAGCGGCCGGGGTGAACGTCGCCTGCAGGATGCGGATGCTGGCGGCGTGGTACCGCTCGGCCTCCGCGTAGTGGCGCCAGAAGTACACCATCTCCGCCCGGCCCTGGAAGCAGCGCGCGAAGACCTCATAGAGGCCCGCACACTCCAGCTCGATCGACACCGCCAGCTCAATCATCTCTGCAGGTCCAGCCATTCGGTTCCTCAGCGCAGCACAGCGTAGTAACCGCGAGCGCCTCCGGCTACTGCCCGGAGCGCAGAGACACGCGCTTCTGTGGGATCACAGACCAGATCAGAGGCTGGATCAGAGGCGGCGCCGGTACACATAGGTCCCGATCGCGCCGATGATCATCGCGCCGGGCATCAACACCAGCGACACGAGCCAGCAGAGCAGCAGCCCCATCGTCGACATCTCCAGCCGACCCTTCGCCGCCTCGTTCGGACGGATGCCGATCTGATCGTCCTCGCCCGCCATCCACGCGACGGTGTTCAGCAGCAGATCCTGGTTCAGCCCGTTGGCGAGGAGCTGGTTGGAGGCGAAGTCCATGTCGCCCACCACCACCACCTTGCCGCCCGCCAGCCGGGGCAGCTCTGCCGTCACCGCCGCCGGGGGCGCCGCCGGGACGCCCGGCGACCCCTCCGGGGCCACCGGCGCCGCCGCCTCGGTCTTCGTCCGCAGGCCCGACGGATCGCTGATCTCAGCCACCGCCATCACCGGCACCTTGCCGATCAGGTCGCGGCCCTCAGTCGGCGCAGGCTCCGCCGCCTGATCCTTGTAGTCGCTCTCGGCCCAGCTCTGCTCAGAGGCGCGGGCCAGCTCCTTCACCTCGACCCCGGCCACCGCGTCGCCGACCTTCACCGAGCGCGCGAGGAAGAACACCGAGTTGCCCTTCAGCTTCTCGGTGAGCGGGTGCGGCTCGTAGCTGCCCTGATCGACGATCAGCCCGAACGGGTTGTTCTGGAGCATCCGGTAGGGATCGGTCTCGATGACGACGTCATCGCCGACCTTGACGCCGTACCGCGCGAAGTCATTGGCCACCGTGGCCGGGACCGTCGGATCCATGAGCGCGATCAGCGCCCCGCCCGCCGCCACGTACTGCGCCAGCCGATCCAGCTCCTCCGGCAGGATCTCAGTCTGCGGCCCGGCCAGCACCACCAGCTCACAGGAGGTCGGTGATGGCGCGGTCGCGGTGAGCGTGATCTTGCTGACCGTGTAGTTCTGCGCCTCCAGCTTGTCCTTCGCCAGACCGAACCCCGACTGAGAGCCGCTGTCGTCCGGATCCATCTCCCCGTGACCGCTGACCACGCAGACCTTGTGCTGCTTGTCGGAGGTCACCAGCACCAGCGCGTTGGTGATCGACGACTCGTCGAAGGTGTACTCGATCCGCTTCTCCTGGCTGCCCGCCCGCAGGATGACCGTCCCGGCCTCCGAGGCGATCTTCTCCTTCTCGGCCAGCAGCGGCTCCTCAGACGGGTCGTGGTACTCGACCTTCAGCTGCGAGCTGTTGGCGAGGTACTGCTCCATCAGCGTCTCAAAGTTCTTCTGCTCCGGGGCGCCCTTGGTGAAGAAGGCGATCACCTCCACCTGACGATCCAGCTTCTTCACAAGATCTACGCTCTGCCCGGAGAGCGTGTACTGCTTGTTCTTCGTCGCGTCCCAGCGCCAGGTGGAGCTGTGCGCCGCCACGTTCGCGGTGATCGCGATCGCCAGCCCGAGCAGCGTCGCCACCAGCGCGTTGAGCGAGCGCGCGGAGGTCTGATCGTTGCGGTAGTCCTGGATCAGCGACCAGTCGACCGCGATCCACACCACCAGCAGCGCCACCCCCAGCCCGCCGGCGCCCTTCACCAGGAGCGGCATGTCGCCGTCCAGCGTGAGCGCCGCCGCGCCGCTCCCGATCAGACACATCAGCCCGATGAGGCCAAAAAACCATCCAAAGCCGCGCATCTGTCCCCCCTTATCGCCAGCGCAACGCCTCTACCCGCTGCGTTGTCGCCAGCAGGCAGAAGGCGATGAAGCTCAGAAAATAGACCAGATCCTGCATCCGGATCAGACCCTTGCCCATCTCCATGTAGTGCGTCCCCATCGCGAGGCCCTGGAACACGTCCTGAGCCACCCCCTCCGGCGCCATGTCCGCCGCCCAACCCAGGATCCAGAAGATCAGGTTGAAGGCAAATCCCGCCATGAAGGCGATGATCTGGTTCTCGGTGAACGAGGACAGGAACAGGTTGATCGCCACCAGCGAGGACGTCAGCAGGAACAGCGACAGGTAGTTGCTCAACAACACGCCGGTGTCCGGCTCGCCGTAGCCGTAGAGCAGCGCCATGTACGGCAGCGTCGCCACCATCATCGCCACCACGAAGCCGATCGCCCCGAAGAACTTGCCGAGCACGATCTCCGTCGAGGAGATCGGGCTGGTCAGCAGCAGCTCGATTGAGCGCTGCTTGCGATCCTCGGCCAGCAGCCGCATCACCAGCCCCGGCGCGATCAGCAGGATCACCACCGCCATGTTGCCGAACAGCCCCTGGATCACGAAGCTGTTGACGTTCAGCCCCTCCGCCGCCTGCGGGTTGAACGCCGCCTGCTGCGAGTAGTCCATGAACGCCGTCACCGACAGGGCGAAGAAGAACCCGAAGATGAACAGGAAGAACATCAGGATGATCCAGCCTATCGGAGTCGTAAAATAGGCTGCGGTCTCCCGCTTGAAGATCGCGATCGCGCCGTTCATCGGCTACCCCTCCCCGTTCAGGTTCTGCTTCTTCAGGTTCAGCTTCGGATCCGGCGTCCCCGCAGGCGCGCCGGACGGCGAATTGATCGACGCGCCGGACGGCGCATTGATCGGCGCGCCGTCCATCCCCGGCGCCGTCCCTGCGATCAGCGAGAGGTACAGATCCTCCAGCCGCTGCCCGCCCAGCTCCAGGATGCCCGAAGGCGCCGACGCCGACGCCACGTCCTCGCGCAGATCCCGGTCGCCGCGCACGATGAGCCGCCGCCCGGTGGCCTCGACGCTCAACACGCCGGGGATCTGCTGCAGCCGCGCCATCAGCTCAGGGCCGGGGCGCGCCACCTCGACGCGGACAGTCTGTCCGGCGTGTCCGAGGTTGGCGATGGAGCTCTCAGTGATGATCCGGCCCTTGTTGATGACGATCACCCGGCCGCACAGCGCCTCCATCTCCGCGAGGACGTGCGTGGAGAGGATGACGGTGCGATCCCCGGCCGCGAGCTCCTGGATGAGGTTGCGGATCTCGACGCGCTGCGCCGGATCGAGGCCGGAGGTCGGCTCGTCCAGCACCAGCACCGAGGGCTCATGCACCAGCGCCTGCGCCAGCCCGACGCGCTGCCGGTAGCCCTTGGACAGGTTGTCGATGAGCCGGTGGGCCACCGGCTGCAGCGCGACCCGATCCAGCGCCTTGTTGACCGCCTTCTTGATGTCGGCGACCCCCTTCAGCTCAGCGGCGAACTGCACGTAGTCGCGCACCGTCATGTTGGGGTAGAGCGGCGGCACCTCCGGGGCGTAGCCGAGGATCGACTGCACCGCCTTCGGGTTGTCCGCGACGTCGTGGCCCCCGACCTTCGCCACCCCCACTGAGGCGCCCAGCGATCCGGAGATGATCCGCATCGTGGTGGTCTTACCTGCCCCGTTGGGACCGAGGAACCCGACGACCTCGCCTTTGGTGATGTGAAAGCTCACATCCTTGATGGCGAACGTGTCCCCGTACTGCTTGCTCAGCTTCTGAACTTCAATCACGGCTGCTACCCGACACGCTTACTCCTGACCACGGGGGCCGTGCTAACCGCCCGGCCTGCCCATGTCGAAATCTGCGACCGAAGTTGACGACAATGAATGTGCCGCGCCCGCGCCGCCCTGCGCCGAACCTTCCGGACGGCGCTCAGAGCTTGCGGCAGCCGAACCCGTTCTTGCAGCTCACCGTCACCGAGTCCCCCTCTCCGACGACGAGCGAACGGAGCGTGAAGCTGCTCCCGTCCTTCAGGGTCACCGTCACCGTGTAGACCCCGGCCGGCACCTGACCGGTCGATCCGCCGGGAGAGACGCTCACCTTCTCCACATCGCCGGTCACTGAGAGCCGCCCGCCCTTCGTGTCCGCCTTCGCCTTCGCCTCAGCCTCCGCCTTCGCCCTGGCCTCCGCCTCTGCCTTCGCCCTGGCCTCGACCTCCGCCTTCGCCTCGGTCTCCGCCTTCGCCTTTGCCTCGGTCTCCGCCTTCGCTTTGGCGTCCGCCTCCGCCTTCGCCTTGGCCTCGGCCTTCGCCTTGGCGTCCGCCTTGGCGTCCGCCTCCGCCTTCGCCTTCGCCTCTGCAGGGCTGAGCTTCACGGTCGGCTCAGGAGCAATCGGGGTCGGCTCAGGGGCGGCCGGGGTCGCCTCAGGGGTGAGCGGCGGCGTCGCCTCCGGGGTGGGGGGCGGCGTCGCAGGGGTCGGCGTCGCAGGGGTCGGCGTCGCAGGGGTGAGCGGCGTCGGCGCTGCCACGGGCGTCGCTGCCGGCGCCGGATCGGCCGGCCCCGATCCGTCCGTCCTCAGGTAGGACAGCCCGAGCAGCGTCCCGCCGATCAGCACCGCCGAGATCCCTCCGGCGAACACGAGCGGCAGCACGGAGCGGCGCGGCGCCACCGCGACGCGCTCCACCAGCAGCGTCCCCATCGTACCGTCCTGCACCGGGCGGTTCTGCTGCATCACCTCCGGGATCCGCTGCTCCGCCCAGTCGGAGAGCGACTCCATGTTCCCCGGCAGCCGCGCCCGGATGCGCTCCAGCTGCCGCACGCAGTCGCGCCCGTTCGGACGCTGCGCCGGATCTTCCGAGAGCATCTCGGAGATCAGATCGAACAGCGGGTGCGAGAGGGTCTGGAGCCAGCTCCACTGCGCCATCAGCGCCTTCCCCGGCGGCTGCCGATCCGGATCCGCCACCGAATTCCCGGGGCGCCCGCCGATGAGCAGCTCGAACAGCATCACCCCGAGCGCGTACATGTCCCCGAGGTGGGTGTCCTCCCCCCGGAACCGCTCGGGCGCCATGTAGGCCAGCGTCCCGAAGATCGCCTGTGTCGCGCCGGTCTCCCGGGCTGAAAATTCGGCATGCGCCACGCCGAAGTCCAGCAGCTTCACCTCTCCTGCCGTCGTCAGCCGGACATTGCCCGGCTTGATGTCGCGGTGGACCAGCCGCAGCGGCTTCCCGTCCGGGCCGTTCTGGTTGTACGCCGCGTGGAGCGCGCCCGCGACCTCCTCGATGATCGTGAGCGCTGCCTTCGGCGGCACCGGCCCCGACCTGAGCAGCGTCCCCAGATCGACGCCCTCCACATACTCCATCACCACCGACCACTGGCCGTTGAGCTGGAGCAGATCGTCCACCCGGACGATCGAGCGGTGGTGGATGAGCGAGAGCATCCGCGCCTCATCGCGCAGGCGCCCGACGAGCTCCGGGCTCACCGAGCGATCCGGGTTCATCACCTTCACCGCCACCTTCCGCGCCAGCCCCGCCCCGACCGTGTCGGCCAGATAGACCGCGCCGAACGCGCCGCGCCCCAGCAATTCCCGTACCCGATAGCTGCGTCCACCGTTCAAGGTATCCTCGCTTCTCTCACCGCCTCAGAATATCATATCCCCGCTGCTCACGATGCCGATCCTGCCCACCCTGCTGCGTACCGCCCCGCTCTTTCTGCTGGCCTCCTGCGGGAGCGCCTGGACACCGCTCGATCTGGACGGCGACGGCTACACCGCCGCTGAGGGCGACTGCATCGACGACCCCGCGCAGGCACAGAGCGCGGACGTCCACCCGTTCGCTCAGGAGATCTGGTACGACGGCACCGATCAGGACTGCGACGGCGGCTCAGACTTCGATCAGGACGGCGACGGCGCCGATCTGCCGGCAGACTGCGACGACGCTGCCCCGGACGTCCATCCGTCTGCTCCGGAGATCTGGTACGACGGCACCGACCAGGACTGCGACGGCAATGACGGCGACCGGGACGGCGACGGCGCTGCGTCCCCCGATGACTGCGACGACCTCGACCCGGACGTCCACCCCGCTGCTCAGGAGATCTGGTACGACGACACCGACGACGACTGCGACGGCAACCGCGACGATCAGGACGGCGACGGGTACGGCCTGTCTGAGGACTGCGACGATCTCGACGCGGACATCCACCCCGCTGCTCAGGAGATCTGGTACGACGGCGCGGACGACGACTGCGACGGCAACGACGGCGATCAGGACGGCGACGGCGCCTGGAAGGCGGGCTACCCCTACCCGCTGCCCGCCGGCGCCCTCCCCGGCGACTGCGCCGACGATCCCGCCGCGCCCCCGTCGGGGATCTCCCTGGACGGCGCCCCCGCCAGCCTCCCTGCCAGCGCGGTCTTCCCCGCCGCCGCCGACGCCCCCTACGACGGCATCGACGCGGACTGCGCCGGGGACGACGATCTCGACGCCGATCGGGACGGCGTCCGCGCCCTCCCCGCAGGCCCGGACTGCATCGACAGCGACCCCGCCGCCTACCCCGGCGCCATGGAGCGCTGCAACGCGGCGGACGACGACTGCTCCGGCCTGCCGGACGACGGGGATGCCTGCCCCTGCGCGGCGCTCTGGCGCGGCGCCACGCCCTACCTCTCCTGCCCCGATGGCAGCGGCTCCTCCCTCGCCGGGGCCTGCGCCGCGCTCGGCTACCGCCCCCTGATCCTCGACGACGCAGCCGAACAGGCGGATCTGCTGCTGGCCGGGTTCGGAGGCTGGATCGGCCTCGGCGATCAGGCCATCGAGGGCGACTACCGCTGGTACGGCGACGCCCCCGTCACCTGGGACGGCTGGGCGCCCGGACAGCCCGACGATCCCGGCACGGAAGACTGCGCGCGGCTCAGCCCGGAAGGCTGGCAGGACGCGCCGTGCTCCCTCCTCCTCCCCCTGCTCTGTGAGGGTTGATGTCCCCGCTGCTGTTCTCCCCGCTCCTCTCCATGCTCCTCTCCATGCTCCTCTCCCTCCAGGCAGCCCTCGCCGCGCCTGCGGCCTGCGCCGCCGCCGACGCTGCCGCCTGCACCGCCCTCGGGAACGCCGCCATGCAGCAGGGGGACGCGGAGGCCGCCGCCCGCTACTGGGAGCAGGGCTGCAGCTACAGCGATGGTCGCGCCTGCGCCAATCGGGGCGTCCTCGCCGTCCAACAAAACGCCGCTGACGACGCCCGCCGTTTTTTTGAGCGCGGCTGCGCCCTCCAGTCCTCCACCGCCTGCTACATGCTCGGAAACCTCTATGAAGAGGGGCGCGGCCTCCGCCCGGACGCGACCCAGGCCATCACCTTCTGGCGGAAGTCCTGCGATCTCGGCTACGCCAACGCCTGCTTCGAGGCCGGGCTCGCGGCCGAGAAGGGCAAGGGGACGCCCCCCTCCCGCGCCGAGGCCGCCGCGCTGTTCCTCCAGGGCTGCGATCTCAACGACGGCACCAACTGCGGCCAGCACGGCTTCCTGGTCGGCGCGCCCGGCGGGGTGTCCTCCCTGGAGAAAGGCTGCCGCCTCCATGACAGCTTCTCCTGCTTCCTCCTCGGCCAGTGGTACGAAGACGGCAGCCTCGGCGCCGTCGACCTCCCCCGCGCCGCCGCGCTCTACGAGACGGCCTGCATCGGGGGGATGCCTGGCGCCTGCGCCGTCCTTGGCGCGATGATCGAGGACGGCCGGGGCCGTGAAAAGAACCTTGAGAAGGTCGCCGGGTTCTACGCCCTCGCCTGTAAGGGCAAGGAGGCGAGCGCCTGCACGCGGCTGGGCGTCCTGATGCTCGATCAGCAGAAGGTGCCGGAGGCGGTCGCGCTGTTCGAGGAGGCCTGCACGCTGAAGGAGCCGTTCGGCTGCCTGAACGCGGCGGTCTTCTATCAGGACGGAGGCAACATACCGGTGGACCTGGAGCGGGCGGCGCAGCTCTATGAGGCGGGGTGTACGTTGGGGGCGGGGGACGCCTGCATGGCGCTGTCGGGGATGTATAAGAAGGGGAAGGGCGTGAAGAAGGACAGGAAGCGGGCGGCGGCGCTCCGGGAGGAGGGGTGCAGGCTGGGGGCAGACTGCGGGTAGCGGCGCTTTGGCGCTCACCCCCGCTCCAGCAGCCGCGCCACCCGCCGCTCCGCCCCCTCCAGATCCTTCGGCACCGGCACCTCCTCCCGGACGATCTCCCTGAACCCGGCGTCGGGCGCAAAACCCCTCCCCCCGTCCGCGAGCAGCACCCTGCCCTCCTGCCGCGCGAGCCACTGGAGCAGCGCTGCAGCGAGGTCGGCGCGGTAGCAGACGTCCCCGATCAGGACGACGTCGTAGCCAAGCTCCCCCTCCTCAAGCAGATCCCGCAGCTCCACCGCGACCTCCACCCCGCTGGCGGCCGCGTTGAGCCGGATCGCCGCCCCGGCGAATTCGTCGATCTCGTTGGCGGTGACGGCGGCGCCGACCCGCGCCGCAGCGATGGCGGCGAGGCCGCTGCCGGAGGCGAAGTCGAGGACGCGGCGACCGGCGAACTCGTCCGGGTGATCGAGGATGTAGCGCGCGAGGATCTGGCTGCCCGGCCACGCGAAGGCCCAGAACGGGGGCGGGAGCCGGTGGGCGTCCAGCCACTCCTCAGTCGCCTGCCAGAGCGGGGTGACCTCGGTGGCGAGGTAGAGCTGGATCTCAGGGACGAGGGGGGGCGCGGCGCGCTCGGTGTGCGCGGAGATGAAGGCGGCGCGATCAGGCATGGGGCTCCTTCAGGCGGGGGAGGCTGATCTCGAAGCAGGTGCGGCCGGGGCGGCTCTCAACCGTGATGCTCCCGCCGTGGGCGGTGCAGATCGTGCGGACGAGGGCGAGGCCGAGGCCGGTGCCGCCCCTGGAGCGGGCGGTGGTGAAGAACCGATCAAAGATCTTGTCGACGTTGGCGGGGGAGATCTCTCCGGCGTCGATCACCCGGATCTGGACGGCGGGGCCGGCCCCGCTGACCTCCCCGCTGACCTCCCCGTCGACCTCGACGCTGACGGGCGGCCTGCCGTGGAGCCGGGCGTTCTGGATCAGGTTCTTCAGGACGGCCTCGATCTGGCCCTGGTTGGCGTGGATCATCAGCGGGTGATCGGGCAGGGCGGGCGGGTGATCGGCGTCGCGGAGGTCGCGGAGGAGATCGCGGAGGTCGAGGGGCGCGCGACCGGCCCCTCCTCGGCGCGGGCGAGGGCGAGGAGGCCGCCGATCATGCGGCTCAGCCGGTCGAGATCGGCGAGAGCGTTGTCGAGGAAGCGGAGGCGCTGCGCGGGCGGCAGCTCGTCGTCGTCGCGGAGGATCTCCAGCGTGCCGCGCAGGGTGCTGACCGGGGTCTTGAACTCGTGGGAGACGTTGGCGGAGAACTCGGTGATGTAGGCCATCCGCTCGGCGAGGCGGCGCTGCATGCCGGACATGGCCTCAGCGAGCAGGCGGGTCTCGACGACATGCGAGGCGAGGGCGGGGCGGAGGGCGAGGGCGGCGTCGGCCTCCCCGGCGGCGATGCGGCGGGCGGTGTGGACGAGGGCGGCGATGGAGTGGGTGAAGCGGCGACCGGCGAGGAAGGCCATGCTCAGGGTGGTGACGAGCGACAGGATCATGCCGAGGGCGAAGCCGGGGCCGAGCTGGTAGAGGGTCTGGATCTCCTCGCGGGGGGTGCGTGAGACGAGGATCGCGCCGATCACCTCGCCGCGCGCGCGGACGGGCTGGGCGACGAAGACGCGCATCCCGGAGCGCCGGCTGGCGGAGGAGAGCGGGGCGAAGGTGGAGGGCGCGCTGCGGGGGCGGACGTCCCAGCCGGGGGCTCCGGCGAGCGCCTGCTGAACCTCGGCGGTGTCGGAGACGTCCTCCCCGAGCCCGGTGCCGGAGGAGGAGGCGAGCACCGCGCCGGTGGCGTCGATGATGCGGACCCCGGCGAGGGTCTGCTCGCGGGCCTCGGCCATGCGGGGCTGGAGGCGGGCGGTGACCGCGCTGAGATCAAAAGCGGGATCGGGGTCGCGCTCCAGCTCGGACTCGATGGTGAGGCGCCAGATCGTCGCCTGGTGATCGATGTCCTCGCGCGTCTGCTGCCAGAGATCGCGGGCGAGCGCGCCCGTCCCGATCATCGCAGCGATCGGCAGCAGCAGCACGAACAGGTGCGAGAGCGCCATCCAGCTCTGCAGGCGCAGCAGCACGCGCGGGGCCGGAGCGGCCGGCGCCGTCTCAGGCGCGGTCTCAGGCGCATCCGGCGCCGTCCCGGTCGCCATCTCAGGCGTGCAGCCGGTAACCGAGGCCGTGGACGGTCTCCACCGGATCGATCCCGGCGTCCTTGCACTTCTGGCGGATGCGCCGGATGTGGGAGTCGAGGGTGCGGTCAGAGAGGTGGTGGCCCTCGCCGTAGGCGCGGTCGGTGATCTCCTCGCGGGTGTAGGCGCGGCCGGGGTGGCTCATCAGCACCTGGAGGATGCTGAACTCCGTCACGGTGAGCGTCAGCTCGACGGCGCCCCCGGGAGCGGCCGGGGCGGACACATGGACGCGGTGCAGCACCGGATCGAGGCTGAGCGCGCCGCAGCGGAGGATCGGGCTGGGCGCGCCTGCCGGGGCGGGCTCGGGGCGGGCCCGGCGGAGGACGGCCTTGATCCGGCTGACCAGCTCGCGGGGAGAGAACGGCTTGCACAGGTAGTCGTCCCCGCCCATCTCCAGCCCGAGGACGCGATCCAGCTCCTCGTCGCGGCTGGAGAGGAACACGATGGGGACGGTGTTGATCGGCGGGCCGGACTGCCGGATGCGGCGGCAGGCTTCCAGGCCGTCGAGTTCGGGCATTACCACGTCCATCACGATCAGATCGGGCGGCAGCTCCGGCGGCTCGGCGCGGGCGGCGGCGACGGCCTGCAGCCCGTCTGCCGCCTCGGTGATCGTCCAGCCCTGCCGGGCGAGCGCGTAGCGGACCACTTCGCGCAGGTGCGGATCGTCGTCCACCACCAGGATCTTCGTCATGCAGTGATCTTCTCCTCCGCGCTGTTCATCTCGCTGTTCATCTCGCTGAGCGCCCGCACCCGCGCCGCCAGCGATTGTACCCGGCTCCGCACCGGAGCGGTATCCCCCGCCAGCGCCACCAGCCCGATCTGGATCCGCAATTGTATAACCTCCCGCAGCGACGCCTCGATCTCCTGCGCCGCCCGCGCCCGCGCGATCTGGAGCGGCTGGGCGCTCGCTGCGATCTCCGGGTCGGAGAGCAGGCGATCCACCAGCCCGATCCGGGCGTCCGCCGCCAGCAGGCTCCGCTCCATGCCCTGGACCTCCGCCGCCGGGATCAGATCCTGACCTGAGGGCTCGGCCAGCGACGCCCGGAGCGCGGCGAAGGCGGCGATGATCCGCGCCGCGTGCGGCCCTTTTCCCGTCGGCAGCCCCTCCGCGCCCTCAGCCGGGCCGACCAGCAGCGGCCACGCCACCAGCGCCGCCGCCGCCTGCGCGGCCGGATGCCCGCGCCGCCACATCGACGCCCCGACCCCCGCCCCGATCAGCAAATAGGCCAGCAGCACCCAGGGGAGCAGGCCGCTGCCCATCACTCACCTCCTTCATGCGCGCCGCGCCCGCCGGTCCGCCCGATCACCCCGGCGCCCTCCGGCTCCCAGTCCTGGTAGGCGCCGAGGGAGGCCAGCACCGTCGCGCCGAGGCTGGAGAAGATGTCCTCCTCGACCGGGCGCAGGAAGCTCACCTCGCCCGCCGGCCGCGCCACGAACGGGCGCAGCAGCCAGCCCGACTGCGCCATGCACAGGCAGATCAGCCCGAGCGACCCGGCGAGCGCCGCCTGCCGCAGCATCCCGCTCCCCGGCAGGGTGCGGACGACGGTGGAGAGGCCGGGCAGCCCGACCAGCCCCAGGGTGCCGACCATCGCGAGGATCGCGAGGTGGTAGTCGATGCGCACCGAGTAGACGAGCCAGATGATCGGGCTGCTCGCCGCCAGCAGGATGGCCGTGCGCGCGAGCCCCGCGAGCCCCGCAAGCGCCAGCCGGGTGTACCGGACCTCGACCTCGCAGGCGGCACAGATCGCGTGGATCGCCGGGAGGCAGACCAGCACCGGGATCAACAGTAGAAACGGGAACTTGGCCGCCGCATAGACCGTCTGGAGCCCGCCCCGGTAGCTCCCGACGACCGCCCCGAAGATCCCGCCGCCCAGCCCCACCAGCGCGAGCAGCGCGGGCATGAGGCGGCGCAGGCCGTCCGGGTTTGCAGGATCGGAGAACTCTGCGATGAGGGCGACAGGGTCGCGCAGGAGGCGGGTGCTGAGGGTGATGAGGTTCATGGGGCTCTCCGGAGAGAATTTTAAAGCTGATTTAAAAGTTTATTTTAAAGTCAAAGAATCGCGAGCAGCGGACCGACACAGAGCCGGAGCCCGATCAGCCCCGCCAGCACCGCCCAGCAGAGGCCGAGGCTCAGCATCATGAAGCCGCCGCCGTTGGTCCCGGCCAGCCGCTCAGTCTGCTCCATGCGGAGGACGCAGATCCCGAGGCCGAGCGCCCCGGCGGCGAGGTAGAGCAGCCCGAACAGCATCGGCGCGATGTCGGTGGTCAGCACGAACAGCCCGACCACCGGCACCAGCCCGAGCGCCACGTCCCCGACCCGGCAGAAGGACTGCCCCAGATCCTGCAGCAGGGCGCGCGGCTCTGCCTGGAGGTTCAGGTACTGGTGCGCGACCAGCAGCGCGGGCGCCGTCAGCACCCCGGTCCCCAGCACCGGCACCAGCCCCGCCTCCAGCCCCGAGAGCAGCGAGGCGTCATGCCCCCCCAGCGCGGCCACCGCGCCCAGCCCCGCCATCCCGACCGCAGCGCGGAGGACGCGCGCTGCGCCCAGCGGCGGGGCAGACATCACAGGGAGAGCGGCGGAGAGCGCAGGCGGGGCGGAGAGCGCAGGCGGCGGGACAGACAGCAGGGAGACAGGCGCGGGGAGGGTGGCTTCGGCAGGCTGCATGTTCGCTCCATTTCTGCCTTCATTCTATGGAGCCGGTATGCGCGCCCCCTGTCCGGAGGGCGCAGCGGGCGCTTCAGGACGGTGCAAGGATGGTGCAACAGGATAAACCGGGGTGTGCCTCCCTCTCCCATCGATCTGCTCCGCAACCGGCGGCGCGCTGAGACCGGCCCCCCGCTCGGGCGGGGCGGGCGCGGGCGGGTGGCGATGGTGTACCCCTCCCCGTACCGCGCCGGGATGTCCTCGCTGGGCTTCCAGTGGATCTGCAGCCTGATCGAGTCGGGCGGTTTTTCAGTCGAGCGCGCCTTTTTGCCTGACGACGTCGACGCATGGGCGAAGATCCGCCGCCCCGTCCTGACGATGGAGAGCCTAAGCCCGATCAGCAGCTTCCCGCTGATCGGCGTAAGCCTCGCCTACGAGCTTGAATTGGCCGGGCTCATCCAGCTCCTCGATCTCTCCGGCATCCCGGCGCTCGCGCGGGATCGCGGCCCCGATCACCCGAAGATCCTGCTCGGCGGGCCGCTGACGTTCTCGAACCCGCTGTCTGCAGCGCCGTTCGTGGACGGGATGATCCTCGGCGAGGCGGAGGACGTGATCCTCCCGGCGGTCGAAGGCTTTTTTGACACCGGTGCGCTGACCCACCTGCGCGATCTGCCCGGCGGCTGGCTGCCCGATCACCACGGCCCGATCCTGCCGCCGGTGGCGCGGGCGGAGGACGGGCAGCTCCCGGCGCGATCCCGGCTGATGTCGCCGGACGCCGAATTGTCCGACATGTTCCTGATCGAGGGGGAGCGCGGCTGCCACCGGGCCTGCACCTTCTGCGTGATGCGGCGCTCCACGAACGGCGGGATGCGGCTGGTCGATCCGGCCTCCGTCCTCAGCTATGTCCCGGAGGAGGCGAAGCGGGTGGGGCTGGTCGGGGCGGCCATCTCCGATCACCCGCAGCTCGTCGGGCTGCTGCAGGCGCTCGTTGACAGCGGGCGCGGGATCGGGGTGTCGTCGCTGCGGGCGGATCGGGTGGCGCTGAAGCCGGACATCCCCCGGCTGCTGCGGCTCGGCGGCTACCAGACGCTGACCGTGGCCTCAGACGCGGCCTCCCAGCGGCTCCGGCGGCAGATCATGAAGGGGACGACCGAGGCGCACCTGATCGCCTGCGCGGAGGCCGCGCACACCCACCGCTACCAGCGGCTCAAGGTCTACATGATGCTCGGCCTGCCGGACGAGCAGGACAGCGACATCGACGAATTGATCGACCTCACCCGCCGCCTCGCCGCGATCCACCCCACCGCCCTCGGGATCGCCCCCTTCGTGCCGAAGTACAACACCCCGATGGCCCGCGCCCCCTTCGCCGGGGTGCAGCTCGTCGAATCCCGGCTCGACCGGCTCCAGCGCGGCCTGAAGGGGAGCTGCGCCGAGATCCGCTCCACCTCCGCCAAGTGGGCGTGGGTCGAGTACCGGCTCGCGCAGGGCGGCCCGCAGACCGGGCTGGCGGTGATGGAGGCCGCCCGCAACGGGGGCAGCTTCTCGGCGTGGAAGAAGGCGCTCGCCCGCTATGAGGGGAGCGACGCGCAGGCGGCAGCGCAGACGGCAGACGCGCCGGTCGCTCAGGTCTGATCGCCTGGTCGTACGCCGCTACTCCGTCCCGTTCACGTGGGCCTCGATCCCCTCATAGTAGGCGAGCGTCCCCTTGATGAGCTCGGTGAGGAGCTGTTCTTCCGTCACCAGCCCGTCAACGATGGTCTTCAGGCGGCTCCACGAGGAGTTGTACCACAGCACCCCACCGTCCTGCTGCAGCCAGACCTCGATGGTCCAGCCGCAGAGGATGCCGTTCTCGCCGCCCTCGGCGAAGCCGGACTCCGGCACCCAGCTCCGCGCGATCATCGCGGTGCCGTGGGAGGTCTCCACCCAGCGGAAGTCCTTGAACATCGAGTAGGGGATGACGATCCCGAACGGGCCGCTCTTCTCCACGATGTTGTCGGTGGTCATGTGGTCGCCGCCGTCGAGGAAGTCCTCGCCGCTCAGGATCACGCGCGTCCACTGCTTGTAGGTGCTGTGGGCGAAGCTCTGATCCTCCTCCATCGAGGCCGACGCGTAGCCGTCCAGATCCCCGTCCACGACGTCGATCACGCCCGCCCCGCCGGTCTCCATCTCGCCGCCCTCTTCGAGATCGTGGATGTCGATGTCCGGATCCAGCTCCAGCCCCACCACGTCCTCGGCGCGGATCGCCTCCAGGAACCACCCGTTGCTCTCCGGAGTGTCGTGGGTCACCAGCCACTCCAGCAGCGCGTCGATATCCTCCGGCTCCGATTCAGCATCGAAGTTTTTCAGCGCCACCCGCGACAGATCGTCGAGTGTCGCCGGAGAGAGTTCAGGGGGGGCTTTGCAGGCGAGGAGAATGAACCACATGGTCAGGAAGGATAGCAGATCGCGGCGGACACTACTACCTCTCCGTGAGGATCACTCCTTCTTCTTCTTCTCTTCCTTCTCCGGCTTGATCTTCAGCCCGTGTTCGGCCGCGTAATTGACGCGGGCCGTCTTCCAGTCGAAGACCTCGTAGGCGATCTTGGCAGCGTCGAACGTCGGCTTCAGCACTTCGACCGGCCCGACCACGGAGATGACCTCATGCCCGACACAGGTGTCCATCAGCTTCACCATCGCCGGGATGTTGGCGTTCTGGAGGCGCTGATAGTAGCTGTTATAAAAATCGATAGGGCGGAGGTTGGAGAACAGCCCCATGAGCCGGGAGTACATCTGGTTGGTGGACTGGTGGCCGAGGACGAGCTGCTGCGCGCGCTTGTACTTGGCGACCGCGACGTCGTCGGGGTCGATCTTTCCGTCCTTGGCGCCCTGGCCGATGTTGAGGAAGGCCTGCACGCCCATCGCCACCTTGCCGTTCTCGACGAGGCTGTTCATCAGCAGGAAGCTGACACCGCCCGGATAGTGCATCGCGCCGACGCTGGCGCCGTAGCTGGCGCCCGTCTCCTCGCGGAGCGCCATCCACGCCTTCGTGTCGAGGGTGTCGGCGAGGATGGTGGCGGTGACGGCGCCCTGCTCGTCGAGGTGCGGGAGCTGGCACATGTAGGTGACGTCCGCCTGGCTGGACTTCTCCTTGTCGACCAGCAGGACGGTGCGGGCGGGGGGGGCGGGGAGGGGCGCGTAGGCGGTCTTGAGCTCTGCCGGGGCGGCGGGCTTGTCGCCCCAGCCGTCCCAGCCGCCGAACCAGGTCTTGACGTCGGCGATGACGTCGGCGGGCTTGACGTTACCGACGACGAGGATGGTCCCGTTCTCGGGGCGCAGGATGTTGCTGTACACCGTGCTGACGTCGCTGATGCCCAGCTTCATGAACGCATCGTAGTCCGCATGCGTGTACCAGTCCGACAGCGCGTGGCCCGGCGCCAGCCGGAGCTGCTGCTGCTGCTGCGCCCACCAGAACGGATCCTTCAGGTTGGTGGCGATGATCTTCTTCCACTCGCGCGCCCAGTCGAGCTTGCCGTTGGTGTCAGCGCGGAGGTTCTCGATGCGCTCCCGCAGGATGTAGATCGCGTCCGTCGTGTTGCCGACCGACGCCGACATGTTGAACGTGGTGGCGCTGCTCCCGATGCCGTAGGTGTCGAAGCCGGCGATGCGGAGGGCGTCGATGCCGTTGGCGGTGAGCTGAGCGGAGGCGTCGTCACCGACGAAGTTCCATCCGGCCCAGGAGTCGTTGACCTGCATGACATCGGCGAAGTCGGCGAGGCCGCGCGGGAAGTCGGAGAGGGAGCCGCCCTTGAAGGAGAGGCCGACCTGCACCAGCGGGGAGCCGGAGTAGGGCATGACCAGGACGCGCATGCCGTTGGGGAGCTTCTCCTCGACGATCTTGCTGACGTCAGGCGGGATCGCGGCGTCCTTCAGCACCTGCTCGGTCACCATCTTCTCGGTGATCGGGCTGCTGGCGCGATCGGCGCGGTTGGCGCCCTTGTACGTCGAGTTCGACGAGTCCACCACGATGTCGCCCTCCTCGTAGGGCTCCATCACCAGCGCCACCGCACGGCTCCGGTTCAGGTACTTCTGCGAGAATTCGCGGACCTGCTTGATGTCCACCTTGCTGATCGCGCTGAATTGCGCCGAGAAGTACTTGAGGTCGCCGGTGTAGTAGGTGTACATCGCCGCAGAGGTCACGCGGTCGGTGAACAGCGAGGAGATCAGATCGACGCTCTGGAACACCGAGGCGAGGCTGTTCTGCTTGGAGTAGTTGAAGAACAGGTCGTCAAGGCCGCGATCCGTCTCCGACTCCGGGTTGCTCCAGGCGTGGTACAGCCCGTCGAGCGCCTTGGCCGCGACCGCCTTGCCGTCGGTCCCCTTCTTCATCTCGACGACGCAGTAGCCGACCGAGGCGTAGACCTGAGACTGGAGGCCGCAGCCGACCTTGTTGAGATCGTAGCCGGTCTCCTCAGCGATCCCTGAGGCCATGCGGCTGACCGCGACCTGCATCATCGGCTGCTGCTCGCGCCAGCCGGGCGGCAGCGACCAGCCGATCATCGCGAACGGCTCCTCGACCGGGCCGCGCACGACGCTGATGCCCTCCGGCTCGCCGTGGACCTCGGCGGGCTCGGCGGGGGGCGGCGGCTCCTCATTGATCACCGGCAGGTGGCCCCTGGGCTCCATCGCCTTCAGCTCGGCCAGCGGGTTCGCCGGATCGACGAGGACCTCGTAGCCGAGGTTCTCCTCGATGAGCTTCCAGGTGTCTTCGAGCTTGAAGTCGCCGGTGACGAAGATGGTGGTCTTGTCCGGGCCGTAGTTCTCCTTGACGAAGGAGGCGACGTCCTCCAGCCGGATGGCGTTGAGCGACTCGTGGTTGCCGATGCCCGCGTAGGCCGCGCGCCCGTACTGGTGGCTCTTGGGGAACAGCCGCACCATCAGGTAGCCGAAGGCCGCGCCGGAGGAGTTCTCGTAGCGCATGCGGAGCTCGTTGCGGACGACGTCCTTCTCAACCGCGAGGACGTCCGCCTTCACGCCCTCGATCGCCGCCACCATGCGCTGCCGCTCCAGCTTCATCAGCGTCGCCAGGTGCTTGGCGGGCGCCACCGTCATGTACACCGTCTCATCGTCCGCCGTGAAGGCGTTGAGGTTCGCGCCCATGAGCTCGAGCATGTCCCAGACCTTCGGGGCCTTCTCGCCGTCCGTGGACTGGTAGGAGCGGAACCAGAGGTGCTCGACGAGGTGCGCGATGCCCTCCCGCCCCGCCGGATCGGAGGTGCTGCCCCGCCCGTTCACCATCGTGATCGAAACCAGCGGCTGCGAGTGATCCTCCTGAAACACCACCCGCAACCCTGAAGGGAAGTTGTAATCCCGCAGGGTCAGGCTGTACTCAGCGGGCTTGAACTCCAGCTTGCGCTTCGGATAGTTGTCAGCGGTCGCCAGCAGGGGGATCCCCAGGACGGCGAGGAGGGCGAGGCGGTTGAGCTTCATAGGGTCTCCTGGGAGAGAAAGACACAGCACGGGCGTACCCGCTTCCGGGCGCCCCTCAGGTGGGGTCGGATGGCACACTGTTTAGCACGAAACCGGGCTACCTGCAGTCTGCCCAGAGCCCCAGATTCTCCTGTTGTGCAGCCTGTACGTCGGTTGCGATCAGATCAGCGAAGCTGTCGTTGGGCGGGATAGTGAGCTGCTCGGCGAAGCCGTTCCGGGCGAGGTTCCGATCCCAGAAGCCCTCGTCCGTGGCGTCGCGGAAGACGTAGGCCAGCGTCCGGTCGTACACGTCGAGGCACTCCCCGTCGAAGGTCAGCCAGACGAGGTTCCCCTCCAGCGCCTCGATGCTGCGGCGCCACGCCTCGTTGCCGTAGCACTCCTCCGGCGAGTCGGGGTGATCGACCTCCGGGGTGTCCACGCCGATCATGCGGATCTTCAGCGATGAGCCATCATCGTCGCGGCTCGACCAGAAGGTGTCCCCGTCCACCACCTCTGTCACCCGGACGATCATCGGCGACATACAGGGCGAGTCGCCCTCCGGCAGCCCGGTAAGCGCCCGCACCCGCGCGTCGTCCGCCGCCTGATCGTCCGCCGTGTCCCAGGGGATCGAGTCCTGATCACCGGTGGTTTCAGGATCAGGGTTTTTCTCGACCGGGATGCATGCCAGGAGCAGGATCAGCATCAGCGCAATGTATCACCCGACGCCGGGGTCTGCTCCCTCGGCCTCCTCCCCCTCGTCGCCGTCGTCCAGCAGCCCCTCAGGCTCCTCCTCGTTGAGCGGCGCGGAGACCTCCTCACCCTCGATCGCGTCGCCGCGCTGCTCCTCAGGGATGCGCGTCACGCTCACCACCCGCTCCCCTTCTTCGAGGCGCATCAGGCGGACGCCTTTGGTATTGCGTGCCGTGATCCGAACATCCTTGACGCCCATGCGGATCAGCCGCCCGGTGTCGGTGATCAGCAGCACCTGGTCCTCGTCCCCGATCACCTCGCAGCCGACGACGGTGCCGTTTCCACCGCGCGCCGTGGTCTGGATGTCGTAGACCCCCTTGGTGTTACGGCTGCGCGACGGGTACTCCGCCAGTCGCGTCCGCTTCCCGTAGCCCTGCGAGGTCACGGTGAGGAACAGCGACTCTGGATCATCGGGAAGGATCGTCATCGACACTACCTCATCCCCCTCCTCCAGATCGATACCATGCACCCCGCGCGCGGCGCGTCCCATCGTGCGGACCTCCTCGCCGCTGAAGCGGGTCGAGATCCCGCTGCGCGTCGTCAGCATCACATCGTCGGACGCCATCGCCGGGAGGACGACCAGCAGCGCGTCTCCCTCCATCACATCACAGGCCTCCTTGCCAGCGACATAGATGCTCCCGAACTCCCGGATCTTCGTGCGCTTGATGATCCCACGCCGCGTGCAGAACGCAAAATCCTCCGCACCGCCCTCCACGGTCAGCCCCGCCTCTCCCTGCCGCACCGGCGCCACGCTCGCCACCTTCTCCTCGCCGAGCTGCATCAGGTTCACCAGCGGGCGCCCGCGCGCCGCCGGACCCGCCTCAGGCACCTCCAGCACCGGCAGCCGGTAGACCCGCCCCTTGTCGGTAAAGCAGAGCAGCGCCGAGTGGGTGCTGGCGATGAACATCGACGACACAAAATCCCCGTCGCGCGCCGTCATCCCGGTGCGGCCCTGCCCGCCGCGCCGCTGCGTGCGGTAGTCGCTGAGCGAGGTGCGCTTGATGTAGCCGCTGTGGGAGAGCGTCACGACCTGATCCTCCTCCGCGATCAGGTCATGCAGCGTCAGCGAACCCTCGTCGTTGACGATCCGCGTGCGGCGGTTGTCCTTGAACTGGTCGCGCACCGCTGTCAGCTCGTCGCGGATGACGGCCCGCATCGTCTCCTCGGAGGTGAGGATCTTCGTGTACCACTCCATCAGCCGCAGCAGCTCCTCGTACTCCTGCTCCACCTTGTCCCGCTCCAGCCCGGTCAGGCGCTGGAGCCGCATGTCGAGGATCGCCTGCGCCTGGAGCGCGCTGAGGCCGAACTCCGCCTGGAGGCGGGCGCGGGCGAGATCGGTGGTCTGGGAGGAGCGGATGGCGTGGATCACCGCGTCGATGGCGTCGAGCGCGATCCGCAGCCCTTCGAGGATGTGCGCGCGCTCCTGGGCCTTCCGCAGCTCAAAGCGCGTGCGCCGCAGCAGCACCTCGCGCCGGTGGCCGAGGTAGTACTCCAGCACCTGCTTCAGGTTCAGCACCTGCGGGCGCTGGTTCACGATGGCCAGCAGGTTCACGCCGAAGGTGTTCTGCAGATCGGTGTGCTTGAACAGGTTGTTCAGCGTCACCTCCTTCACCGCGTCCTTCTTCAGCTCGATCACCACCCGCATCCCGTCGCGGTCGCTCTCGTCGCGCACCGTGTGGATGCCCTCCAGCCGCTTCTCCTTGACAAGATCGACGATCTGCTCCTGGAACCGGGCCTTGTTGACCTGGTAGGGCAGCTCCGTCACCACGATGGCCTCGCGCCCCTCGATCTCCTCAAAGGTCGTGTGGCCGCGCACCATGATGCGCCCGCGACCAGTGTGGTAGGCCTCGAAGATCCCCTCGCGCCCGTAGATCGTCCCGGCGGTCGGGAAGTCCGGCCCCTGGATGATCCGCATCAGCCCCTTGATGGTGATCTCCGGATCGTGGATGAGCGCCAGCACCCCGTCGATCACCTCGGACATGTTGTGCGGCGGGATCTTCGTCGCCATGCCGACCGCGATCCCCTCCGCCCCGTTCACCAGCAGGTTCGGGAACGCCACAGGCAGCACCTCCGGCTCCTCAGTCGAGCCGTCATAGTTGGGGACGAAGTTCACCGTCTCCTTGTCGATGTCGACAAGCAATTGTTCGGCCACCCGCGTCATCCGGCACTCGGTGTACCGGTAAGCCGCTGCGTTGTCCCCGTCGACGCTGCCGAAGTTCCCCTGACCGTCCACCAGCAGATAGCGCATGTTCCACGGCTGAGCCATGCGGACCAGCGTGTCGTACACCGCCATGTCGCCGTGCGGGTGGTACTTCTTCAGCACCTCCCCGACCACGCCCGCGCACTTGCTGTACCGGTGCGACGCCTTCAACCCCTCCTTCCACATCGCGTAGAGGATGCGCCGGTGCACCGGCTTCAGCCCGTCCCGCACGTCCGGCAAGGCGCGACCGATGATCACCGACATCGAATAGTCCAGGTAGGCCGAACTCAGCTCCTTGTCGAGTTGAACCGGCACCAGCAGGCGGGCGATCTGATCCATGTCGTTCTCTGATCCTCTCTCTCCCTCCCCCTTATCCCCTCTGCCCGCCCATTCCCACCTTTATCCAGCGCGCTGTTTCTACATCCGCCAAAATCTGTCCGCGTAATTGACTGGATATTCAGCAATCCCCCCGCTCCCTGCGCCGCCCTTTTCTGTACCCCCCCTTGACCGCGCGCCGCTCCGTTCCTATCCACACCGGCGCATGCCGCTACCGGCACACCCACCTGTGGAGCCAACATGGCCGAAACACTCTCCTTTCAGGCCGAGGTCCAGCAGCTCCTGGATCTCGTCGTCCACTCCCTTTACTCCGACCGCGAGATCTTCCTCCGCGAGCTGATCTCCAACGCCTCCGACGCCCTCGACCGCGCCCGGTTCCTCGGCCTCTCCCGCTCCGATCTGCGGGCCGCCGAGGGCGAGCCCTCGATCCGGATCTCCTTCTCCAAGGAGCGCGGCACCATGACGATCTCCGACAACGGCGTGGGCCTCTCCCGCCAGGAGGCCATCGACCACCTCGGCACGATCGCGCGCTCGGGCACCAAGGCGTTCTCGAAGATGCTGCAGGCCAAGGGCGAGAGCGCTGAGGGGCTGATCGGTCAGTTCGGCGTCGGCTTCTACGCCAGCTTCATGGTCGCCCACCGCGTCGAGGTCCACTCCCTCTCCGCTGAGCCTGACGCCGAGGCGATCCGCTGGACCTCTGAGGGCACCGGCACCTTCGAGATCGAGCCGGGCGCCCGCGCCACGCGCGGCACGGACGTCGTGCTGCACCTGCGCGCTGAGACGCAGGAGTTCGCCGACACCTACCGCATCAAGGAGATCGTCGAGAAGCACTCCGACTTCGTGCAGTACCCGATCCTGCTGAAGAAGCCCGGCTCAGACGGCGAGGCGGACAGCGAGGAGCGCCTCAACCAGTCCTCGGCCCTGTGGACCCGCGCCCCGCGCGAGGTCAAGGATGAGGAGTACATCGCCTTCTACAAGCACGCATGCAACGACTGGAAGGCCCCGGCCGCCTGGGTCCACCTGCGCGCTGAGGCCCCGCTCGAATTTCAGTCGATCCTGTACGTCCCCACCGAGCGCCCCTACGACCTCGACCACCCGGACGTCAAGCGCGGGCTGAAGCTCTACCAGCGCCGCATCATGATCCTCGAACACGCTGAGGCCTTCCTCCCGCGCTACCTGCGCTTCCTGCGCGGCGTCGTCGACGCGCCCGAGGTCTCGCTCAACGTCAGCCGCGAGATCCTCCAGAACACCCCGATCATTCAGGCGATCAAGAAGCAGCTCGTCAAGCGCGCCATCCGCCGCCTGACCGAGCTCTCCCGCGAGGATCTGGCTGAGGGCCAGGCCGCCCAGGATCACCCCTGGCTGAAGGTCTGGGACAACTTCGGCACCACCCTCAAGGAGGGGCTGGCCGAGGACGGCGACAACAAGGACAACCTGCTCCCGCTGCTCCGCTTCCGCACCACGCTGGACGAGGGCCAGGGCGAGGGCAAGGGCTGGCGCTCGCTCGCGGAGATCAAGCAGGGCATGAAGGAGGGCCAGGACTCCCTGTGGTACCTGACCGGCCTCGATCTGGAGAAGATGAAGGCCAACCCCCAGCTTGAGCGGTTCCGCAAGAAGGGCTGGGAGGTCATCCTGCTCTCCGATCCGGTGGACGAGTGGGTGGTGATGAACCTCCCCTCCTTCGAGACCGTCCCGCTGAAGTCCATCGCGCGCGGCGAGTTCAAGGACGAGAGCCCCGTCGCCGAGGAGGCCCGCAAGCAGGCCGAGCCGTTCGTGGACTGGCTGAAGGGGCTGCTCCAGGGGCAGGTCTCCGACGTGCGGGCCAGCGGGCGCCTCACCGACTCCCCCGCCGTGCTTGTCGACGGGGAGGACGGCGTCTCCGCCAACATGGAGCGCATCCTGCGCGCCGCCCGCCAGGACGTCGCGCGCTCCAAGCGCATCCTGGAGATCAACCCTGAGCACCCGCTGGTGCGGAAGCTCGTCGGCCTCCAGAACACCGGCTCCACCGCGCAGGCCGAGCCGGTCGCGCGCCTGCTGCTCGACTACGCCCGCATCGCTGAGGGCCACCTGGAGGACACCGCAGGCTTCACCCAGCGGCTCCAGGCGCTGATGCTCCAGGCCAGCGGGGCGTAGCCGCCCCCGATCCGCCGCTGTGGCGGGAAGGATCGGGCCAGAGGGAGGGTTCCGGAGGGGGCAGTCACACCTGCCCTCTTCGCAATTCTGCGCAGACGTGGTAGAACCGCGCTCTCCCTCTCCCCTCTGCTGAGGAACCGATGCACTTCCGGCACCTGCTCCTGATCCCCCTCCTCGCCGTCTTCACCCTGATCGTCTGGCCCGTTCAGGCCGGGACGGTAACCCCCACCTGGATATTGAAGCTCGCCTCTGCCGCGCCGGAGGGGACGCCCTGGGCCGACGGGCTGATGGACTTCAAGAAGCAGGTCGAGGCGGACACCGGCTACCGCGTCGAGGTGCGGGTGTTCCTCAACAGCAACCTCGGTGACGAGAACGACACCGTCCAGCAGTGCCTCCGGGGCCAGATCCAGGGCGTCGGTGCCTCCACCGGGGCGCTCGCCTCGGCGGTGCCGGAGATGAACGTGCTGGAGCTGCCCTACCTGTTCAACAGCGCGAAGGAGGCGGACAACATCCTCGACACGAAGATCTGGACGGCCTCGGACGGCTACTTCCGCAGCAAGGGCCTGATCCTCGGCTTCTGGTCTGAGAACGGCTTCCGCTCCTTCGGCACCAAGTTCGGCCCTGTCCACAGCGTCGCCGACCTGAAGGGCCGCAAGATGCGCTCGCAGGAGAGCCCGTCTCATATCGCCATGTGGAACGCCTTCGGCGCCACCCCGATGCCGATGCCGGTGACCGAGGTGCTGACCTCGCTCCAGACCGGCGTGGTCGACGGCTACGACAACAGCCCGCTGTTCGCCTTCGCCGGCCAGTGGGTCAGCGCGACGAAGTACTACACGCTCAGCCGCCACAGCTACCAGCCCGCCGCCATCGTCTTCAACAAGGCGTGGTTCGACGCGCTGCCCGCCGATGTGCAGGGCGCCATCCTGAAGTCGAAGAGCAACGGCCTCGCCCAGCGCATCCGCGACGAGATCCGCCTGATGGAGCCCGACCTGCTCGCCAACTTCACCGCGATGAAGATCCAGGTCTATACGCCCACTGTTGCCGAGATCGACGCCTTCAAGGCCGTCGCCGCGCCCGCCCGCGCCGCCTACATCAGCGGCAAGGCCAGCGCCGGAGAGAAGGCGCTCTACGCCCAGATCGAGGCGGGGCTGAAGACCTACCGCGCCAGCGGCGGCAAGTAGCCATGGGGCTGCCCGGTCGCATCAACGAGGCGCTGGTGCAGGTTGAACGGGCGGCTGTCTGGATCATCCTGGCGCTCATGGGTGTCACCATGTTCCTGGCCGTCGCCCACCGCCCCGCCATCGCGATGATCAACCCGCGATCCGCGCCGGAGCTTTTCCTCTCAGCCTTCGGCGAGGAGGCGTGGGTGAGCTGGGGCGGGATGCTCGGCATGTTCCTTGTCGCCTCGTCCGTGGCGGTGCTGGCGCTCAGGACGCGCGGGAGCGCGCAGGCGATCCCCTTCGGGCTGGGGATCGGGGCCGGGATCACGGTGTTTGAGCGGATCTTCGTCTCGCTGTTCCCCAACGGGATCGTGCAGGCTCAGCCCATCGCGCTCTCCCTGCTGCTCTGGCTCTCGCTGCTCGGCGCCTCGCTGGCCGCCTACGACCGGCGGCACCTCTCGGTGGACTTCGGCAGCAAGCTCTGGCCGGAGGCGATGCGCCCGAAGGTGGCGGCGGTCAGCCAGATCGTGACAGCGGCGTTCTGTCTGGTGCTGTGCTGGCTGGGGGTGCGGTCGACGGGCGATCAATTCCGGATGTGGGTGGACAGCGACGGGGCGGCGGCGGTGCTGTCGGGGACGGCGATCCCGCGCTGGTTCGCGGTGTCGGCGATCCCCTACGGGATGCTGGCGCTCGCGTTCCGGTTCTCGCTGGAGGCGGTCAAGGCGTGGCGCAACGATCTGGAGGATGTCGATGAGCTGCACATCCTCGGCATAAAGGCTGATGCCGCAGCAGCTACCGGCGGGGGTGAGGCATGAGCGGGCTGATCTTCTTCGCCGCGCTGGCCGCGCTGCTCGCGCTCGGCCCCCGGCTGTTCGTCGTGGTCGGCGTCGCCACCACGCTCTCCTTCCTGCTGTTCACCGACTATGACAGCTCGCTGATCCAGCTCGACCGCATCGTCACCAAGATGGAGAGCCTGACCGGGAAGAACGTCTTTTTATCGGTGCCGTTCTTCATCGCCGCCGGCTCGATCATGACGCGCGGCGGCATCGCCACCCGGCTGACCGCGCTGGCGAGCGCCGGGGTCGGCTTCCTGCCGGGCGGGCTGGCTGTGGCGTCGATCCTCGCCTGCATCGTTTTTGCTGCGATCTCCGGCTCCTCGCCGGTCACGCTGGTCGCCGTCGGCGCGGTCATGTACCCGGCCCTCGTCCGATCAGGCTACCCCAGCCGCTTCTCCATCGGCATCCTGACCTCGGCGGGCAGCCTCGGCTGCATGATCCCGCCCGCGATCACGATGCTGATCTACTCGATCTGCGTCGACGCCTCGACGGCCCGCGTCAACCCCTCCGATCTGTTCTTCGCCGGGCTGCTGCCCGCGCTGTTCATCGCCGGTCTGCTCGCGCTCTACTCGATCTGGGTCGGGCTGTCGGTGCCGGGCTCCCGATCCCCGTTCGACGGAGCGGCGCTCAGCCGGGCGGCCCGCGAGGCGGCGTGGTCGCTCACCCTCCCGGCGGTGGTGCTGGGCGGGATCTACGGCGGCATCTTCACCCCCACTGAGGCGGGCGCGGTGGCCTTCGCAGCGGCGCTGCTGATCGCCTGCGTGATCCACCGGGATGTCCCGTGGTCGAAGGTGCCGTCGATCCTCGTCGAGTCCGCCACGCTCATCGGCAGCCTCGTGCTGATCGTCATCCTCGCCTTCGGCCTCAACGATTTTCTCGCAGAGATCGACGCAGCGGGCGCGATCCGCACCTGGGTCACCGACGCCGGGCTCTCAGCGTTCCAGTTCATGCTCGTCGTCAACTTCGTGCTGATCGTGCTGGGCGCGCTCATGGACAGCATCTCGGCCACGCTGGTCTTCGCTCCCATCCTCGCCCCGGTCGCGATCAACCACTACGGAATCGACCCGATCCACTTCGGCGTCGTCTTTGTTGTCAACATGGAGATCGGCTACCTCGCCCCGCCCATCGCCACCAACCTGTTCGTCGCCTCCGCCATCTTCCGCCAGCCCTTCTCGGAGGTGGTCAAGTCGATCTTCCCGACACTCTCGATCATCTGCGGGGCGCTGTTCGTGCTGATGTACATGCCCGTCTTCTCGACCGGCCCGCTCAACCTGCGCGAGGGCCGCGCGGTCTACACCTCCTTCCCCTGGGACGGCAAGCCCGCCCCGGAGGCCGCGCCCGGCGAGCCGGCAGGCGATCCCGCCGCAGCGCCCCCCGGCCAGCCGATGACGATGGAGGAGATGAAGCAGCGCGCCCGCGCCCGCCGGGAGGCGGAGCAGAACGGCGCAGCCCCCCCGGATGGCGCCGCCCCGGACGGCACCGCTCCCGCCGAAGGCCGCGTCCTGACGATGGAGGAGATGAAGCTCCGCGCCCGCCAGCGCGCCGAGGAGGCCCGCAAGGCTGAGGGGTCTGCTGCTCCAGGGACGCCGGAGGCACCCGCACCGGACGCGCCAGCCACCCCGGAACAGCCGCCCCGGTGACAACCTCCGTCCTGCTGATCAACCCGCGCATGTGCTCGCAGGAGACCATGCGGATGCCGCTCACCCTGCTGGCGCTCTCGGCGGTGCTGGGGGATCGCTACC
Organism: Alphaproteobacteria bacterium; assembly: GCA_040376255.1. Lineage (GTDB taxonomy): Bacteria > Myxococcota_A > UBA796 > UBA796 > SXON01 > JBEIQZ01. Next base: position 40,023 of record JBEIQZ010000002.1, read on the forward strand.
CCCACCACATGCTCGACGGCAACCTGCTGCCGGATCTGGCGGGGACGGTGGCCTCGCTGCTGGCGTCTGCACCCGGCGCGGCGGTCGCCGGGATCAGCGTGATGCCCGGCCCGCAGGTGGCGCCCGCCATCGAGGTCAGCCGCCTGATCCGGCGGCTGCGCCCCGACGTCCCGATCGTCTGGGGCGGCTACTTCCCGAGCATGTACCCGGATTCTGCCGTCAACGCATCCTACGTCGATGTGGCGGTGCGCGGCCCCGGCGAGGACGCGCTGCTGGAATTGCTCGCCCTGGCGGAGCGGGGCGGCCTCCGGCCCGGCGCGATGGACACGGCTGCCCTGCAGGGCGTCGCGGGGATCTCCTGGGCGCAGGCGGGCGCGCCGATCCACACCCCGGCCCGCCCCTTCCGCTCCCCGGACAGCCTGCCCCTGCTCCCCTACGAGCGGCTGCCCGATCTGGGGCGCTGGATGAAGCCGACGTTCCTCGGCCGGCGCACGGCGTCCTACCAGGCGGCCATCGGCTGCCGCTACCGGTGCGGCTTCTGCGGCGTGGTGTCGGTGTACGGGGGGCAGACCCGGCTGCAGGGCGTGGATCGCGTGGTGGCGGAGACGCTCCGGCTGAAACACGAGTTCGGCGCGGACGCGCTCCAGTTCTACGACAACAACTTCTTCGACAGCGGGGATTCGGCCCTGGCGATGCTGGAGGGGCTGGCGCGGGTGGGGCTGCCGTGGTGGTGCTACGCGCGGGCGGACACGATGGCGAAGTTCCCGGCGCAGACCTGGGAGAAGGTGCGGCGGAGCGGGATGAAGATGGCCTACATCGGCGCGGAGTCGGCCAGCGACGAGGTGCTGAAGTCGATGAAAAAAGGGAGCCGCGTCGAGCACACGCTGGAGGTCGCGGCGCGCTGCCGGGAGATCGGGGTGATCCCCGAATTCTCCTTCGTGCTGGGCGGGCCGGAGGACCCGGAGGGCGAGATCGACCGCACGCTCTCCTTCGTGCGCCGGGTCAAGGCCGCCCACCCGGAGTCCGAGATCATCCTGTACTTCTACAGCCCCACCCCGCAGCGCGACCGCGCCCTCACCGGCTACGGACCCGGCGGCCCGCCGCTGCCGACCACCCCGGAGGAGTGGGCGCAGCCGAAGTGGGTCGAGTACGTCTGCCACCAGGACGCGCCCTGGCTGGCGCCCGAGGTGCGACAGAAGATCCTCGACTTCTCGCGGGTGCTGGCCTGCCGCTTCCCGACCGTGCAGGATCACCGCCTCGGCCCGCGCCGCCGCAGGTTCCTGCAGGCACTCGCAGGCTGGCGCTACGACCGCGAGTACTACAGCAACGCCTGGGAGCTGGAGACGGCGCGGCGGCTGCTCCGGCTGAAGCGACCGGAGCGGGAGGGGCTGTAATCAGAGCGCAGTGATCACGCCGCTCGGCCAGTCGATCTCGAAGAAGGGCGCGTAGTAGTCCTCCTGATCGACGTTGCGCGTGTCAGTCCAGACCTGGAGGCCGCCGAGGTAGACGTTGACCGTCACATCGTTGCGGCCATTGAAGACCGAGCCGGGGAAGTCGTGGACGTAGAAGGTGTAGAGGCCGTTGGCCGGGGCCCGGATGTTGATGTTCTCCGGGCCGGTGCCGGAGATGTCGTCCAGATCGAGGGCCGGGTTGTCGTCGGTGTCGCCGCGCACGCCCCAGTCGAGGCCGCCGAAGGTGCAGTTGCCGTAGTAGCAGTCGGTGTTGCTGACCAGCGAGCCGCCGGGAGCGACGAGGTGCATGTCCATGTCGTCGCCGGAGTGCTGCCAGAACATCTCGATCCAGAAGTCGGCGCCGGGGACGGACTCCAGATCGGTGACGCAGGGCTCGGAGGAGATGCCCTGCGAGTTGGTGACGATGAGCTGGGCGGTGTAGGTGCCGGCGACGTCGGTGGTGAAGCCGGAGCGGTTGGCGGTGCCGTTGGGCATGCGGACGCTGGAGCCGGAGGGCTGGCTGATCAGTGTCCAGTTGTAGTTGGTGATGGTGAGGCCGTTCGGGTCGAAGGAGCCGCTGCCGAAGAAGGTGGCGGACTCCCAGATGGTCTCGACCGGCGAGGGGGCGACGGAGCAGACCGCCACGGGGACGTCGGCGGCCATGCCCATGAGCGGGACGACCGTGGCGCCGCCGGGGTCGTTGCTCTCGATGGAGACCTCGCTCTCGTACATCCCGTAGGCGGTGGGCGCGAAGCTGACCTCGATGTCCTCGGACTCGTTCTCGCCGAGCGAGATGGGGAAGCTGCCGCTGGCATTGAACGGCGCGTCGGGGCCGTTGATGCCGCTGATCTCCAGCGTGCCGGTGCCGACGTTGGTGAGCGTCAGGAACAGGGTCTCGCTGTCGTTGAGGTTGACGTTGCCGAAGTCGATGGTGGCGGGGCGGGCCTCCAGATCGGGCGCGCCCTCGCCGCCCTCCAGCACGACCTCGACGGTGCCGTTGGCGTCGTCGTTGCTCTTCACGATCGCGGTGGCGGTGTCGAAGTCCGACTCCGGCACATAGACGATCTCCACGTCCAGCTCATCGCCGGGGGCGATGGTGCCGGGCTCTCCGTTGGAGAACACGGTGAACGCGCCGGAGCCGTTGATGGTGATCGGCTCGACGATCAGGGGGGCGTCGCCCACGCTCTTGATCGTGAAGCTCTTGACCTTGTCGCTGCCCATTACCACCGTGCCGAACTCCAGCACGGAAGGGGTGACCTCAATGAACGAGTCGCCGATCAGCCCGTCCCCGAACTTGGAGATCCCGGCTTCCATCGAGCAACCGGTGGCGGCGAGGAGGAGCAGGAGGCTGAAGCGCGGTGCAGCAGTCATGGTGGTTCCCAGGGCAGAGATGTACAGAGCCAACGTGGAGTGTAGATCATCCACAGACGCACAGCTATAGCTTTCTGGCGTCCAGCGCAAGATCCTTGAAACAGCGATGCTACCAGCCTGCTAAGGCATCGCCATACAGGAGCCATTCACCGCGCCCGGCGTCCCGTACTGATCGCCGTACATGTCGCCGGAGAGGCACCAGTACTGAACGTCGTCGTTGGACACAGCGTCGAGCATGCCCGGCGCGAGCATGTTGCTGTAGCCCTTGCTGTCGGGCCAGGCCGGGCCGTCGAGGTAATTGACGCGATCCACCTCCACTGATCCAGCCTTCAGCACGATCTCGTCGTCGTCGTTGCCGAGGATGAACAGCGCCCCGTCATAGGCATAGTCCACCGGCGTCCCGCCGTTTGTCGCGCTGTCCGCGTTGTTGCCGAGCACCACGTACGCCCCCGGCGCGATCATCGGCGCCCCGGTGAGCACCACCAGGTCGGTGCCGTCATCAGCGAGCGCCAGGCGGCCGAGATCGAGGCTGCGGCTGCCCGCGTTGTAGATCTCCAGCCACTCCCCGGCGGCGTCCTCGACGAGCAGCGAGTTCTTGAAGAACTCGGTGATCACCAGCTCTCCGGCGACGGGCGCATCGGCGTCGCTGTCCGAATCCGAGTCCGAGTCGCTGTCCGAATCTGAGTCCGAGTCGCTGTCCGTGTCGGAGTCCGTGTCGGAGTCCGTATCAGAGTCGGAGTCCGTGTCGGAGTCCGTATCCGTATCGGTGTCTGTCTCGCTGTCGGCGCTGGTGTCGGTGCTGGCGGCGCTGTCGTCGCCCTTGTAGGTCGGGGGGCAGGCCATGAGGAGGAGGTTGAGGATCATTGGATCTCCAGGCTGGGCGCGCGCTATCCGATCCGCCGCCTGACCGCCACCCGCTCAGACCGCCGGGTGGCGGCTCAGCGCCTCGACGCGGGGCGAGGCGGCCAGATCCAGCACATATGTCACCATCTTCTTGCCGTAGAAGGTGAAGTCCTGCACCCTGGAGAAGCCCCAGCTCTGCAATTGCCGGTTGGCGGCTTCGTTGTCGACCTCGGTGCTGATCTTTACCTTGTCGCAGCCCCGCGCGAGCAATTCATCGAACAGCACCTTGTTGATGTGGCCGGAGACCCGTTTGCCGCGCAGGTGCGGCGCGAAGGAGCAGAACAGGCTCTCGGCGGGGACATCGGCGGCGCCGGATCGGTCGCCGTAGCGCGCCGTCTCCAGCAACGGACGGAGCAATTGCGGGCGGCGCAGCAGCCCGAGCAGCAGGGAGGGCGCCACCAGCAGGGCGCAGCGCCGCTTCACGTCGTCGAACAGCGCGCGGGTGTCGGTGGTCCCGGCGATGAAGCCGCGCACCTCGTTGTCCTCGACGTAGACGAACCCGATGAAGAACGGGCAGTTGACCATCCCGAAGTACAGATCGGTGAGGAAGCGGAGGCCGAGCCGCGCCCACAGGCTGTTGCCCATCGCCGCGTGGTGCAGCGCGGCGACGGCGGGCGCGTCGCGGAACTGGAGCGGGCGGATGTTCCGCATGACATCGGGATCGACCGGGAACGGTTTGACGCTCGCGTTGACGCTCACGGGGCCTGCCGCTTCTTCTTCAGCGTGTCCAGGAACGCCGACTGGCTGATCGCCCGGTGCTGCGCGGCGAGGAAGTTGCCGATGGCCTCCTCGAAGGGCGCCGAGGCCGACTCCAGCAGGAGCCGCCGCGCCAATTGCACCGCGACCGGGTGGACAGGCTGGAGGCGGGGCAGCCAGCGATCGAGCGCCGCCGCGTCCGGCTCGACGCTGTCAATGAGCCCGATCTGCGCCGCCTCCTCCGCAGTGACGACCTCGCCGGTCAGGATCATGCGCCGCGCCCGCCCCATCCCGACGAAGCGGGCCAGCCGCCACGTCGACATGCCAGGCAGGAAGCCCATGCGGACCTCCGGCAGCGACAGCGTGACCCCCGGCAGCGCCAGCCGCAGATCGCAGGCCAGCATGAGCTGCACCGCTCCGCCGCTCAACGGGCCGTCGGCCAGGAAGATCGTCAGCATCGGGAGCGTCTCGAAGCGGTGGACGAGCTTCTCCCACTTGTTGAAGCCGTGGATGTCCAGCCCCTCCTTCGGGTCGAAGTCAGCGAAGTCGATCCCCTCGCTCTGTCCCTGGATCAGCAGGAGCTTCGTGCCGGACGCCGCGAGCTGATCTTCAAGCTGGTCGCAGACGCGCTCCATCTCGCGGATCTGGCGCACGTTGATGCGGGCGCGCAGCAGCCGGAGGGTCGCGACCTCGCCCTGCGCTGTGAACGAGACGGTCTCAAAATCCGGTGTCCCCGCCATCCCTGCTCCCGGCCTGCAGCCTGTCCCTACCAGCTAACCGCTACCAGCGGATCAGGGCAGTCTCAATCTGTGAGCCCGGCCCCATCGTCATCATCACCCCGTAGTCTCCCCGGCGCACCCGGCCCTCCTCCAGCAGCCGCCGGTAGCTGAACAGGAAGCTCCCGCTGGAGAGGTTGCCGTAGTCGCGCAGCACGGAGTGGGTGTGGCGGACATCCCAGTCGGTGATGCCGATGTTGTACTTGATCGCGTCCACGACCTTTTTTCCGCCGGAGTGGACGACCCAGTGGCTGATGTGCCGCCGCTGCAGCGCGAACCGCGCCAGCAGCCGCTTCAGCGGCAATTCGGCATGCGCCCCGACGACATAAGGGATGTCCCGATCCAGAAAAAAGCTGTACTTTCCAGCCTTGTCGTCCCAGTCGAACCGCATCGCATCGAGCGCCTCTGGAATAATCTGGCTCTCGAAGCCCAGCACCTCCGGCGCGAACAGCCGGTCGTCCCGCTCCGACACCCGCACCACCGCCGCCGCCGCCCCGTCCCCGAACAGGCTGTTCACGATGGCCGTCCGCATCGTCCCGTCGAACACATAGGCCGCTGAGCAGACCTCCACGCATGCCAGCAGCGCCGTCTTCCCCGGGTTCGCCAGCGCCCAGGACGACACCACGTTCAGCCCGTTCAGCCCCGCGTTGCAGCCCATCCCCACGATGTCGGCGCGCGCGCAGTCGGTGCGGAGCCCGAATTCCCGGATGAACAGCGCGGTCAGCCCCGGCGTCAGCCAGCCGGTCGAGGTCAGGCAGCAGAGGTAGTCGACGTCCTGCGGCCCGATCCCCGCCGCCGCCAGCGCCGCCCGGATCGCCTGCCCGCCGATCTCCAGCGCCCCCCGCCGGTGCTTCGCCAGCAATTGCCCCTGCGTCTCGTCGGGCCGCCCGTCGGGGCCGGGATCGGGCAGGTAGAGGTGGCGGGTGCGGATGTGGGAGCTGGTAAAGAGGCTGCGGAGCTTCGGATCGGCGACGCTGTAGCGCTCCAGCAGATCCTCCTGCCGGTAACGCTGCGGCGGGTTCGCGGTTCCCAGAGCGATCAGGCGGGGACGGCTGGCGGCGGTCTGCATCATCGGATCATATCGTATCGGTAGCGCAGGCGGAGAGAAGCAGATACCCATAGGGTGCGGGTACAGCCCCACCGCAGGAAGATACATGGCGCTCACGCCGCTCGACGTACTCCAGAGACAATTCCAGGCCGCCCGGCGCGCAGGTTACGATCCTGAAGACGTACAGGACTTCCTCGATCAGATCCGGGAAGCCTGGGAGGCCGACCGCGAGGAGGCCCACCGGCTCCGCGAGGACGCCCGCCTGAAGGACGCGGAGATCTCGCTGCTGCGCCAGGAGCAGGAGGAGATCCGGGAGACGCTGGTGATGGCCCGCCGGATCTCGGTCGACACCGAGGCGCAGGCCCGCCGGGAGGCCGATCTCGTCGTCGGAGAGGCCCGGCTGGAGTCTGAGCGCATCCTCGCCGTCGCCCACGAGGAGCAGCGTCGTATCCAGGAGGATCTTGTGCGGATGAAGTCCATGCGGATCCAGTCCATCGCCCATCTCCGCGCGCAGGTGGAGATGGGCGCCGGGCTGCTGCGCGAGATCGAGCGCATGGATCAGGGCGCCCCTCAGGCTCCCCGCGCCCCGGCAGGCGGCGCGCCGCGCGGATGACCACGCTCTCTGTGCGCGTCCAGCCCGGCGCCCGGCAGAACTGCCTGATCGCCACGCCGGAGGGCTGGAAGATCCAGGTCGCCGCTCCGCCGGTCGATGGCGCCGCCAATGAGGCGCTCTGCGCCTTCCTCGCCCGCGAGGTGCTGCACCTCCCGACCCGCGCCGTCACCGTCCGATCGGGCGCCGGCGGCCGCCGCAAGCTCCTCAGCATCGACGCGACCGCCGGGGAGGTCGAGGCCGCCCTCCAGTCCTGGGCCGCCGCCCACCCCTGATCGCCCCGATGCCGCCCCTCATGCCACCTGCAGCGATCACCCCGCCCCGCCCCGACATCCACGCCGCGTTCCCCTGCGACTTCCACTTCCACAGCGACCGCTCTGACGGGCGCTGCGCCCCCGCCGATCTGCTGGCCGCCGCCGCCGCCGCCCGCCTCCACGCGATCGCGCTCACCGATCACGACCTGCCCCCGGCACTCCCCGCCGGAGACCACGTCGTCCCGATCTCCGGCACGCTCCCCGCTGCCCGGATCGTCCGGGTCATCCACGGCGCCGAGGTCTCGGTGGCGCACGAAGACCGGGAATTGCACATCCTCGTCTGGTTCTCCGGCGAGATGCCCGCCGAATGGCAGGACTTCCTCCGGGAGCGCGCCCGGTGGCGGGCGTGGCGCTACGACACCGCCCTCGCCGCCCTCGGCCTCCCCGACCGCGCCGACGCCGACGCCTGCGCGGGCCGCCGCAGCCTGACGCGCCACCACCTCGCGCACCTGCTGGTCCAGAGAAAGCTCAGCCGCACGCTCCCCGAGTCCTACCTGATCCTGCGCCCGGTGGTGCCGAAGCTCGACCTGAGATCCGCCGATCTGATCCGCCGCGCCCGCGAGGCTGGCGCCATCACCGCCTGGGCCCACCCGCCGCCCGCCGACGCCCAGCGCTTCCTCCCCGCCCTCGCCGCCGCCGGGCTGCAGGGGCTGGAGATCGACCGCCCCCTGCTCGCCCCGACGGTCCGCAGCACCCTTCGCGCGCTCGCCAGCCGCTACCGGCTGATCTCTACCGGCGGCTCCGACTGGCACGGCTGGCGCGAGGGGGCGTTCGGCGCCTTCACCCCCGCCCGCGAATACACCGCGCCCCTGATGGAGCGCCTCCAGCCGGGCGCCCCCGCATGACGCCCGCCCCGCCCCCGCTGGTCATCGGCGGCGGCCTGCTCGGCTCCGCCATCGCGCGGCAGCTCCACGCCGCCCGCACCACCCCGCTCGTCTGCTCCCGCACCCCGCGCGCCCACCCCGGCCTGTGGTGCTCGATCCGCGACCTGAGCCTCCAGCGCCAGCAGCAGGTCTGGATCGCCGTCGGCCCCGGCCCGCAGGAGTCCGGCGGGGCGGTCTGGGGCCGCTTCCTGCCCGATCTGCTCTCCCGCCTGCTCGACGCTCAGGCCGATGTCCTGTGCTGCGGGCCGCTCCCCGCCGCCCTCCCCTGCGACGATCTCGCCGCCTTCGATGAGGCCACCCGGAAGTTCCCTGTCCCCGTCCTGCGCCTCCCCCTGCTGTTCGGCAACGATTCGCCCGCCCGCGCCGCACTCACCGCCCTCCGCGCCGGGGAGACCGTCTGGATCGACCGCGATCTGCCGCCGTTCCGCCCGCTCTGGGTCGAGGACGCCGCCCGCGCCGCCCTCCTCCGCCACACCGGCGAGCTCCAGGGGCCGGACACCTTCGCCGCCGATGACCTCCTCGACCTCCTCGCCGCCGGGACGCCGGGGCGCTGGCGCCGCCGCCTCTGGCCCCTCCCCTCCCCCGCCGCCCGCCGCGCCCGCGCCCAGCGCGCCGTAGAGGCCCCGTGGCCCGACGCCCTGCCCGCGCCGCTCCCGTTCAAGAACTGGCTCGGACGGTTGCCAGAGAAGCCCTCAGGGAGATAGTCTCCCGCTCCCCGCTCTTCCTCTCTCACCCCCTTCCTCACAGGAGTCCACCATGGCCGATAAGACCGCAGAGTTCTTCAGCACCTACCTCCCCAACAAGATCGCCGCCAAGCCCGACCTGCAGGCGAGCGTCAAGAACGCCATCGTCTTCGACATCACCGGCGCCGGCGCCTGGACCCTCGACCTCCGCGCCGCCCCCGGCTCCGTCGTCGAAGGCGCGGACGCCGCCCCCGGCTGCACCATCACCGTCGCCAAGGCCGACTGGGAGAACATCCTCGACAACCCGGGCAAGGCCATGTCCCTCTTCATGATGGGCAAGATCAAGGTCAAGGGCTCCACCGGGCTCGCCATGCAGCTCCAGAAGATCCTGGCGTGATTTTGCGGGGGGAGGTTCTCCCCCCGCACCGGCACGGGGCAGGCCCGTGCCTCCCCCCCGCGCTAAGGCGCGACGGCTGGCCCTTGCGGGGGTGAATGTAGAGGACGGTAATATCTGTAGCGACGGGGGCTCTTTCGGTTTTACGTCCTCTGCGTACACAGCCCGCTTGCGGCGGGCCAGCCGGGGCGGGTCAGGGAACAGTCCCGACGAGTGGATATACAATAAAAGTCCACTTCTCTCTGGGACTGTACAGCCTGACCATGTCCGGGTCACAATAGAACCCGTCCCCTCAGGCGAAGCCCCCTGCTTTCGCCTTTCGCCTTTCG
>JBEIQZ010000955.1:0-1094 GCA_040376255.1 Alphaproteobacteria bacterium
CTTCAACGGAGGGATGGGCGGCGAAAAAATGGGTCGTGGGGGAAGTGAACCCGAAAAATGCCCCGGAGAGATCGGCGCGATATTTTTTTCCAACTCCCCATTGCCGCCCCGCCCCCGATCTGATAACCCGTCCAGGGTGCCGATAAGTACCCCTGAGACAGTCTGATCCTCTGCCAGAAGAGCCACAACAATGAAGATAAGGGTGTTCAGCCTGCCGTTCGACCGCGGGACTGGCAGCTTCGATGACACCCCTGTCCAGACCTTCCTCGAAGACAACGAGGCGCTCTCGGTATCTGATCATATGTTCACAGTGGACGGAGTCCCGACCCTCGCGCTGGTCGTGACGCTGCGCCCCGCCGCCCGCGTCCGCCCGCCCGTCCACCTGCCCCATCCGCCCGCCACCCCCGTCGAGGTCGCGGCCCCCGATCAGCCGCTCTACGACAGCCTCCGCTCCTGGCGCAACGACCGCGCAAAAAATAAGAACCAGCCCGCCTACATCCTCCTCACCAACCACCAGCTCGCCGACATCGCCCGCCAGCGGCCCGCCACCCTCGCCGCCCTCTCCACCGTCCCCGGCGTCGGCGACAAGCGCATAAAAGACTTCGGCGAAGAGATCCTCGCCCTGATCCGCATCCACGCCACCCCCGCGCCCGATCCTGCCGCCGCCATGCCCGCGCCCGATCCTGCCGCGCCCGCCCCGTGAGCGAACCCGTCCTCCTCGTCCACTGGGAGCGCACCCTCGGCGAGCTGCTCGACCGCACCGCCCGCTTCCCGAAGTCCGTCCGCTTCACCTTCGCCAGCCGCCTCGACACCCTCGGCCTCGACATCCTCGACGCCCTGATCCGCGCCCGCTGGTCGCCCACAGATCGCCCCGCCCTGCTCCGCCGCGCTGACGCCGATCTCGCCGTCCTCCGCACGCTCCTCCGCCTCTCGCACGACCGCCGCTGGCTCGATCCCTCCGGCCTCGAACACCTCTCCCGCGCCCTCGACGAGGCGGGCCGCATGCTCCACGCCTGGCAGCAGTCGGCCTGATGCCCCGCGCCCGCGACCTCCTCGCCGCCGCCACCACCTTCCCCGCCCTCCGCGCCGCCGCC
>JBEIQZ010000800.1:0-1848 GCA_040376255.1 Alphaproteobacteria bacterium
GGCTCCAGCTCCATCACCGCACGTTGTACGGCTCGACCACCTCCCACGGCTCGACTAGCCCCAGCCCCCACAGCACCGACACGATGAACCAGGGATGGCCTGCCCGGTCGGCATGCCGCATCGCCGCCCGCGTCAACGAGCCGGTGTAGAGCGCCCGCGCCGGGGCCGCCTCCGCCGCCTTCCGCTCCCCGCACCCCACCAGCACCACCCGCGCCGACACGGGCCGGAGCTGCGCCACCAGCGCATCCCGGTGCCGCGACAGGAACCCGTCGAGGTAGCCTGCGTCCACACCGGGCGGCAGGTGCGCCCGCATCTGCGCTGCGACCAGGCCGAGCGGGCTGGCCTCCTTCATGTCCGAGCTGCTCCGGCCCGCCGCGCAGCGTCCTTCGCCCTCCGGATCGCTGCCTGCTGCCCCTCGAGGTCGGCCTGCGTGATGCCGCAGGACGTGTAGGGGAAGGCGGCGGGGCGCAGGAACGGAAAGGCCGCCTCCTCCTCGCGCAGATGGTGTTCCAGCTCGTCGTGCAATTGCTCGCTCAGGCGGGCGCCGTCCGCGACTGCCTGCAACGCTTCCGCCAGCGTCCGATGCTCGATAACGACGTGCGCCCGATGGCGACCGGCCTCCAGGGTGCGGCTGCTGTGAACCCACATCCCCGCGAGCGCCCGCTCCTCGTTCTGCGCGTGCGTGAGTAGCCACCCGGCGACCCGCGCCTCCCAGGCCGGATCGACCTGCTGCCGCGCGAGGTGCAGCGCCTCCTTCAGCAGCCGGTGATCCTCGCGCCATTCCTCCAGCCGATCCTGCTGGGCGCCGAGGATCTGGAGCTGATCCAGCCCGGCCCGGAGCTGCACCACCAGCCCGGCCCGGTTCCGCGCCAGGAAGCCCTCGGCATAGGCGGCGTCCACCCCCGCAGGCGGCGCCACCCGCATCTGCGCCCCGATCACATCCACCACCTTCTCTGCGTCCATCCTCATCGTTACACCACATGCCGCATGAGCGCGCGGATCACGTCGAGCCGCATCCCGTGGCCGCTGTCCGGTATCGCCCGCTGGATCGCCGCGTCTACCCGATTCACCTGCGACACATCCCAGGCGCCGGTAATCAGCGGTTCGACTTCGCTGACCAGCCTCGGCGCCTTCTCCTCGACCACCATCTCCAGCTCGCGCAGGAGAGGCGTCGTGGCCCAATCGGAGGCGTAGTAGTCCTCTGGAATGTCCAGGCCACCGTACCCCAGCCAGATCGGCTGCACCGGTTCCCACCGCAGCCACTCCCGCAGACGGTACAGGAATTGCGCTTTGGACGCGGTGTCGAACATCCTGTGCAGGATGGTGCCTCGCGCGCTCGCGTAGGGCTGATAGTGCAGCCTGTCCTCCAGCCCCGCCAGCAACGCCACAAACTGCTGCTCATTGCCGTTGATGGTCACGCTGAGCGGCTTGCGCTTGCCCTGTATGACATATTCGATGACGAGGTTCCCCCTGGGGGATGCCTGGATTTGCACCTGACTGACCACCTCCCGGCGTATCCCGAACGAGCCGGGGCAGTACAGCGCGCAGAACCCCACGCCCGCCTTCGTCTTGAAGCCGAACGGGATCCTGGAGGCGGGGAACGCGCGGCTGGTGGGCGCGAGCAGATCGTAGACCTCTGGCGCAAAATGCCGCATCAGCCCCCGATAGCTGTAGCTCTGACCAAGCACCGTATCGACCAGACCGCCGAAGATCCCGTTGTCGATGGAGGCGTAGGCATCCAGCAGCCCCCCAGGCTCGTCGAAGTGTGAGAACCAGCCCCGCGCCGTCCCCATGTATCTGACGCCGTAGTGTGCCACGCCCAGCTCGCGCGCCCGGATCTGGTACACC
>JBEIQZ010000731.1:0-2355 GCA_040376255.1 Alphaproteobacteria bacterium
GCGCATCAGCGCGGGCGGCGGCGGGCACTCTTCCTTTGGCGCCTACGGCGGCGGCGAGGGCGGCGCGGTGTCCATCAGCGGCGGCGCCGCGCAGGCGGGCGGCGCGGGCGGCGCGCTGGCTCTGCTGTCGGGTGCCACCACGCCCGAGGGCGCGTCGGGCGCCCTGTTGCTGGGCTCCCCCGGCGCCGGCTCCAGCGGCGGCGTGGAGTTGTCCACGGGCGACGCGGGCGCGGGCGCGTCTGGCGGCATCACCCTCGCCACTGGCGCGGCGCGGGGCGGCTCCTGGCGCATCAGGTGGCGGAAGCCGACCGCCCAGAAGGAAAGGATCGTGCCGAGCGCCATCAGGAAGCCGATGAACCGCACGATGTAGCGGTCGTCCACCTGCATCAGCACGTCGAACGCCACGTCCCGGTGCTCGATCTCCTCAGCGGCATGCCAGCGGAGCAGCTTCTGCATCACCGGGTGGGCCGGGTCCAGCAGCTCTGTGCCGAGCGCCAGCTCCCCGAAGGTTGCTGTGAAGTGTTCGAGCGCGGCGGTCGTGGCGAGGCGCAGGATCGGCGGGGTCATCGGCTCGATGTGGCCGTAGGCGACGCGCTCGTACCAGTCGAGGAAGCTCTGGATCTCAAAACCGTGCTGCTCCAGCCCCTTGAAGACCGCGAGGTGCGCGCGCTGGTGCTGCGCCTCCTGGCCGATGAAGGCGTCGACCCGCGCCCGCAGGACGGGGTCGGTGATCTGCGGCAGCCAGTGGCGCACGGAGCGGATGAAGAAGCGCTCGCCCGCCGGGAACACGAAGTTTATGGCGTTGGCGAGGTGGGTGGCGCGGAGGCTGCCCCCGTGCCAGTAGCGCGGGAGATCGAAGTCGAATTCCGGCTTCCGGATCAGCGGGACGGTCATGCGGTCTCCAGAATTGAATAAGGTTCAAGTTTACACCGGGCGCGCGCCGTGTCAAGAGGGAGGGAGCGGCGCGGAGGCTGCTGCGGGAGGCGGCGATGGGGGAGCGCGGGACAGGGGCGGGCGGCGCGGCTGAGGGCGCACCGGACACACACCCGGACACACGCCCGGACACACCGCCCGTCCAGGGCGAGGCGGAGCGGGGCGAGGCGGAGCGGGGCGGGCGCTACCTGTCGCGCGATCAGCGGCAGGCGCAGATCCTCGCGGTGGGGCTGCGGCTGTTCTCGGCGCTGCCCTATGAGGAGGTGTCGATCGACCGGATCGCGGAGGACGCCGGGATCTCGAAGGGGCTGCTGTACCACTACTTCCGCAACAAGAAGGAGCTCTTTGCGGCAGTGATCCAGGAGGCGGCCGGCCAATTGCTGGAGGCGATCCTGCCCGATCCTGCCCGATCCGGCGTGGAGAACGCGCGGGCGGGGCTTCGCGCCTACCTGGGGTTCGTGGCGCAGCATGCCGACGCCTGGCTGGCGCTGATGAGCGGCGGGGCGGACGGGGCGGTGTCGGAGATCCTGGAGCGCACGCGGGCGGCCATCGTGGCGCAATTGCTGGAGTCGGCCCGGATCGCGCCGGAGTCGGTGGCGCACCGGGTGGCGGCGCGCGCGTGGCTGGGGGCGGTGGAGGCGGCCTCGCTGGACTGGCTCCGGCACCGGGGGCGGCCGGGGGAGCAGCTCCCGGTGGATCGGCTCGTCGATATGCTCTCGGCCTCGCTGTTCGCCCACCTGCTCGTCGCGCACCGGCAGGCGCCGGGGGCCGTGCGCGGGAGCCCGCTGGACGGGCTGGCGCTGCTGTCAGGGCTGCTCAATGGCTGATCCGGGCAGAGCGGCGCGGGGGAGAACCCGGGAGAAAAATCAACCGACGAAGCGCGAGATCGAGCGGCGCTTCTTCGTGCTGCTCAGCGAGGAGTTCGGCTTCGCATTCTGGTTCTGGTTCCCCAGGATGACGCATGAGGCGCTCCAGGCGTGGTGGCAGGCGGTCGATGCGGTGCCAGGTCGGACGCCGCTGTTCTTTGATCGGCGCAACCTGCCGGGGCGCTTCGTGCGCGACGACGGGACGCTGTGGGGGGCGCTCTACACGACAGGCTGGTACTGGTACGCCCACGCGCACTGGGAGGACGACAGCATCCTCGTCCGGCCCGACGGCAGGGTGATCCTGCACAGAGGCCACCCCTCGCCGCAGGACTACCCGACGCGGATACGGTTCCCGGGGGAGCCTGAGCCGGAGCCTGAGCCGGAGCCTGATCCGGAGGAGCCTGATCCGGAGGAGCCTGAGCCAGAGCCTGAGCCGGAGGAGCCGCAGGTGTGCTGATCCGGTGCAGGCGGTGTGCCGGTTGCGGCGGCGGTGTGCAGCGCCTGTGCAGGGCGGGGCGCCGCTGCTGTTACGGGTAACAGCGCGTAACAGGCTGAC
>JBEIQZ010000753.1:0-2179 GCA_040376255.1 Alphaproteobacteria bacterium
CCCCGTTCTCCCGTACCACCTCCTCCAATATCTCCCGGTACCCCCGCCCCTGCCCCCGCCGCTTCACAATATTCCCGACCCCGTGGCTGGCCTTCCGCCTCAGCGTGATGTCCAGGTTCTCCGCCAGGCTCCCCAGCCCGAGCGCTGTATCCACCTTCAACATCCGCGCCAGCGGCACCAGCTCATCCCGGTGACACCGCTGCAGCAGCCTCCTCAGCTCCGCCTCTCCCTCCCCGGCCAACACCGGCACCCCCGCCCCATCCCCCTCCATCCTCTCCCTCCTTTGCCTTTTGCCTTTTGCCTTTTTTTGTGTTCCTCCGTGCTTCCGTGCTTCCGTGGTTGCGTTTTGCCTTTCGCCTTTCGCCCCTCACCGCCCCGTCACCCCCTTCGACATCCGCTTCGAGTATTCCCACGCCGCCCCGTCAAACACCTCCCGCAACTTCGCCGTATCGACCTTCCCCCCCGCCTGGAACCACGCCACCGACGCCTTCCCGACCCCGAACGTCGTCGCCCCTGCCACGACCGCCCCCACCGCGAGGATCGCCGCCTCCACGATCTGCGCTCCAGGGAGCCACCCGGCGGCCTTCAGCGCCTCAGCGCCCCACTTCACGAACCCGCGCATCCCGCCTGACAGGATCTGCGACACGATGAACACGGCGATCTCGCGATCCATCGGGTGGCCGTGGATCGCGGCGATGTCGCGGATGAGCCGGATCTGGATGGCGGTGACGGCGGCGAGGTCGGCGCCGGGGATGGGGACGGCCCCGGCGATGGCGGCAGTCTGGGCAGCCTTCTGGATGATCGGCTCGCAGGCAGCGGACTTGTTCCGCAGGTTCTTGGCGAAGATGAGATCCTTGCCGGAGCGGGCGAGCTGGTTGGAGATCCAGTCCACCACCGCCTGTACGCCGATGGGCTCGGGGGAGAGCTGGGGGAGGGGATCGAAGGCGCAGACGACGGCGAGGGTGGCGGCCTGCTCGGGGGAGATGCCGAGCTGCGCGAGGGTGGCCTTGACGAAGGCGTCGCGCTGGTGGGGCCGGATGAGGTCGACCTTGTTGAGGCAGACGAGCAGGGGGCGGCCGAGGGCGCGGAGCATGTCGAGGTCGCGGCGCTCGTCGATGGTGGCGCCGCCCTCGCAGTTGACGAGGTAGACGATGATGTCGAGCGAGTCGAGGATCTTGCGCGCGACAGCGTCGACATCAGCGCGGAGATCGCCGAAGCCGGGCGCATTGATGAGCAGCACGCGCTCCGCCTCATCGAGCGGCACGACGCGGAGCCGGTCGGTGGAGCCGGGGATGGGGCTGATCTCGCCGAAGTCGATGCCGAACATCGCCTGGATCGCGCTGTCCTTGCCGGAGCTGGCCGAGCCGAGGAAGGCGATGCAGAGCTTCTGGTCGAGCGACGTCTTGAGCGCCGGGCCGCTCTCCTCCCAGGCGGTGAGCGCGTGCTGGCGGATCTGGAGCGCAAAGTCCGCATCTGTTACGGCTGGAGCGCCGGGGGCGGTGCCGGGAGCGGCGCCGGGGAGCGCAGGAGGTTCAGCAGGAGCGGGCGGGACAGGAGGCTGGTCGGGCATTTCGTTCCGTCAGGGCTGGAGGAGCAACGGTTTTTTATCCCCGGTACAGGTGGCTGTACTGTCCTTCTGGATGTTGCAGCTCAGCGCGAGACCGGAGGCAGGGAGAGAGAGCGCGGCGGAGAGGGCGGGACGCCCGACGAGCTTCAGCACCAGCCGGTAGTCTCCGGCGGGCAGGCTGGCGTTGAGGTCGCCGTTGGATTTGGCGGCCTGCTCCCCGTCCGGCCGCTCGATGCGGATCCACTGGATCCCGGCGCCGGGGACGGTGACCGCGAGGGAGGTGGTCGGGACGGGCGCGGGCTGCGGCGCGGGCTGCGGCGCGGGCTGCGGCGCGGGCTGCGGCGCGGGCTTCGGCAGGACGGGCGGCCGGTCAGCGGTGGCAGCGACCGTCCCCGGCGGGATCGTGTCGCCGATGGAGCGCCCCGACTGGTACCACCAGATGCTCCCGGCGATCAGCAGCGTCCCGATCAGCCCGATGAGGAACACCCCGAGGCCGCCGACCCCGATCAGCACGATGGAATTGCCGCTCTCTTCCTCTTCCTCTTCCGTGTTGGGCGAAGGGAGATCCGGGTTGGCCATCATCACCGTCGGATCTTCGCCGGAGCGGGGCGG
>JBEIQZ010000180.1:0-10179 GCA_040376255.1 Alphaproteobacteria bacterium
CCGATCCATCAGCCCGATGTCGTGGGTGGCGACCACCACGGTCGTCCCGCGCAGGTTGATCGCGGTGAGGATCTCCAGCACCTCCACCGCCATGGAGCCGTCGAGGTTGCCGGTCGGCTCATCGGCCAGCAGGATCGCGGGGTCGTTCACGATGGCCCGCGCGATGGCCACGCGCTGCTGCTCGCCGCCGGACAGCACGCCCGCCAGCGTCTCCTCCCGCCCGCGCAGCCCCACGATGTTCAGCACCGCCGGGACGCGCCGCCGGATCTGCTCCTCGCTCGCCCCGATCACCTCCAGCGCCAGCGCCACGTTCGCCCCCACCGTCCGGTGCGGCAGCAGCTTGAAGTCCTGGAACACCACCCCGACGTTCCGGCGGACCATCGGCATCCGGCTCACCGGCATGTGCGTGATGTCGATGCCCCCGATCAGCACCTTGCCGCTCGTCGGCCCCTCGGCGCCGTAGAGCATCTTCAGCAGCGTCGATTTTCCGGCGCCTGATGGACCCGTCAGGTACACCATCTCGCCCTTCTCGACATGGAAGGAGATATCCCGCAGGGCGTCGCGGTCTCCATAGCTCTTGACGACATGGTAGAGGCGGATCACAGCAGCAATCCGATATCACGCCTGGAGTACAGATGCAGGTCGCAATCTACGGCGGCAGCTTCAACCCCCCCCACATCGGCCACGCCATGGTCGCTGCGTGGCTCCGCTGGACCGGGCGGGCCGATGAGGTCTGGTGGGTCCCCGCCTTCGATCACGCCTTCGACAAGCCGCTGGCCCCCTTCGATCTCCGCATGGACGCCTGCCGCTGCGTGGCGGACTCGCTCGGCCCCTGGGCGAAGGTCTGCGGGATCGAGCGGGAATTGGAGGCGCCCTCCTACACCATCCACACCCTCGATCAGCTCCAGCGCCGCCACCCGCAGCACCGCCTCCGCTGGGTCATGGGCGCCGACGCCCTCCCCACCGTCCACCTCTGGCGCGAGTGGGAGCGCATCGAGCGCGACTACGCTCCCATCGTCGTCGGGCGAGCCGGTCACCCCGAGGTCCCCGGCTCGCCCACCTTCCCCGCCATCAGCAGCACGCTCATCCGCCAGCTGCTCCGCGAGGGCGCCGCCATCGATCACCTCGTCGATGCCCGGCTCCTCACGCTGCTCAAGGCGCACAGCGCGGCCTTCCTGAGCGGCGCGGCGTGATCCGGGCCTTCAGAGGCCCACCGCATAGTCCAGCCAGGCCCCGTCCTCCTTCTCGTTGAGGTTCCCCGACAGGTAGATCCGGAGGCCTGGGTTCGGCGCATGGGTGAGGCGGATCAGCAGGCGCGTCCCGCCCGGCATCGGCTCGAACTGGTACCACCGCGCCGTCAGCGGCGCCCGCCCGCCCCCGGGGAGCACCTGCCCCGCGCGGAGCCGCCCGGTCAGCGACTCCGCCTGCGCCCGCCGGCCCTCCGTGCCCTCCGCCATGCGCCACGCCGACTCCACGCGCACCATCTCGTCTCCGAGCAGCGCGATGGTGTTCACCTCGTCGAGGAACCCCCGCACCGTCCGCAGCGAGGTGCGGTTGAACAGCGTCCAGTCCACCCCCGCCGGACGCGCCTCGATGGTGTGTCCGGAGAAGAAGTCATAGAGCCGATCCAGCCAGCCGACCGGATATCCGGGATGATAGACCCTGATCTTGGTGCCCACACAGGGATCGTACCGCAGTGGAGGCGGATCTGGCAATGGGATCTCAGACGCTTGTGCTTTTTGATATTGACGGGACGCTGCTGACAACCGGCGGCGCCGGACGTCAGGCGCTGGACGCCGCCTTCGCCGCCCTCCACGGCTGGGAGCAGGCGACCCGGCACGTCGATCTCTCCGGCGCCACGGACGGCTGGATCATGGATCGGGTGAGCGACCGCTTCGGCGCCTTTGATCGCCCGGCGCTCCGGCACCGCTACTTCGCGGAGCTGCGCGCCCGGCTCACCCCCGGCCGCGCCTGCGCGCTCCCCGGCGTCCACGCGGCGGTGCGCGCCTGCGCGGATCGCGCCCGCGCCGGGCTCCTCACCGGGAACTGGCGCGCCGGAGCGGAGCTGAAGCTCTCGGCCATCGGGCTGTGGTGGGAGGCGCCGGGCGCCTTCGGGGACGACCACACCGACCGGGACGCGCTCTGCCCCATCGCCCGCCGTCGCGCCGAGGCGGAGTGGGGCGCGGTGGATCGCGTCATCGTCATCGGGGACACCCCGAAGGACGTCGCCTGCGCCCGCGCCGGCGGCGCCCTCGCCGTCGCGGTCCGCACCGGGTTCGCCAGCCCGGAGTCGCTGGAGGCCGCGAGGCCGGATCTGCTCATCGACGATCTGGCCAGCGGGCTCCCGGCGCTGCTCGCCCTGCTGGGCTGATATCAGCGCGGCTGACAGCAGCGCAGGAAATGCGTATCGCCTGCCGGGCTACCGGGAGGGCGGATCGCCGGGGAAGAACGCCACGCCGAGCCCCGGCTTCAGCCCGTCGAGCAGCCCGCCCACCGCCACCACCCCCAGCGCAGGATCGGCGGCCAGCGCTGGCTGGAACACCCCCTCCGGG
This sequence comes from Alphaproteobacteria bacterium, assembly GCA_040376255.1. Classification (GTDB taxonomy): domain Bacteria; phylum Myxococcota_A; class UBA796; order UBA796; family SXON01; genus JBEIQZ01. The sequence goes on from JBEIQZ010000180.1 coordinate 2,553, forward strand.
CATCCGTCCACCGGGGTCGCCGAGAGGGTGGTCGGATCGAGGATCTCGGCGCAGCGGAATTCGAGCGCGCCGCTGGCCGGGACCGGCAGGGAGTTGGGGGAGAAGTGGCTGGCGCCGCCGTAGAGCAGGACGCGCCCGTCCGGCAGTATCGCCATCCGGTGGCCGGCCCGCCCCCCGCTCAGCTTGTCCGGGTAGTACTGCCAGCCCTGGCCGTCGGTGTAGATCATGATGTCCGCGCTGGCAGGCTCGCCGCGCAGGTAGGTTCCGTTCAGCGTGAGCTCATCTGCGAACGGCAATTCCGCGCCGCCGGTGAGCAGGATGCGCTTGTCGGGGAGGGTGATCATCGCGTGGCCCGCGCGGGGCTTCGGGAGCGGGTCGAAGGTCTCGACGGTGGTCGCGCTCACGACGCGCATGCAGACGGTGTTGGCGTCGAGGTTGTAATCGCCGAGCGCGGAGACGCCGCCGCAGATGACCGCGCCGTTCTCAGTCGGCGCCCCCGCCGCCCACAGCGGGCCGGGGATAGGCTCCGGCGCCTCCAGCTTGGTGAACGCCCGCGCGCCGGTGGACAGCACCTCGATGAAGATGTTCTCTGAGGGGAAGTTGTCGTTGCTGAAGCCCCCCCAGAGCGCGACCCCGCCGTCCTGCATCGGGATCGCCAGGTGGAACGCCCGGTAGGGCATCTCAGGGTTGTTGCGATCCTCCTCGTGGGTGAGCTGCTCCCAGGTCTCCGTCTCCGGATCGTAGATCCGGGCGTCGTCGGTGATGAAGCCGGCCTCCTCGTCAAAGCCGAAGTTGCTATAGCCCGCTACGCTGCGCCACTGAGACGCTCCGCCGGTCAGCAGCAGCCTCCCCTCGTCCACGCCGCCGAGCCGGATCAGGCTGTGGCCGGTGCGGGCGGTGAGCGTCGCGCACGGCTCTGCATCGCAGGCGGGATCGGGGTATTCGGGGAGCGCGGCATAACCGGTGAAGGAGAGCGCCTGATCGGCGAGCGACAGCAGCAGGATGTCCCCGGTCGTCTCCGGCCAGGCGCGCGGATCGGCGGTGTCGAGCGTCTGCCCGCCGCTCAGCCAGAACTGTCCGCCCCCGAGCGCCGTCAGCGCTGATCCGTAGCGCCCGTCCGTCGGCTGGAACCAGCCGATGCTCTCTGCAGAGGAGACCAGCAGCGACAGCTCCTGCTGCTGCTCATGGGTGAATTCTGCGGTCTGCCCCCACGCCACCGGGAGCCCGTCTGCCTGCCCGATCAGCCGGATCATCCCGGCGCTGAAGTCCGGGCCGTCCGTCGAGACGCTGGCCCCGGTCGGGCCGCCCAGCTCCAGGGTGTCGGTGCGCACCCCGTCTGCGTCGAGCAGCTCCAGCTGGAGATCGGCGATGGTGTCGAACAGCCCGCTCTGGTTGAGCGGCAGGTAGGGCGCGAGCGTGAGCGAATAGGGGTTCCCGCTCTCGCCCTGACATCCGAAGAGCAGCAGCAGCATGGGATGATCGTATAGCAGACAGAAGCCTGGATCGGCAGAGAGAGATAGAAAGAAAAGGTGTACCGCTCCACGCTCCTCTCCCGGCCCCACGCCTTCACCGGCGTCGATGATGGCGATTTTATGGGCGCGCCGCCGGATCCGGCCAGCCGCCTCCTCGCGCGCCTGCAGGGGCGTCAGCTCTTCATGCTCCGGCAGGTTCACGGGAACGCGATCCATGTCGCCGGGGAAGGCGCCGCCGAAGGGGACGCCCTGATCGGCGCGTCCCCCGGACAGGTCGTGGCGGTCCGGGTCGCAGACTGCGTGCCGATCCTGATCGAGGGCCGCGTCGGGGATCGCTGGCTGGTCGCCGCCGTCCACGCGGGCTGGAGGGGGACCGCCGCCGACATCGTGCGCCACACCCTGCAGCGCCTCGCCGCGCTCGGCGCCGCCCCCGGCACCCTGCGCGCCGCCGTCGGCCCCGCCATCGGCCCGTGCTGCTATGAGGTCGGGGAGGAGGTGATCGACGGGCTCTCACGGGTCGCCGCCGCCCCCGGCTGGCGGGAGGGCAGGCAGGTCGATCTCCGCAAGGTCAACCTGGACATCCTGCGCGCCGCCGGGGTGCAGGCCGAGCAGGTCGGCCCCTGTACGCGCTGCACCCCCGGCCTCTGGTCGCACCGGCGCGATCCGGCGGGCGCCGGTCGCCAGGTCGGGGCGATCTGCGCATGAGCCCGGCTGTCCCCCTCAGGGGCCTCCTCGGGCTGTGGCTGCTGTCCGGCTGCACCGATCCGGCGCTCAAGCCCTATCAGGACGCCCTCACCGCCTACGATCAGGGCCGCGCCGCGCTGGCCGCGCGCGATGACGCGCAGGCCGCCGCCGCCTTCGCCCAGGCGCAGGCCCTCGATCCCCGCTCCAGCGCCCTGCCGCTCTGGCAGGCCAGCGCCCTCGCCAACGCCGGACGGCTGGAGGAGGCCGACGCCGTGCTGACCGCCCTGCTCCGCGAGCAGCCGGAGTCCGGGATCGGCTGGTACAACCGCGCCGCCTACCGCGCCCGCGCCGGTCGCAGCATCGAGGCCGCCCAGGATCTGAGCCGCGCCATCGATCTGAAGGAGACCTCCGCCCTCCGCGCCGCCGCCGATCCCGACTTCCTGCCCTGGCGCGATGATCCCGCCTTCCAGGGCATCCTCCCGCGACAGCAGCTCATCGCCCACGCCGACGGACCCGACGGCGCCGTGTTCATCGGCAGCCGCTTCGTCCTCACCTTCGGCCTCATGAGCCTGCCGGAGCTGATCCCCACCCTCCAGATCGCCCAGCCGGAGACCGGCTGCCTGGAGGCGGTGCGCATTGTCGAGGATCGCCATGAGGAGCGGGATCTGCTCCTCCGCAACATCGAATTGACCCTCGTCGCCCGAGCGCCCTGCGACACCAGCGTCGGGCCGTTCACCCTGCGCGCCGGGGAGGAGGTCGTGCTGCTCGATCCGGTGCGGGTGCGGGTGGAGGCTCCCAGCACCGCCTCAGGCAGCCGCGCGCCCGCGCTGCCCGGGTTCCTGCCGCTGCCGGGCGATCTGATCCACGGCGCCGGCGCGGTCGTCGGCAGCGGGATCGCCGTCCGCACCGACCGGGGCGTCCCGCTCAGCGTCGGCGGACACCCCCCCCCGATCACCCTGGAGCTGCGGGTCGATGGTCAGCCGGTCGCATCAGGCGGCTGGTGGCCGCTCCTGCCCCCGGCGCTCGTCGAGGCCGGGGCGGATCGCATCCCGGTGCGCTGACCCGGCCCCGGATCACATCCCCGGATCACATCCCGCAGGCGTCGTCGCAGCCGAGGTGCGTCCCCAGCAGGTTGCCGGTCAGATCATTGCCTGAGCAGGCGGTGATGGTCACGCCGTTGCAGACCATCCCGTACCCGCTGTTGCCGGAGAAATTATTGCCGGTGACGTCGAGGTCTCCGCCGGTCAGCGTCACGCCGTTGCCGACCAGAGAGGCGGCGTCGCTGCCGGTGATCGAGATCAGCGGGGCGGTGATGTTGATGCCGTCCACGTAGGCGTAGCCGATGTCCAGCCCGTCGATCTCGACATCTCCGGCGGCGATCAATGCGCCGTAGGTGCCTGCGGTGCCGATCACGGTGTCCGTGATCCGGACGTGATCCGCAGTGAGGACGTCGGTGAGGCCGTCGCCGTCGACGTCGGTGCTGAGCGTGGAGATGGTCAGGCCGTTGCCGGTGGCGCTGTCCAGGGTGAACCCGTCCAGCTCTACGTCGAGCTGCCCGTAGAGCATCAGCCCGGTGCTGGCCGACGCCACTGAGCTGTCCTGAACCACAACTGTCCCGGTCGAGGCGGTGTAGTTGTAGATCTGGGCCAGCGTGTAGTCCATCGTCCCGATCTCCACGTTCTCCAGCAGGACGTCGGGCGCGCTGGCGCTCCAGGAGCCGTACAGGAAGCTGTAGGCGTCGTCCAGGGAGGCGCCGTCCACCGCGATCGCGCTGTCGAAGGCGTAGAGGACGTAGGTGGTGTCGATCCCGGAGATGGTGAGATCGGTGATGTCGAGGCCGAGGCTGGAGGCGTAGATCATCTCGTAGGCGGTCGATTCGTAGGAGTACTCATCGACGAGGTTGCCGTCCCGGTCGAAGGTGCGGGAGCTGGTGGAGGAGGGGCGGCTGTCGGTGACGGTGAGGCCGCTCAGCTCCAGCGTCGCGTAGCTGCTGTTGTAGGCAGAGAGCGTGTAGCCGTAGCTGCCGGTGACGGAGTTGTTCTCCAGGGTGGCTGATCCGCAGTCATTGATGTTCAGCGTGACCCCGTTGTAATTGCTCCAGGTGTTGTTGCTCACCTGGACGCTGCCGACCTGAGAGATGCTGAGGCTCTGCTCGCCGTTCTCAAAGGTGTTGCCGTCGATGACGACCGAGGAGGTGGTGTACGCCTGCACGTCGAGGCCGTAGCCGCTGTACTCGTAGATGTACGGCTCGAACTCGTAGCGCACGACGTCGAGGCTGTCAGAGAAGGTGTTGTTGGTCAGCACCGTCGAACCGCCATAGTCCCAGACCGCGCCGAGCTGACGACCGCCGGTGAAGTGGTTGTTGTCGGCGTTGAGGCTCCCGACGAGGTTGACGATGCCGGCGCAGCCGTTCTGGCTGAGCGTGCTGTTCCGCAGGTTGGTCGTCGTCTCGCTGGCGGCGATCCCCCAGCCCGTGTTGTCGGAGATGTCCATGCCGTCGATGGTGACCGCCCCGCCCAGCAGGTACAGCGCGGCAGAGTAGTTCAGCGAGTACTGGCCCGCGTCGCCGTCCGCGCAGGGTTCTGGCAATTCGATCTCGCGCGTCCCGGTGATGCTGCCGCCGGTGATCGTCGCCTCGCCCTCGCCCGGCGTCAGGACCAGCCCGACGCGGCCCGTGTTGCTCAGCGTCACGTTGTTCAGGGTCTGGGTGGCCGTCCCGTCGTAGGTGATGACCATCATCCCGTAGGTGTCATAGCCGGACACCGTGACGTTGCTGAAGTCCATCGTCAGGCCGCCCGCGTAGACGCCGCCGCAGGCGATGCTGCCGTCCGTCCAGAAGCCCGCGTAGTCGTTCACGCAGGCGCTGTTGTCGGCGACCGAGATCACCGAGTCGGAGAGCGAGATGGAGCCGGGGTTCGCCAGGATCATGCCGAGCAGCAGGTTCTCAGTGATGGTGAGCCCGCTCCCGGCGAACTCGCCGTCCACCACCCGCACCGCCACGATGGTGTCCTGGATGGTGTCGCCGGTCATGCTGACGTCGGTCGCGTCTGCGTTGACGCCGAAGCCGTCCGCGCCGAGGATCTGGTTGTTCAGCATCGTCAGGGTCGATCCGTCGGCGAGGATCGCGTTGCCGTCCTCCTCGGTGGTCGCGGTGACGCCCTCGATGATGTTGCTGTCCAGCACGACGTCGGCCCCGCCGAGGATGTCCACCGCGACGCTCGCCGAATTGCTGATCGTGCAGCGGGCCACCGTCGCGCGGCCGCCGTTGGCCTTGATCGCGGTGTAGGCGCTGTTGGTGATCGCGCAGTCCTCCACCGTCGCGTCCGCCGGACCGGCGAAGGAGACGCTGTAGTTCGAGACCGCGTCCATGCTGAAGTCCGCCACCCGGCCCGAGGCGCCCGCCTCGAACACCACGCCGTCCTTCCCGCTCTGGATGGTCAGCGTGTGGACGTCCACCCCGCTGCCGGTGATCGTCAGCGCCGCCGAGGCCGCCGGGGCGCTCAGGATGACGCCGCCCCGGCTCGCGCCAGCGATCTCGACGGCCTTGTCCACCGTCACCGCCTCTTCGTAGGTGCCGTCGCACAGCACGATCACGCTGCCGTCCGCCGCCGCCGTGATCGCGTCCTGCAGATACTTGTAGCCGCCGCCGCCATCGACCGTGATGCAGCCCGGTTCAAAGTACGTGTTCCCCGTGGTGCCGCTGTCGTCAGCGATCGTGCCGGTGTCGTCTTCGGGCTTGGTCGTCGGGCAGGCGATCATCAAAGGCAGCATCATCAGGGCAATCAGGCGCATCCGGTACTCCGTCAACCCTGTACTATACTCTGAATCCGGTTAGATCGGCACCCCTCCGGAGAGCCCGTGGACGCCGAACGTCAGAAGATCCTCGATGCGCTGGCCCGCCTCAATGAGACCGCCCTGCAGGGCGGCGGCGCGGACGCCATCGCCAGGCAGCATGCCCGTGGAAAACTCACCGCCCGCGAGCGCGTCGACGCGCTCCTCGATCCTGGCACCTTCCGCGAGCTCGATCGCTTCGTCGTCCACCGGTGCAATGACTTCGGCATGGATCAGAAGCGCATCCCCGGCGACGGCGTGGTGACCGGCTACGGCCGCATCGACGGCCGCCTCGTCTATGTCTATGCCCAGGACTTCACCGTCTTCGGCGGCACCCTCTCCGGCGCCTACGCCCGCAAGATCTGCAAGATCATGGATCTCGCGATGAAGAACGGCGCTCCGGTCATCGGCCTCAACGACTCCGGCGGCGCCCGCATCCAGGAGGGCGTCGAGTCCCTCGGCGGCTACGCCGATATCTTCCTCCGCAACACCCTGGCCTCCGGCGTCGTCCCCCAGCTCACCGCCATCCTCGGCCCCTGCGCCGGGGGCGCCGTCTACTCGCCCGCCCTCACCGACTTCATCGTCATGACGCGGAACACCTCCTTCATGTTCGTGACCGGCCCCGACGTCATCAAGGCCGTCACCCACGAGGAGGTCACCCAGGAGCGCCTCGGCGGCGCCGAGACCCACAACACCCTCTCCGGCGTCGCCCACCTCGCCTGCGACGACGAGCAGGCTACCCTCGCCGCCATCCGCGCCATCCACAGCTATATCCCCTCCAACAACCAGGACGATCCGCCGCCGGCCAAGAGCGATGACCCGCCCAACCGCGTCTGCCCCGCCCTCGATGAGCTCGTCCCCGCCAACCCCAACAAGCCTTATGACATCAAGGAGCTGATCGAGGTCGTCGTCGATCAGGGCAGCTTCCTGGAGATCCAGCCCTCCTACGCCGCCAACATCGTCATCGGCTTCTGCCGCCTCGGCGGGCGCTCCGTCGGCATTGTCGCCAACCAGCCCGCCCACCTCGCCGGCGTCCTCGACGTCGACGCCTCCGTCAAGGCCGCGCGCTTCATCCGGTTCTGCGACGCCTTCAATATCCCCCTCTGGGTCATCGAGGACGTCCCCGGCTTCCTCCCCGGCACCGCCCAGGAGTTCAGCGGCATCATCCGCCACGGCGCCAAGCTCCTCTACGCCTTCGCCGAGGCCACCGTCCCCAAGATCACCCTCATCACCCGCAAGGCCTACGGCGGCGCCTACTGCGTCATGAACTCCAAGCACCTCCGCGCCGACTACAACTTCGCATGGCCCACCGCCGAGATCGCCGTCATGGGCCCCGACGGCGCCGTCAACATCATCCACCGCCGCGAGATCAGCGAGGCCGCTGACCCGGTCGCCAAGAAGACCGAGCTCGTCGCCGCCTACAAGGAGCGCTTCGCCAACCCGCTCCGCTCCGCCGAGCTCGGCTTCATCGATGAGATCCTCGTGCCGCGCGACACGCGCGCCCGGCTCATCGACGCCTTCGACTCGCTCCAGGACAAGCGGGACACCAACCCGCCGCGCAAGCATGGAAATATCCCGCTCTGAAGGTGGAGGGTGGGGGGGGGGGGGGGGGGGGGGCCGGGGCCCCCCCCCCCCCCCCC
>JBEIQZ010000722.1:0-2429 GCA_040376255.1 Alphaproteobacteria bacterium
GCTTCGTCGATGTCACGGAGGGGACACAGCTCGCCTGGCGCGGCATCCCGCTCGACTCTGACGGGAACCGCCTCGCCGGAGAGATCGGGACCGGCTTCGAAGCCGTCCCCGCCCAGACGGTCGTCCCCGCCCAGAACGTCTACGATCTCAGCGATGAGGCCGAGTTCTATGGCGGCGTCATCCCCTCGCTCTACTTCATCGAGGAGGGCGACGTCACCATCACGCTCTCCGACGCCGTCAACGACGCCTCAGCCACCCGGCACTTCACCGTGAGCGCCCCTTAGAACAGCCGGACGTGCTGGCAGCTCCCCGGCTTCGCCCCACCCTCCGGCACCGACACCGCCTTCAGCGTCGCCCCGGAAGGGCTCTTCTTCCCGCTCGCACGCCGACAGCCCGCGTCCAGGTACAACGGCAGCGCGCCGCCGTTCACCATGATCAGGCTGCCGAACTGCTGACAGGACGTCCCGCTGCAGCGCACCCACGCATCAGCCAGCGGCCACGCCGCCAGCACGGCCGCCGGAGCCGCCGGAACCTCCGGAACCCCCGCCGCAGCCGGAACCTCCGCCGCAACCTCCGCCGCAACCTCCGCCGCAACCTCCGCCGCAACCTCCGCCGCAACCTCCGCCGCAACCTCCGCCGCAACCTCCGGAACCTCCGCCGGAACCTCCGCCGGAACCGGCTCTGCACCGGTCAGCGCGACCTCCCCGGACGTCCCCCTGCTCTCCGCCCCGGTCGCCGCCGCGACCACGGACGCGCCGTCGAGGTGGACAATCTCCGCCGATGAGCGCCGCCAGGCCAGCCCGCTCAGCAGCAGCAATGAGATCATCAACAGCACGCTCAGCGCGAGCATCACCGCAGTGTCCCCGCTGCCATCGTTGCGCGGGGTGCCGGGCCGACGGATGACCTTGAGGTTTGGCCGGGTGGTCTTCGGCGTGGTGCGCGCCTTCGCGGCGCTCCGCTCCTCCTCGGTCATCGGCGACCGGAGCGACAGATGCTGCGCCTCCAGCCCGACCGCCGCCGCCACCGCCTCGACCGCTGCCATCGCCTCTGCCTCTGCCAGCGCGGCAGGAGAGACCTCCGCCGCGACCGCTGCCATCGCCTCCGCCTCTGCCAGCGCGGGAGGAGAGACCTCCGGGGGGCGCGGCTCGGTCGGGACACCGCCGAGCAGCGCCTGATCAGGCGACGGGCGCGCGCTCGGCTCCTGCCGCATGGCGAGCGGCTCAAACCTGCCCGCCGCCCCCTCCTCCCCGGCGTCCGGCGCGATCTGTCTCTGCGGGAGCGGGGCGATCTCGTCGGGAGGCTCGGACAGATCGCTCTCCTCAGTCGACTCATCGGGCGTCGGCGGTCTGGAGGCCAGGGGCGCGCCCGGCTTTGGATTCAGGTTCAGCGTCGGCTCCGGATCCAGCGTCGTCTCCTGATCCGGCTGATCCGGCGCCTCCCCGGACTCAGGCGCAGGCATGGACTCAGACTCTGGAGCCAGCGTCTGCCCCGGCGCCCAGGCAGGCGCCGCGCCGACGTCCGGCGCCGCACCGGGCTCTCCAGGCGCCTCCACATCCGGGGCGCCCGGAGCTTCCACGCCTGAGTCCTCCATCGACACCAGCACCGGAGTCGGAGGGCCGTCGATCCAGGGCGCGAGCGGCTTAGGCAGGACCTGCGACCACTCGCCGGAAGGCTCCGGCTCAGGGAGGATCGGCGGGATCGGGCGGGGCAGGTTGCCGATCCAGGCCTCTTCGCGCTCGATCAAGCGCCCGTTATCAAGCTCCCTCCCCGGCACTGCGCGCCTCCCGATGAGCCGGCATCGTAGCGCACCCCGGGACGAAACTCAAGATCCCTCCGCCCGCGCGCCGTGGCCGCGCAGGTCGCAGGCGGGTAGATCACCGGGATGCCTGCCTCCACGATCCTCTCCCGGCTGCGCGCGCTCGATCCGGCCGGCTGGGGGACAGGGCTGTCCCCGGCCAACGCCCGCGCCTGCTGGTCGGAGGCGCTCGACGATCTGGCCGCCGCCGACCTCACCGGCCCCCTCCCCGGCTCCGCGCCCGCCTGCGCGCTGATCATCGCCTCCGCCAACGTGTTCACCGCGCCGCTCCGCTGGCTGCTCCACCTCTGCCTCCGGGGCGTCCCGGTCCGCGTCAAGGCCGCGCGCGGGCTGATCGGGGCCACCCGCGCGATGTGCGCGCCCATCCCCGGCGCCGCCGTGCAGGACTGGCGCGGCGGCGATGACCGGGCGCTCCGCCTCGCGCTCAGCGGCGACCCCGACGCCCCCGCCGACCCCGCCGGCACCCCGGCAGCGGGCGTGATCGCCTTCGGCAGACAGGAGACCATGGACGCCGTCCGCGCCGCCTGCGCCGCGCTCCCCACCCCGCCCCCCCCCGCGGCCCGGGGGGGCCCCCGGTCGCCCCGGGGGGGGGGCCCGCCCCCCCCCCCCCCCC
>JBEIQZ010000329.1:0-7058 GCA_040376255.1 Alphaproteobacteria bacterium
CGCGCGCGGCCGCGAACTTCCAATCCGACCGTAAAATTATCCTGGTTTCACCTGCGTATGAAGGTTGAACGCCGATAATTTCTAAAGTATGAAGGTCGCGGGCGAAAAATTCTTCCTTTTTTTCCGGTCTACCAAGGAAATTGAGATTTTCTCCCGAAAGGAATTTCGCCATGCAACTGAGTTGCAGAGTATGATGACCCCCCGTCCAAAGTATGAAGGTCCCCCCCAGAGTATGAAGGTCTGTCGTCACGCAAAACCGTTCTTCCTTGGTGATACCAGGGAAATTTGAAAGTGAAATTTCGCGAGCCCGATCCACGATCCGATCCGAAGGGGAGGGGGCGACGCGGCGCCCTCCCGCCTCCGCTGCGGGCACCGCGCCGCCTCTCCCTCCGGTCGACCAGAAAAAAAGGGAAAATCCGCGCGCGGCCGCCCGAGCCCACCCGCTCCGCGAGACTGTACATTTGAACATATCGATTCGGCTTCAACGCAGAGGGCCGTAAATCGCCCCAGGAGCTTCGAAATGGTTCCGGATGGGGTTGGAGACCAGCGCAGCGCTGATCGCGCCTCCTGAAGCGATTTACGGCCCTCTGTGACCATCGCAGCGCTGCGGGGCAGAGCGCCCTGAGCTTCCACCGCAAATTCGCCTGGAGCAGCAGCGCCTGCGATCCCCGCCTGTGCCAGTTCGCCTGGTAAGGCACGGACGGGTCTGGTAAATGGCACGGACGGGTCTGTCCGGTGCCGTAGACGGGTCGTAGACGGGTCTGAAACTGCCGTAGACGGGTCTGAAACTGCCGTAGACGGGTCTGAAACTGCCGTAGACGGGTCTATCCGGTGCCGTAGACGGGTCTGAAACTGCCGTAGACGGGTCTATCCGGTGCCGTAGACGGGTCTGAAATTGCCATAGACGGGTCTATCCGGTGCCGTAGATGGGTCTGTAGACGGGTCTGAAATTGCCGTAGACGGGTCTGTCTCAGGTGGATAGGGGAGGGCGGAACGCTTGTGGTCATGGAGTCCGATGATTGAGGAGGCGACATCTCCCGGCATTCAGAAGCTGGAGCAGGTTCCTGCGGTACCGGGAGTCCCGGCAGCGCTGTGTGAGAGCGGTGTGGACGCTGACGGGATCGCCCGGGCGGAAGCACCCGGCGAGCGGCCGCTGGATCTGGTGGACTACGATGAGGCTGCGCTCATGGTGGATCGGCACCGGAACCGCATCCGGGCCTGGGTGCGCGAGGGACAGCTGCGGAGCTGGTCGGCGGAGCCGGACAGGCCGAACGCCAAACGGCTGGTCAGCCGATCGGAGCTGATGCGGCTGGTGGTGGTGACCGGAAAATCTGCGCATCCGGGTGGGCCGGGGAGGGGAGATCCGGCCGAGCCTTCAACGCCTGCGGAGCACCATCCGTCGGGACCGGCGGTACCTCTGCCGATCAGCGAACCTCCGGCGGAACCGGTCGCGCCGCTGCAGGCTGTGTCGCCGCAGGTTTCGCCGCCGCAGGTTGTGCCGCCGCAGGTTTCACCGCCGCAGGCTGTGCTGCCGCAGGTTTCACCGCCGCAGGCTGTGGTGCGGGCTGCCGAGAGCGTCGCGCTTGCGCATGTGCGGCTGGACGCGGAGCGGGCGAAGGTGGGGATGCTGGAGGCGCTGGTGCAGGCAGAGCGGCAGCGGGCCGAGGCGCTCGAACGGGCGCTTCAGGCGGAGCGGGAGCGGGCTGAGGCGGAGCGCCTGCGCGGCGCGGACTGGAGGGATCGGGCGACAGCGCTCCAGGCTGAGGTCGAGGCGCTCCGGGCGGAGCGGGGGCTGCCCTGGTGGCGGAAGCTGCTGACGGGTTGACGGTGGCCAGGGGGATGGCGGCCCGGCACCGGCTCAGCGGGGGCCATGGCCGGAGAGCCAGCTCCGCACATGGCGGCGGACGAACGCCTCCACATCGAGCGGGCGGCAGCGGTGTCCGTAGAGCGCGTCCTGGTGGATCAGCGCCAGCAGCACCGGCGACAGCAGGGAGAGCGCGGCGGCGCGGAGATCCTGTTCGGGCAGCATCTGCCGCCCGACGAGGTTGCCGAGCAGCTCCTCCAGCGACTGAAGGGTAGGTTCGAGCAGGTGGTTTACAGTCGACATCCCCCGGCGCTCCTGACCGATTCCCTCCGCGAGCCCCACCTCAAACACCCGCGCCAGCCCGTTCTGCCAGCCGATCAGCAGCAGCATGAAGTAACGGTCGAGGATCTCTGCAACGTCATCTCCCTCCAGGGAGGCGGCCAGCTTCAGCCACGGCGCTGCGTCTCTGTCCAGCACCTCGGCCACTGCGTCGAGCAGCCCGTCCCGATCTCCGAAGTAGTGCAGGAGGTTGGAGAGGCTGGTCTGGGTGGTCGCGGAGATGTCCCGGAGAGAGGCCCCGGCGCCGTGCTGCATCAGCGCATCGCGCGCCTGGCGCGCCATCGCGGCGCGTTTGAGCGGGAAGTCTGTGTTGCGCTGTCCGGGAGGTCTGGGCATAGGAAGAAGAGTATATCCCGATGGGTGTGAACGTCCATCTGGAGTGGTCATTTTATAGTTCGCCTGATAGATAGAATCCGCTACAGGAGCTTGTCATGGCGTTCGAAGCACTCCCCGGTATCTGGACCCCGATAATGCCCGCCTCAGAGCTCGCTGCGAAGCCGGTGGGGTTCACGCTCGCCGGGGAGCGGCTGGCGCTGTTCCGGAGCGGGACGGGGGTCGCGGGGGTGAGGGATCGCTGTCCGCACCGGGGCGTCTCGCTTTCGAACGGGAAGGCGGAGGGGGGGCGGCTGGCCTGTCCGTTCCACGGGTGGCAATTTGACGCTCAGGGTGCGTGCAGACATGTGCCGTTCAACCCGGGAGTCCCGCTCGGCCCGCTCGGGACGCAGGCGGTCCCAGTGCGTGAGGAGGTGGGGATGATCTGGGTGTACACCGGCTACGGATCGACGGACACGGCGCCGATCCTGCCGGAGGCTGCCGCGCTGCCGGGGGTGCGGTTCGCCTGGGTCTATGAGGACTGGGACGCCCACTGGACGCGCGTCATGGAGAACATGCTGGACACGCCCCACCTGCCGTTCGTGCATCGCGGCACCATCGGCGCGGACATGGCGCGCCGGATGCGTCCGGAGACCCGGATGAACCAGACGCTCACTGAGACGCAGCACGGGGTCGAGACGCAATTCCGCCTGGACGAGGATCCTTCTCCGGGGCGGCTCCAGTGGGTGCGTCCGAACGGGATGGTGTTGTTCATCCTGGAGAAGCCGGGATGGACGATGCGCATGCACGTCTGGTGCGTGCCGCTGGAGCGGGATCGGACGCGGCTGCTGGTGGCGGCGGCTTACCAGTTCGGGGTTCTGACGCCGCTCGCGGTGCTCACCTCCTTCACGAACCGTAAGATCATCTTTGAGGATCGGGCGGTCGTCGAGTCCTCTGATCCGAAGGAGATCCCGCCGCCGGGCGGTGAGGCCAACGTGCCGACGGACAAGATGACGCTGCGGTTCCGCACATGGTACCACCGGGAGATCGCGCCGGATCTCGCCCGCGCTGACGGCGGGCCGGAGGCGCGCCCCCGCTCAGCTGTCGCGACGCTGTAGATGCGCCGGGGGATGGGGGTCGAATTCCTGAAGTTCGGGATGGTCGGCGGGGTCGGCCTGCTGGTGGATCTGAGCGTGATCGCGCTGCTCGTCGAGGGGGCGGGCCTGTGGTTCGGGTGGGCGAGGCTCGCGGGGTTCGCGGCGGCGGTGAGCCTCAACTTCTATAACAACGACCGGTTCACCTTCAGCGGGGCGCGGGAGGCGGCGCTGCCGGTGCGCTACCTGCGTTTTGTCGGGACGAGCCTGATCGGGATGTCGGTGAATTACGCGGTCTCCATGGCGCTGTACCGGAGCGTCCCGTGGTTCGCGCAGCACTACCCGGCGGCAGCGGTGGCCGGGGTGGTGGCGGGGATGGGGATCAACTTCACTGGCGCGCGCTTCTATGCGTTCCGGGGCCGGGCAGATGGCGGCTGAGCGGGGATCGGCGGACGGGCGGGCGGACGGGCGGGCGGACGGGCGGGCGGACGGGCGGGCGGGCCCGGCGTGGCCTGCGGTGCTGCTTGTCGCGCTGGGGCTTCGCGGGGCGTGGCTCGGGGCGCCGGTGTTCTGGCACGACGAGGTCTACAGCCGGTTTTTTGCCAGCGGACTCCAGGCAGAGGACTGGAAGCCGGTGCTTTTTCGCGGGGAGGTGATGACTGCAGGCGGGGTGCTGGCCCTGCAGCGATCCCGGCCGGATCGGGGCTGGATGGACACGGCGCGCGGGCTGGCCCGCGACGAGCCGCAGCACCCGCCGCTCTACTTCCTGCTGCTGCGGCTGTGGGCGCAGCGGGCGGGGGAGGGGGCGGCGCCGCTGCGCGCGCTCACCGTCCTGCTGAGCCTCGCCGGGCTCCCGGCCATCGGCTGGCTGCTGCGGGAGCTGACCGGGGATCGCCGGACGGCCCGGATCGGGGTGATGCTGCTGGCGGTGTCGCCGTTCTTTGTGCTGTATGCGCGCGAGGTGCGCGAGTACGCGCTGTGGACGGTCTGGATCATGGCGTCGAGCGCGGCGCTGCTCCGGGCGATCCGGAAGACGGGGCGGGCGTCCGTCCAGGCTGAGGTCCGGGCGTGGCTGCTGTTCTCGATCCTGACGACGATCTCGCTGTATACCTCCCTGTCGAGCGCGACGGTCATCCTGTCACACGTCGCGTTCCTGGTGTTTGCTGTGCGTCCCTGGCGGGCGGTGCTGGCGGGCGGCGCCGCGCTGGCGGGGAGCGGCCTCTGCTTTCTGCCGTGGGCGATCCAGGTATGGCGGCACCGCGCGTCGTTCGCGGCCTCGATGGCGTGGTCGGAGACGATCACCGTGCCGGTGGTGGAGCTGCTCTCGACGTTCATCCTGCACCTGAGCCGTCCGGTCGCCGATCTGTGGGCGGAGCCGTCCGGCTGGGAGCATGCGGCGGTGTGGACGGCGGCGGCGCTGTCGCTGGCGGGGGTGGCGGGGCTGCGGCGGCTGTCGCCGGGGGTGCGGTGGCTGCCGATCCTGCTGTTCGTCGGGCCGATCGGCATGTTCCTGGCCCCGGATCTGCTGTATGGCGGCATCCGGTCGGTCTCGACGCGCTACATGACGCCCTCGCTGGTGGCGGTGGTGGCGGGGCTGGCGGTGTGGGCGGCGCGCGGCGCGGGCTGGCGGCGGACGGCGCTGCTGTCGCTGGTGATGGCGGGGAGCAGCCTCCACGCGATCCGCGACCCGGTGGTGTGGACGAAGGGGATCAGCCGGGGGCTGCCTGAGGTGGCGCGGCTGGTGGCGGCGTCGGGTGAGGAGCGGGCGGGCGGCCCGGCGCTGGTGGTGGGGAACATGGAGCAGCACCACCCCGGGAACCTGCTCGCGCTCTGCGCGCTGCTGCCGCCGGAGACGGGGCTGCAATTCCTGGTGCCGGGGGTGGGCTATGAGCGGCCGTGGGCGGTGCCAGAGGGGTTCGGGCGGGTGTACCTTTTCTCCCCGATCCCGCCCTTCGTTGATCTCTTTGTCGAAGGGGCGCGCCCCGACACCGGGCGGACGGCGACGGAGATCTACCGCGACACCTGGATGAGCCTGTACCGGCTGGATCAGCGCCCGGGCTGGATCCAGCCGGACTGATCGCGCCAGTCGCCGGGTCGCTGCAGGAGCCGGCCGAGGGCATCGTCCAGCAGCGGCGGCGACCAGCGGGAGAGGCGGACGGCCCGGACGTCGGCGGCGGCCGGGAGGGCGGTGAGGTCGAGCGGCCCGGCGAGATCGGCGGCGCAGATGGGCCAGGCGTTGATGTGGAGCCGCATCGGCAGGTGCGGGACGGGGGTCGGCTGCCCTGAGCGGCGGGCGTGGATCAGGGCGCCGTCGGCGAACCAGCGGATCTCCTGCGGATCCCACTCGATGGCGTAGGTGTGGAGGCCGTCTGCGGCGTCGAAGCCGAGATCGACAAGTACGGGGGTCCCCCGGTAGCCGTAGTTGTAGAGATCGCCCGCCTCGCCGGGGTTGTAGTAGACGTT
This sequence comes from Alphaproteobacteria bacterium, assembly GCA_040376255.1. Classification (GTDB taxonomy): domain Bacteria; phylum Myxococcota_A; class UBA796; order UBA796; family SXON01; genus JBEIQZ01. The sequence goes on from JBEIQZ010000329.1 coordinate 6,013, forward strand.
GATCAGCGCCTTCGTTGTGTCGCGTCCGGGGAATTCCAGATCGATCTCCTGCCAGGGGTCGAACCGGTAGAGAAAAAACGCCGTCAGCACGCCGCTTGCACGGATCGCCCGCATCGTCACCTCGAAGCGCCCGTACAGGTGCCGCGCGTCGGGGCGGTCGGGCGTGGCGATGGAGGCGGCGGTCAGCGCGCGATCCCCGGCCTGCTCGGGCTGGAGCCGCAGCCGGACGCCGCCGCCGTCCAGGGGGAGGACGTTGCGCGGCGTGAACTTCGCGAGGTTGCACGGGAAGGTGTCGTCCAGCATCTCCCAGCGCGCCGGGTCGACCGGGGGCGCCGCCGCGCCAGGTACGCCCCCGGCGGGCTCCTGAGCGCCGAATTCCTCCAGCCACCCGCCGGTGAAGGAGCCGGTCCGCTGCCCGTACCTCCCCGGCGTCCCTCCCGCTTCGTCGCACCAGCCGGGCAGCTCCGACGCGGGGACGATCCACGGGTGGGTGTCCGCCTCCAGGATCTGGCAGGCCCGCGCCGCCAGCGGCACGCGCTCAGGCAGCGCGATCGCCACGCCCGCTGCGACCAGCCCCGCTATCCCCAACCACGGCCCCGCCCGCCCGATTTGCATCCTCAGCCACGGCGCCGCCTGCCCGATCCGCATCCGCTTGCTCCCTGCACCGCCTGCTGTTGTATTGCCTGTTGTATTACCTGTTGTATCGCCTGTATCGCCTGTATCGCCCGCGCCCGCCCGCGTGATCGCCAGCCAGTCGCGCTTGCCGGCGATCAGGTCGGCCAGCCCGATCAGGACGCCGGACACGTCGAGGAGGAACGCCCCCGGCCAGCTCAGCGCCACCCGCAGCCCCCGCGCCGCCGTCAGCAGCCCGTAGCCGCGCATCCCCGCGATCAGCAGCGCAGGAGGCGTGATCATCCCGGCGATCATCGCCGCGTTCACCCAGCGCGGCAGGGGGAGCGCCGCCTGCTCCGGCGCGCCGAGCGCCAGCGCCATCCCGAGGTTGATCGCCAGCACGATCGCCGGAAACCACCACAGCCAGAGCAGGA
>JBEIQZ010000588.1:0-3685 GCA_040376255.1 Alphaproteobacteria bacterium
CCCCTGCCCCCAGCGCCTCCCGCGCCTCCTCCTCCGAAAACCCCGCCTCCCGCAGGATCTCCCCCCCGTGCTCCCCCAGCCCCGGCGGCCCCCGCAGCACCTTCGCCTCCATCGGCGGCGCCGGGAACCGCCACCCGCCGATCCCGATCTGCCGCGCCCCCGGCTGCATGAGCGACGCCCCCACCCCGAGCGCCGGCCCGCACGGCACCCCGGCCCCCGCCAGGGTGTCCTCCGCCTCCGCCATCGTCCAGCCGCAGATCCGCTGCGTGATCTCGGCGTCGAGGGCCGCCCGGTGCTCGACCCGCAGGGTGTTGCTCCCGAACCGCGCGTCCTCCGGCAGCCGCAGCACATCCCGGAGCCTGCGGTACAGCCCCTCATTGGCGCAGCAGATGGACATCCAGCCGTCGCGGCAGGGGTAGAGGTTGTAGGGGGAGATGGACGGGTGGGCGTTCCCCGGCGCCGGCGGCTCCGTCCCGGCGTTGAGCCAGGACGACGCATAATAAGCGAGCAGCGCATGCTGGACGTCGAGCATCCGCACCTCCACCCGCTTCCCGCGCCCGGTCTGCGCCCGCTCCAGCAGCGCGAACAGCACGGCCTGCACCGCCGTCATCGCCGTTGCGAGATCGGCGATGCTCGGCCCGGCCTTCTGCGGCGGGCTCCCGGTGAGGGCGGCGATCCCGCCCATGCTCTGGAGGACGAGGTCGTACCCGGCGCGACCCGCCAGCTCCCCGCTCCCGAAGGCGTTGATGGAGACCTGGACGAGCCGGGGGTGCTGCTCACAGAGGCCGCCGAGGCCGAGCCGCTCCATCACGCCGGGCCGGAAGTTCTCGATCACGACGTCCACCTGCCCTGCCAGCCGCCGCGCTGCAGCCTGCGCCTCCGGGCGCTTCAGATCCAGCACGATGCTGCGCTTGTTACGGTTCGTACAGGCGAAGTAGACGCTCATGCGCGCCCCTGCCTCCTCCCGGAACGGCAGGAAGCCGCGCGTCTCGTCCCCCTCAGGCGGCTCCACCTTTATTATATCGAACCCCTGATCCCCCAGGATCTGAGTCGCCCACGGGCCTGACAGGACGCGGGTCAGATCGAGCACTCTGTACATCTTTCGCTTCTTCCCGGTATCTCCTATCCTGGCAGACCGACCTGTACAGGTTAGCCTGCCCCGCTCCTGCCGCTCCAGATCCGCTCCATCCGCTCCACCGAACCAGAGGTTGTCTATGAATTCCGCAGTCGATACGCTCGGCACCGTCTACAAGGTCCTCGGCGCCATCCAGATTATCCTGGGCGGCCTCGCAATCATGCTCGCCTGTGCGGCGAACATGATCCCCATCATGAGCGGCGGGCTCGATGATGAGCAGATGATGATCGCGGGGGCGAGCATCGTGGGCGGGATGGGTTGCGCGCTGGTGCTGATCCTCGGCATCGGCGGCCTGACCTTCATGACCGGCGGCGGCCTTCAGCAGCGGAAGGGCTGGGCGCGCACCGCCGCCTTCGTCCTCTCCGTGCTGAGCATGTGCAACTTCCCCATCGGCACGGCCATCGCGGTCTACACGTTCATGACGCTTACCAAGGAAGAGGTCAAGAGCGAGTTCGGCGGCTGATCGCAGGTCCGGTCGCCCGCCCGGCCGCCCCCGCCACCTGATCAGCGGGGGGTGCGCTTCGGCGGCGGGGTGTGACCGGACGGCTCCCCGGGCGCGGAGACAGGCGTCTTCGCGTCGCGCTCCAGCACGACGAAGGCCACGCGACGGTTGATCTCGTGGGCCTCGGGCGTCGCGGACGGGTCGATGAGCTTGCCCTCGCCGTAGCCGCGCGCGACGAGCCGGGCGGGGTCGATGTTGTGGACGTCCATGAGGTAGTTCATGACGGCCAGCGCGCGCCGCTCGGAGAGATCGAGGTTGTACTTGTCCTCGCCCTGGCTGTCGGTGTGGCCCTGGATCTCCATGAGCGTGATCTCGGGGTGGTCGTTGAGCAGGGCGGCGACGTCGTCGAGGACGACGCGGCTCTCCGGCTTGATCACGTCGGAGTCGAGCTCAAAGAAGATCTTCTGGGTGATCCGGATCTCGTCGCCGACGATGCGGGCGATGCTGGGCTCGAGCTGGACGCGCACGGTGGCGGTCTGGCCGGGGACGATCTCGGAGCGCACGATCCGGACGCGGTAGCCGTCGGCCTGGACGCGCAGATCCACCGCGCCGCCGCCGAGGGAGCCGTCGACGGTGCCGTCCTTGCCGGTGGTGAAGATGCGGTCGGAGGACATGACGGCGACGGTGGCGACGACCGGCTGGCCGCCGCTGTCGGTGATCTCGACGTGGAGGCGCCCGGTGGCGTCGGGGGGGAGCAGGGTGAGCACCTGCTCGAAGTGATCAGTCTCGGGGATCTGGATGACGACATCGACCGGGGCGAAGCCGCGCGCCTCGACGCGCCCGGTGTAGCGCCCGGGCTTCAGGGAGCGGCTGAGGGTGCCTTCGGTGAGGGTCCAGGCGCCGGTCTCAGGGCCGGAGAGCAGCCGGAGGGTGGCGTTGGCGACGAAGCTGCCGGAGGGGTCGAGGACCTTCAGCACGGTCGGGGTCATGCCGCCGTCCGGGCAGCCGTCCTCGTCGCGCACGCCGTTCCTGTCCTCGGCCTGATCGGGGCAGACATCGGCGGGGGGGAGGATGCCGTCTCTGTCGATGTCTCCGGCGGTGTCACCGGCGACCGGCTCCATCTCCGGGTGCCGCGCGTCCGGCACCCAGGAGAGCGCCGCGAGCGCCCGCACGTCCGGGGCGCCGATGCCGGTGCCGATGCCGGTGCCGGCGGCCACCTGGACGCGCCAGTGTCCGGCGGGGCTGAGGATCGCGCCCGCCCGCCACTCCGCCGGGATCGCGCCCGGCGCGCCGAGCGAGCCGAGGAGCATCTCGCCCTCGACCTCAGCGACGGCCCGGATCAGCGCGGTCACCGGCAGGCTCAGCCCCAGCCCCAGCCCCAGCTCAGGGCTCTGCTGCAGATCCGGCGGGAGCGCCGTCCCGGTCCCGGTGCGGAAGCGCAGCGCCGTCGAGAACACCGGCGTCTGCTGCTCGGAGGTCGTCACGCCCTGCCCGACCGCCGCCTCCACATCGACCTCCAGCACCGGCTTCTCCTGCCCGAGCCCGGAGGCCTCCGCGCCCGTCGGGAGCCGCAGCCGCAGCCCGCCCCCCAGCCCGAAGCCGCCCGCGCTCCGGTCGAGGATCACGCCCGTCGCCAGCAGCGTCAGGTCGCCCATGCGCGGCCCGCTGTCGATCACCTCGCCGCCCGCGTAGGGGAAGGTCGGCACCACGATCCCCGCCTGCACCGGCCCGAACCCCCACACCGCCAGCAGATCCGCGCCGAGCACGTTCTGCACCGCAGCGATCTCGCCGAGCGCCGGGTCGTCGTAGCGGAACACCAGCGGGTTGTGGGCGTAGGAGAAGGTCAGCCCGGCGACCAGCCCGCGCTGCCGCGCCGGGTCGGGCATCGAGAAGAAGTACGCCGGATCCTCAGAGGGCGAGAACCGCTCCACGTCGAGGTTCAGCGTGTAGGCCTGCGCCTCAGCCGCGCTGGCTGCCGCCCAGCCCCCCCCGCCGATCAGCCCGATCACCGCCGGTAGAACCCGCCCCCGGATCGCCGCGCCCGCCCCGCGCTGCCCCGCGCCGGCGTCCGCCCGCCTGCGCCGCGCCAACAGCGGCAGCGCGCACAG
>JBEIQZ010000400.1:0-5896 GCA_040376255.1 Alphaproteobacteria bacterium
GGGGGGCCCCGCAACCCGTCATCACTTATGAGCCAACCGCTCCACCCCGTCCCAGTCCCCGTCCACCCCCTCAATGCTGCGCTCCCGGCAGCGCCCGAGGTAGGCGAGCGCGTTCTGATCGGCGGGGTTGGCGACGAGGGCCTCGGCGAAGGAGCGGCCGGCGTCGATGAACCCGGCGCGGTAGTAGGCGGCGACGGCGCGGTTGTAGGTGTCGAGGGTGCTGAGCAGGATCGCCTGCTGATCGGGCGGCTCGGCGTCGATGACCTGATAGAGGTCGATGGCGCTGCGGCGGCCCTTGACGACGACGCGATCCACCTGGCGCAGCATGAACGGGGGAGGGGAGGGGAGCCGGTCGAGGACGTTGTTGGAGATGAGCATGACCGCGCCGTAGGTCTTGGTGAGCGTCTCGACGCGGGAGGCGAGGTTGACATGATCTCCGGCGACGTTGCAGGAGATCCGGCCGTGGGAGCCGAGGACGGCGAGGGTGAGCTTCCCGGTGTTGACGCCGACGCCGATGCGGACCGGCCGGAGCCCCTGCGCGGCGCGCTCCGCGTTGAAGCGGGCGAGGCCGCGCGTCATCTCGATCCCGGCGCGGACAGCGTTCTCTGAGCTGTCGAACAGGGCCATGATGCCGTCTCCGAAGAAGCCCTGGATCAGTCCGTGGTTGTCCATGATCGGCCCGGCCATATGGGTGAGGTAGCCACCCGTCCCAGACGATGTGGTGGAAGTTCAGCAGCAGCACATGCCGATCCGGCTGCTCCCTGAACAGCTCCGCGCGCCACGGCGGCGCCTCCTCCAGCCGGAACGGCGCGCCGATCCGCGCCGCGAGCGCCCGCTGGAGCCGCGCGCCCCGCTCCTCCTCCGGCAGCCCCGAGAGATCGATCAACGGCACGGTGAGGAGCGCGCTCCCGCCCTCCGGCAGGATCCGCTGCACCGTCCGCCCCTCCGCCTCCACGAACACCGTCCGGAGGATCTCATGCCGGCGACCGATCTGCCGGATCGCCGCCTGCAGCGCCTCCAGATCCAGCGGGCCGCACAGGCGCACCGCCGTCGGGAGGTTCAGCGTCCCGTCAGCGGCGAGGCGGTGGACGAAGTGAACGGCCTCCTGGGCAGGTGAGAGCGGGTGATCGCTTAGGGAGTGTTGAGAACCGGACATTCATCCATCCGGCCGCCGATTGTAGAGGTCAACCCGTCGGCGTCAAGTACAGGGCGGCGGGAGCGATGGGCGGCGCCCGATCTGTTCTGCCAGATTGCTGTCGGATTCATTGTGCAGGTTGACTGTGTACAGGTTTACGCACACGAGAATGCTTGCATAGCGGAAAAAATCAAGATAGACCGCGCCCCCGTTTGAGGAGGGTCAGATGCCGGGACACTTCAGCGATAAGAGCCTGACACATGAGAGCTGGATGGGTGGCTGGTCGCTCCTTAAATTACGCGCATTCGCTGAGCCGGGGGTGGAGCCGGCCTATGCGCCTGATCGCTCCATCGATATCCAGCACATCGGCCTGACGCTCGACATCGATCCGGTGGCGCGCAAGCTGGCGGGGGGGGCTGACATCCGGTTCAAGCGGTTCCCTGGCGGCGGCCCGATCCGGCTGAACTGCGTGGAGCTGATCGTCGACGGCGTCACCGCGCTGCCGGTGACCGGCGCGGCTCCGGACGCCGGGGATCGCCCCCCGGTCGCGCTGCCCTTCCGGCACGAGGAGGGCGTGCTGATCATCGATGCGCCCGCGCGCTGCCGCCGGATCTGCGTCCGCTACCACGGCTCCCCCCGGCGCGGCCTCTGGTTCGTCGGCCCGACGCCCAACGCCCCCGCCCGCCCCCCTGAGGCGTGGACGCAGTGCCAGGACGAGGACGGGCGCTACATCTTCCCCTGCATCGATCAGCCGCAGGTCAAGCATGCCTGGAGCGTCGCGGTGACGGTCCCCCCCGGCTACGAGGTGGTGGGGAACGGGCGCGCCGACGGGCGCGAGGAGACGCCTGCGGGGGTCTGCTGGCGCTGGACGCAGGCCGAGCCGATGCCCGCCTACCTGTTCACGCTCGCCATCCTCCAGGCCGAGGTCGTGGAGGACGCCTGTGAGCTGCCCGGAGATCGCGGCGCAGCGCGGGCGCTCCCGGTGCGCTACATCGTCCCCGCCGGGACGGACGCGGCGGTCACGCGGCGCGTCTTCGGGAAGACCCCGGCGATGATCCGCTTCCTCTCTGACCTGTGGGTGTCCTACCCCTGGCCCCGCTACGATCAGGTCGTCGTCCACGAATTTATTTTTGGCGGCATGGAGAACGTCGCCGCCACCACGCTCTTCGATCTCGTGCTGACCGACGCGCGCGCCGCCATTGACTACGACGCGGACGATCTGATCGTGCATGAGCTGGCGCACCAGTGGTTCGGCGATCTCCTCACCTGCCAGGACTGGTCCCAGGGCTGGCTGAACGAGGGCTGGGCGACCTGGACTGAGACGCTCTGGTTCGCCCATGATCGCGGCCAGGACGCCGCCGACGCGCACCTGTGGGAGCACCTCCAGAACTACCTCGGCGAGGCGACCGGGCGCTACTGCCGCCCCATCGTCTCCTACCGGTTCCGCAACCCCATCGACGTCTTCGACCGGCACCTCTACGAGAAGGGCGCGATGATCCTGCACACCCTCCGCACCGTCCTGGGGGCGGACGTGTTCTGGGCCGGGGTGCGCCGCTACCTCCAGCAGCACCGCTATGGCTCAGTCCACACCCGCGACTTCCAGCGCGCGATGGAGCAGGCCTCGGGCCGGAACCTCGACGGCTTCTTCTTCGCCTTCGTCCACGGCGCGGGTCATCCGGTGCTGGAGGTAAAACTCGGCTACACCGACGGCATGCTGTCGGTGCAGGTCCGGCAGACCCAGGAGGGGCCGGAGATCTCACCGGTGTTCGCCGTCCCGCTCGCGATCCGGATCGACGGGCAGGCCCACACCCTCGCGCTCAGCCAGCGCGAGCAGACGTTCCTGCTGCCCTGCCCGGTGAGGCCCGCGCTGGTCTCGGTCGATGACGGCTTCTCGATCCTCGCGGATCTGCGGCTCTCCGGCCCGGTGTCGCTGCTCTCTGCCTCGCTCCAGAAGGATCCCGGGCTGATCGGGCGCGTGCGGGCTGCACGTGCGCTCGGTACGGACGGCTCCTTCGAGGCGATCAACGCGCTCGCCGCCGCGATCAGCGCCGGAACCGGCGATCCGCACTGGCTGGTCCGCGCCGAGATCGCCGCGCTCCTCGGCCAGCAGGGCGGCGACGCTGCGGTCAGCGCCCTGATCGGCGCGCTCAGCGACCCGCACCCGAAGGTTCGTCAGGCTGTCGCCGCCGCGCTCGGCCAGTGCCGCCGCGCGGACGCCGCCGACGCCCTCGCCGCGCTCGGCGCCGATCCCTCCCTCCAGGTCGAGGGCGAGACCGCCCGCGCCCTCGCGAAGCTGCGCCACCCCTCCGCCCGCGCCCGCTGTGAGGCGCTGCTGCCGCAGGCCGCGTGGATGGATCTCCTCCAGGCGCGCGGCCTTGAGGGGCTGTCCTGGCTGCGGGACGCCAGCGTGCTCCCGACCCTGATCGCCTGGACGCAGCCTGAGCGGCCCGCCCGCGCCCGCGCCGCCGCCGCCGCCGGGATCGCGCGGCTGGGCGAGGGCATCGAGTCCATCCGGCGCGAGTGCCGGGAGCGCCTGGAGCAGCTCGCTGAGGATCGCGAATTCCGCGTCCAGCTCTCCGCCATCTCCGCGCTCGCGGCCCTGCGCGATCCCGCCGCCTGCGCCGTGCTGGAGCGCATCCACCGCACCGCCCCGGAGGGCCGCGCTGCCCGCTACGCCTTCGAGGCGATGGCCTCGCTGCGGGAGGGGCAGAACGCCCCCGCCGCGCGGCAGGAGATCGAGGAGCTGCGCGTCGAGGCGCGGAAGCTGCGGGACGGCCTCTGGCGCGTGGAGCAGCAGATCAAGAAGTAGCCTGCGCCGCCGCGCTACTCTGCCTCCAGGCAGGCGAACCATGGCTCCCCGGTGAGGTCGGCCAGCCCTGCCGGGGAGATCGTGCGGGCGGCCACCGCCCCGGTCGTGCCGCCGGTGTCGCCGGTGTCTCCGGTGTCGCCGGTGTCTCCGGCGCCCGCATCGTGGACATGCACGCCCACCAGCCCGGCGGCCTGCGCGCCCTCGGTTGGCGGGTCGGCGTCGGCGATGTCCGCGAGCTCCTCGGTGATGAACAGCGTCTGCCCCGGCGGCGGGGGCGCCGCGAAGAGGCCGAGCGCCTCGGTGTAGATCGCGGGATCGGGCTTCGGATCGGCCTCCGCCTCTGAGCTCATCAGCACGACCTCGAAGCGATCCAGCAGCGCCGGATCGACCAGCAGCGCGCGCAGATCCTCGATGCCCCAGCCGCGCGGGACGGTGGTGACGACGCCCTTCGGCACGGCACGCGCCTCAAGCGCGTCGAGCGCCTCAGCGGCCGCGGGGATCGTGGAGAACAGCCCGTCCTCCTGTTCGGTCACCAGCGTCTCTCCGAGGTCGAAGAGCACCGCCAGCACCGGGGTGCAGGGCGCGGGGGTCCCGGTGTCTCCCGCCTTCTCAGCGGCGCCTCCGGGCGTCTGGCAGCCGGTGAGGAGCGCGGTCAGGGAGAGGGCCGGGAGGGAGAGGGACAGCGGGGCGTACATCGGCGCCCTGATAGCACCTCCGGCGGGTGGATGTCATTTTCTGCCGCTTCGTCCGGGGCGGGGGGACGACTGCATTACAATGCTTCTATGCTGCGCTCTCCGCTCCTGTCTGCTCTGCTCCTGCCGCTCTCCTGGACGCAGGGCTGTGCGGCGACCCTGCAGACAACCGGGGTCGTCCATGCGGTGTCCGGCGGGGCGCCGGTGTTGGAGACGATGGGGGGACAGGAGTACCGGCTGTCCTCAGCGGACGCGGAGGCGTTCGCGGCGCTGCAGGACTGCACGCTGGAGGTGGAGGGGCGGCGGGTCGGCGGCACCATCTATGTCCACGACTGGCGCGTCACTGATTCGAGCTACGGCCCCGGCGTGTTTGTGGGGATCATCCGCGAGTGGGGGGCGGTGCTGGCGGTCGAGGATCGCAACACCGGCAGCACGCTGGCCTTCGCCGCAGAGAGCGGGGAGGCGCTCCGGCCCTATGTGGGGCGGATGGTGCTGGTGGTGGGGCCGGTGGTCGGGGATCGGCAGATCCAGGTCGTCGCGTTCCGGGTGCTGACGGCGGAGTAAAATCACAATGCAGCCTGCATGCAGCCTGCAACAGGTGTGTTCCGCTCTTAGATCACTCCTTCCTTACCTCCCGCGCCTCCCCATGCGGGAACCCGAGCAATTCAATCACCGCGATCAGCCCCTCCTCCGGCGCCGCGCGCACCACGATCTCTGCTGCCGTACACTCAACACAGGCGAGCGTCTGCATATGTGCGGGTGAATACCAGAGCAATTCGCGGATCTCCGCCACGTTCTCCCCGGATGCGACGATCTCCCAGTGGCGCGGGTGCGGGTAGAGCCGCTCATGGCTCCGATCCGGCACGGAGGGACACTCAGGGGAGCGGTGGGCGAGCAGGTCATAGCGGTCGAGGCAGGCGGCCTGCGCCTCCATATACTGCCTAATCAGCGGGAACGCCCTGAGCGTCGGCAGCCTGAGCGACCGCCGCACCTCCTGCAGCGTCCCCCGCAGCGCCGCCTCCGCCTCCTCCGGCGTCTCCGGGATGACCGGCATCGGCAGGCTCCCGACCGGAGGCAACGGCACATCCACGAACACTGAAAACAGGAACTCCACGTTCTCCCTTAGCAGCACCTCGATCCGGTACTCCCCCGGCTCCTCCCACCCCCCGATCAATTGCCTGCTCCCCGCCGCCAGCACCCGCTCCTCCACCCGCAGCCCCGCCCCCACCCCCGCCCCCCACCCCGCCCCCCCCCCCCCCC
>JBEIQZ010000787.1:0-1955 GCA_040376255.1 Alphaproteobacteria bacterium
GGCTGGCGAGCTCTCCGATGGCCTCATGGAAGCCCCGGTTGGCGCCGTCGCGCAGCAGCGGCGGCACGCTGTCATCGGCGTAGGCGAGGTAGTAGTAGACGTGGCCGAGCTCATGGTGGCTGGTGAAGAACCACGAGGAATCGGACTCCACGCTCATCAGCGAGCGGACATCCCGACCCATGTCCATGTGCCAGGCCGAGGCGTGCGCGTTCTTGCTGCGCGGGTCGCCGGGTCTGACCGGGTACAGATCCGAGTGCGCCCAGAACTCCGGGGAGAGCGAGGGGAAGCCCATCGACACATAGAAGCCCTCGGCCTGCTGCACGATCCACTCGGGCGGGCGCCCGGCGAAGTACGGGTCGAGATCCGCCGCCTGCACCATGCCGCCCCACTCCTGCGCCCAGCGGTTCGGGAACCAGTGCGCGGGCGGCAGCCCCGCCGGGATCGGCTGGTCGTAGCGCCCGGCCAATTCCCGCACCGTCCACCGCTGCAGCTCCGCGTAGAGCGGCGCGACGTCGGCGGAGATGCCGCCCAGCACCGCCATCATCTCCGGCACGCTCATCCCGTACTCGTCGACCTTCAGATCGAAGAAGGAGCTGTACCCCAATTCCCGCGCGATCTGGTTCCGCAGCTTCTGGAGCCGCTCCAGCGAGGGCCGCAGCGTCGGGCCGATCTCCTTGGACGCCTCCCAGGCCCGCTGCCGCGCCGCCACGTCCCGGCTGTCCGCCAGGATATCGTCGATGTCGTTGGCGGTCTTCGGATCGGGGCAGCCCCCGTCCTTCCCGCTGTCCTTGCGGTGGGTCAGGCAGAAGACAAAACTGTCCATCAGCGAGGCCGCGCGGCTCTCCTCCGCGATCCGCGTGCTGACGACGTCGGGGATCGTCCCCGGAGACTCCGCCGCCAGCCGCAGGATCGCCTCCAATTGGCGCACCTGGAGCTCAGGCAATTGCGCCCGCGCGCTCAGCAGCCGCCGCGTCGTCCGCACGATGTGGGCGTTGCCGGTGAACGCCGCCATCGCCTGCTCCGCGCCGGTGCGCTGCCCCTCGTGTACGTCGTTCGCGTCGGTGGAGGCCAGCCAGTCCGCCTCATTGACCGCCTTCACCATCCCGACCCAGATCTCCGTATAGAAGTCCAGGAACGCCGCCGTCTCCGCCTGGAGCCGCAGCGAGTCCGCGTCCGCCGGGATCGCCCGCGCCGCCGCCCGCACCGGCTCAGCCCGCACCGGCTCAGCCCGCGCCGGCTCAGCCCGCACCGGCTCAGCCGCAGGCGCGCTGTGCGCCTCCACCGGCTCCGGCGCCCGCCCGCCCTTGTCCACCGGCTCCATCGCCCGCACCGATCCCGCCAGCGCCGCACCCGCCAGCACCGTCGCGCCCGACAACACCCAGATTCTGCTCGTCCACATGCCGCGCAGCCTGCCACAATCCGCCGCGCCGGTCAACCGCCCCGCAGCAGCGCCCACGCCGCGTTGAGCTGCGCTGTCTTCTGCGTCGCCCGCTCCACCCCTGCCCCCTCCCCCTTCGCCCGATCCGGGTGGTGCCGCTGGAGCATCCTCCGCCACGCCTGCCGCTGCTCCTCCTCGGGCGCACCGGCCGCCACCCCCAGCAGCGCCGCCGCCTGCTCCCGGCTCCTCGGCAGCGGCGCCCGATCCGGCCACGGCGCCTCCAGCCCCAGCCCGTCGGCGAACGCCCCGATCCACGCCCGCGCCGCCTCCCCCGCCCACTGCCGCTCCGCCCCCGCGCACAGCCAGCCCAGCAGCCGCTCCTGCTCCCACACCTCCAGCCGCGCCCCCGCCCGCTCCGCCGCCTTCCCCGCCTCCAGCCGCCCCGGCTCCAGCCCCTTCAGCTCCACCAGCAGCAGCCGCAGCCACGCCACCCCCGTCTCATCCAGCCCGTGCGCCGCCTCCATCCGCTCCCGGATCTGCTGCACATCCCCCGTCATCAGCGCCCCCCCCCCCCCCC
>JBEIQZ010000331.1:0-7054 GCA_040376255.1 Alphaproteobacteria bacterium
CCCCACCCCCCCCACCACCCGGAACGTCCCCTCCCCCTCCCCCCACCGCCTCAATAAATCATCCCCCCCCGCCACCAGTAAAACATCATTCGGCACCGCCATCCCGTACCCGATCCGCACCCCGTTCCCAATCCGGCTCCGATGTCCAATACACCCGCCTAAAAACCAGCACTCCGAGTCCACCCGCCGCCCGTCCTGTTCGACCGGTATGGTCCTTCCGAACGACAGATCGAGCATCGTGACCCCGACCGCCAAAAAACAAGTCTTCCCGAACACGGACATCTGGAACCCGTCCCCTCTGCTGACGAAGGCTTCTTCCAACAGGACGCTCAGGTTGAGCATGGCCCCGTCCCCCAATCGCGCTTTTGGCCCGATGACGGCGAGGTTGGCGTGGCTGTAGGCGTCGAGCCGCGCGCCGTCCCCGATGACGCAGGCGCGGAGGCAGGCGTAGGGGCCGATCTCGACATCGTCGCCGATCTCGCAGGCTTCGACGGTGGCGGTGGGGTGGATGCGGCAGTTCTTACCGACGCGGGAGACGGCGCGGGCGAGGCGGGCGCCGAAAGAAGACAGATCCAGCCCGCGCGCCTTCCACAGCACGCTCACAATAAATCCGAGCTTCTTCCACCAGGGCGAGGCGGCGAAGTCCTCTTTGTGCTCTTCGCCGCGCGCGAGGAGGGCGAGGAGGTTGACGCGGAGGAGGTGGGTCCAGTGCTCGACGGGGTGGGCGAGGGCGGCGCCGGTGCGGAGGGGGCCGAGGGCGGCGTGCTGCATGGCGGGGTGGAGGGGGATGGGGGGGGCGTCGGTGAGGCCGAGGTCGAGGTCGAGGTCGGGGCCATCGAGCCCGGGGGCTTCGGGGGCGAGGCGGAGTGCGAGGGGTGGGCGGGCGGGGTCGGACTGCTGGGCGCCGGACTGGCGGAGGAAGGCGGCGTCTGAGATCCGGGGGCGGCCGGGGCGGGCGGCGGCGGCGAGGCGGCGGAGGAAGGCGGCGGTGAACCAGCAGTCGGCGCGGTAGCAGAGGTAGAGGCCGGAGGCGGGCGGGGCGTCGACGGGGGTGAAGCCGGCGCGGCGGAGGGCGGCGCGCTGTACCTCGCGGAGCGGGCGGTTGAGGACAGGGAGATCGCCGGGGAGATCGCCGAAGGGGGCGACGGGGCGGGGGGCGGGCAGGCAGAGGGCGGGGAGGCCGGGGGCGGGGAGGGCGCGCATGCGCCGGAGTATCACACCGGGCGGGTTGTCTGCCGGGGGGGGGCGGGCTATCTCTCTGCGATGCAGCCTGCTTCCCGTCTCCAGTTACCGGTACTGGACGCGCCGCTCTACGAGACATTGCTGGAGCGCGCGGGCGCGCTGATCTACGTTGTGGATCGGCGCGAGCGCCTGATCGGTACCAACCAGAATTTCCGCCTGCGGATCGACGCGGACGTCACGCACGTGGCGACCCTGAGCGAGCTGCTGGCGCTGATCTACCCGGACCCGACGTTCCGGGACATGGTGCTGCTGACGCACCAGCGCATCCTGAGCGGGGCGGCGCGGCGGGAGGTGGAGTGGGTGCTGACGACCCGGCTGAGCGAGCAGCGCCAGATCCGGTGGCAGTTCGTGCTGGTGGAGGGGCCGACGCCGTCCTCGGATCGGCGGCTGCTGGCGGTTGGCGAGGACGTGACGGATCGGCGGAAGCTGGAGCAGTGGGTGCGGCTCCAGAACGCGCTGCTGACGCGGGTGCCGGAGGGCATCGTGGTGGCGGACATGAACGGGCGCATCCTGCACTGGACGGGCGGGGCGGAGAGCATCCTGGGCTACGCGCCGCGCGCGGCGATGGAGCGTCCGCTGGAGAAGATGATCGCGGAGAAGATGGGCGCGGAGAAGACGGGCGGTGATCCGGGGGAGAAGCTGCCGGAGGGCGAGGGCGCGGACGGCGCGCGGACGGTGGCCGCGTGGGTGGAGGAGCTTCAGAGCCGGGGGGAGGCGGAGTGGCGCGTGGCGCTGCGGCGGGAGTCGGGGGACAGCGTGGAGTGCGAGGTGCGCGGCTCGCGGGTGATGAACGAGCGGGCGCAGATGGTGGGGATCGCGCTGATGATCGCGCTGCCGCTGACGTCGGCGGGGCCGGCGCGGGCGGCGGACACGGCGGGCGAGGATCACCGGCTGGAGCGGCTGATCGGGCAGACCTCCTCGGTGGCGCTGGTGGTGACGGACGGCGCGGGGACGGTGCGGACGTGGGGGCGCGGGGCGGAGCGGCTCGGCGGGGTCGGGGCGACGCGGGCGGTGGGGAAGGTGCTGTTCAACGAGGTGATGCGGGTCGAGGGGTTCTCCTGGGAGAGCCTGTCCTCGCGCATCGCGGCGCGCGGGCGGTTCCAGACGCGCGTGATGGTGGAGCGCGGATCGAGCGACCGGAGCGGCGGCGTGACGCGGGTTCCTGCCGAGCTGGACGCGCTCGCGCTCCGGCAGGGCGACACGCTGCAGGCGGTGGTCTGCTTCTTCACCGACCGCACCGAGATGCACATGCTGGCGGAGGAGTCGCTGCAGACCAAGCTGCGGGCGCTGCCGGGGGTGTTCGTCGACGGGGTGGTGCGGCGGCTGCAGGACACCTGCACCTATTTTGACCCGGACCACCGCTTCGTGCTGGCGCGGCTCTCCGATCTGCGGTCGCTGGCCCGGATGGTGCGGCAGGGATCGACGATCCGCGACATCGACGCCTTCGTCCGGCACTCGCGGCTGCTCGAACTCGACAAGGAGATGGACGAGACGATGTACCGGCTGGGCGAGGGCGCGCACCGGCTGCGGGCGCTCGTCGAGGACGTCGGGCGGTTCGAGGCGGGCGAGGTCGATCCGCCGGGGCCGCTGCGGCTGGTGCGGGAATTGGAGGCGGCGCGCGATCTCGTCGCCTACAGCTTCGATCAGCACGTCTCGCTGGAGATCAACATCGACGACCTCCCGGCGGCACGGGCCTCGCGGGCGCCGCTGCTCCGGGCCTTCTGCCTGCTGCTGCTGGCGGCGGCGGAGGGCTGCATGACGCGGGAGGACGCGAAGGTGGTGATCGACGGGCGCTATGAGGCGGGCTGGATCCACATGGAGATCCGCGACAACGGGCTCGGCTTCGGCGTGGACGTGCAGTCCCGGCTCAACGATCTCGCCTACCTCGCCGCGCAGCCGGGCCACGCGCCGCTGTTCCTCGGGCTGGCGCGGGAGGCGCTCCGGAACGCGGGCGGCAGCATGGAGGTCAACACCGCCGCAGGCAGCGGCTCGCGCATCCGGGTGAGCTTCCCCTCCGCCGAGTCCACCCCCAACCCCGCCCCCGAGCCGCCCGTCCGCTTCGGTCGCAGCCGGGGCCGCGTGCTGCTTGTCGAGGACGACGACCTGCTCCGCCGCGCGCTGGAGCGCCACATCCACGAGACGCACGACGTCTCCGCCTTCGGCTCAGTCGCCGAGGCCCTCGCCGGGAGCGGCTGGGAGGCGGCGGTGGTCTCCTTCCCCCGCCCGGACGGGATCGGCCTGCGCCTGATCCAGCGGCTCTGCGACGCCGAGCCGGCGCTCCGCCAGAACAGCATCGTCGTCGTCCCGCCCGGCCTGAAGTATGCAACCCGCGAGAAGCTCGTCGCCGCCGGGGTCATCCTGCTGACCCGGCCCGTCGACTTCAGCACCCTGAGATCGCTGCTGCTCCGCCTCCTCCCCGGCGAGGAGCTGATCACCACCGAAGATATCTGAGTCCGAAAACCGGATAACGAGGAGCCCCGATGGCGCTGCGCGCTGCCACCCGGCATTACGATCTGGCCGCCTTCCAGAAAGAATACAAGTCGTCCCTCCGGGTCTCCGTCGTCCTGCTGCCCGCAGGCACCACGGACGGCCCCGTCGCCGATGAGCTGAAGCTCGACATCGTCCTGCCCGACATCGGGCGCATCGGGCCGATGGACGCGCAGGTGATCAACCGCTTCCCCGACGGCAGCGTCGCCCTGCAGCTCCCCTCCCCCCCGCCGGAATTGAAGGCGGCGTGCAAGACGCTGCTGGCGCTGCCGCCGGTCGCGGCCCCGGTCGCAGCCCCGGTCGCAGCCCCGGTCGCAGCCCCGGTCGCCGCGCAGCCGGAGCCTCCCCCGCAGCCGGAGCCTCCCCCGCAGCCGGAGCCTCCCCCGCAGCCAGACGCCCCGGCAGCCCCCCCTGACGTCCCGGCGCTGCTGGCGCGCATCCGGGCGCTGGAGGAGGAGGTGGCGGCGCTCCGGGCGGCGCTCGCGGCGGCGCAGATCCGGGCGGACGGTCAGGCGGCGGAGCGGGTGGCGGATCGGGTGACCGATCGGGCAGAGGGTCAGGCCGAAGGCCAGGCGCAGGAGCGGGCAGCGGTCGCCGCGCGGGCGCAGGCCCCGGCGGCGCGGGCGCGCGGGCTGCCGATCCTCGATCTGTCGCGGACGGCGCCGTGGCGGCAGGGCCGGATCGACGACCGCAGCCTGCGGGACGCGTTCATGGCGATCGCTGTGGAGAAGCTGACCGGAATGTTGACGATCCGGTACGGCGGAGGCCAGCTCCAGCGCTGGGGCTACTGGCAGAAGGGCGGGCCGGTCGGCTGGCGCGCGGAGCCGATGCAGGAGCAGGAGGTGCTGGGGATGCTGCTCTACCGGGCGCAGCAGATCACGAAGGAGCAATTGCAGCAGTCGCTCGACCTGATGGAGCGGAGCGGGGTGCGGCAGGGCGACGCGCTTATCGAGATGGGCGTCATCTCCTTCCCGAGCCTGGTCATGCTGCTCCAGAAGCAGACCGAGTTCGTGCTGCAGCAGGTGTTCCGCGATCAGGCCGCGAAGCGCGAAGGCACCTGGACGTTCCACGTCCTGCCCGATCTGCCTGAGAAGTTCATCGCGCCGCCGGTGCGCGTGGCCCAGCTCCTGTACCGGCAATTGCGCGTGCAGGCCAAGGATCTGCCCGCCGAGTCGCTCGCCGCCTACCTGCGGCCCAACCTCGATCGCTACGTCTACCTCGCGCCCAACGTCGAGCGCACCATCGAGGAGATGAAGCTCTCCGCCGAAGAGTCACAGTTCACAAAGATCCTCGCCAACACCTCCTACCGCGCCCGCGAGATGTTCGCCGTCTCCAACCTCGCCCGCTCAGCCACCGCCGCCATCCTGTGGTGCTTCAACGAGCTGTCGCTGCTGGAGTTCCGCGCCGAGGAGGCCACCGCGCGCTCTGCAGGCCGCTTCGATAAGATGATCGAAGACCGCCGCCGCCAGATGACCAAGGGGACGCTGTTCGACCGGCTGGAATTGCACTGGATCTGCAACCGGGCCGACGTCGACGCCGCGTGGAAGAAATTCCAGATCGACTTCGCCGATGAGAATGTCGCCCACTACCCCGCCGCCCTCAAGGAGGAGGTCGTGAAGTGGCGCAAGCTCGCCAAGGACGCCTATGATCGGCTCGCGGACGACCGCGCCCGCCGCGAGTACCGCGTCACCGTCACTGACCGGACGATGGTGGAGCAGAGCGCGGAGATGCTCTTCAAGAAGGGCGATATGGCGGTGATGAAGAACGCGTTCGGGGAGGCCATCGAGTGCATGACGAAGGCGCATGAGCTGATGCCGAACGTGCCGGAGTACAAGGAGGGGCTGCAGCGGGTGAAGGGGCTGAGTGGTTAAGATGGGGGGAAACGCAACCACGGAAGCACGGAAGCACGGAAGGCACTGGAAAATGCAAAAGGCGAAAGACGAAAGGCGAAAGGCGAAGGGCAGGGAGAGGGGGCTTCGCCTCAGGGGACGGGTATGGCCGGTGGCGCTGACATCCTGCCCGGTCGCTCCAGTCTGCCCCGATGCAGAAGGAAGTGGACTTAACTCTCTGTCCATTCATCGGGACTGCTCCCCGCTACAACCCGGCTGGCCCGGTGGACGGAAGGGGCATAAAACCAAAAAAGCGCCCGTCATCACAGATACTACCGCCCCTTCCGTTCACCCCCGCTTCGGGCCAACCGCACGCGCGCCCAGGCGCGCGGGGGGGAGGGCAGGGTGAAGCCCCTGCCCGGTGCGGGGGGAGGTCCTCCCCCCGCAAAATACGGCTGTGATCCGGGGGATCTGGACGTCCCCACGCTGCTGAAGGCGGCGGGGAAGCTCCAGGGTCTGTACGGAGAGGGCTGCTACTTCAACCTGACGGTGCAGGGGTGGGAGGTGCTGCCGCCGGCCCCGGTGCTGTTCGTGTCGAACCACTCCGGCGGGACGACGATCCCGGACATGTGGGGGCTGATGACGGCGTGGGTGGATCGGTTCCAGGGGGATCGGATCGCGCACCCGCTGGCGCACGACATGCTGTTCGTAGCGCAGCCGGTGGCGAAGCTGCTGGCGCGGGTGGGGGTGCTGCGGGCGAGCAGCGAGAACGGGCGGCGGGCGCTGGCGGACTTCGGGCGGGACGTGCTGGTGTGTCCGGGGGGGGATCGGGAGGTGTGGCGGCCGTGGAAGGATCGCTACAAGGTGAACTTCTCCGGGCGGCGCGGCTACGCGAAGCTGGCGCTGCGGACGGGGGCGCCGGTGGTGCCGGTGGCGCATGCGGGGGCGCACGAGACGCTGATGGTGCTGAGCGACGGGGCGGGGCTGGCGCGGATGATGGGCCTCCAGAAGCGGTTCAGGGCGGAGATCATGCCGGTCCACCTGTCGATCCCGTGGGGGCTGACCGTGGGGCCGTGGCCGCACTTCCCCGCCCCCGCGCACATGCGTTACCGGTTCGGGGCGCCCATCACGCTCCCGGCGGCCCATGATCCGACGGACAGAGAGGTGGAGGAGCTGGATCGGGCGGTGCAGGCCGAGATCCAGCGGATGCTCGATCAGCTCCAGCAGGAGGAGCCGACGCTGCGGGAGCGGGCGCGGCACGTGGCGCAGGTGGCGGGGCGGGGGGCGCAGTTCCTGCGGCGGACGAGGCCGCCCGGCGCCGAAGGGTGATCCGCGAGCGCCTGATCGGGGAGCCGGAGCAGCTCGACGGCGCCCGCCTGCGGCTGGGCCTCCGGGCGGGGGCGGAGGGCTACGCGGCGCGCTGCCTGCGGGCGTTCGCGCTCCGGGAGCCGGCGGGGGGGGACATCGGGCCGCTGCTGCTGGCCCTGGGGCAGGGG
>JBEIQZ010000470.1:0-4943 GCA_040376255.1 Alphaproteobacteria bacterium
CTCTGCAAAACTATACACAGTGTGATGCTTGCACCAAGAGTCCGCCGCGGGTTGCCGCGACAAGTCCATCTGCCCATGACCACCCAATCATCGCCCGCAGCCGCGTCCAGCATCGCCTCATAGGTGGAGGTGTCGAATTCTGCGTAGCGCTCCACGCTCTTGAGCTGATCCTGGATCTTCAGCTGCTCAAAGAGGACGAAGCGGATATCGCGGAGATCAGGAACGTAGTCGTTGGTGCCCATGACTGGTCCTCCTTCTGAATGAATGCTCATTCAGCATATCCTTCCATCTGCTGGTTGTCACTCTCTGTAGTGGCGTGCATCCTTATGAAAGGATCGGGCGGCCGGCACCGTCAGATCGATGGGAGGCGACTCCACGGAGGCGGCATGTGGCGGACGATCAGGTGGGCAGCGGTGTTGCTGATCGGAGGGCTGGCTGCGGGGCTCGGCGGGTGCAGGACGGCGACCTCCGCGATCCAGGAGATCCGCCCGGTGACCACCGCCTGGGTCGAGGTGCAGGTGGTGACCCGTCAGGCAGGGGACGAGCCGGTGGCGATCTCGGTCTCGGTGCAGGCCCGCACGGGGCCGCCGGTGCAGATCTCCGGTCCGGCGCCGGGGGTGTGTGTCCCCGAAGCGCCGGCGCAGGCAGCGGCGCAGGAGCAGGCGTTCGCGGGGGCGATGGAGCTCAGGATGCCGGAATTGATGCGGCTCCCCTGGGACGGGGAGCACCGGGCGTTCCTGCTCGCGGGTCCGCAGGTGGGGCCGGTGCCGGACTGGGCGGTGGCGGATCTGCGGTGGGTGGAGGGGACAGAGCAGATAGAGGTGCCGGGCGCGGTGCGGCTGGGCGAGGCGCCCCGGCCGCTGCGGGTGGAGCGCCGGCCTGACGGCGGGGTCCGGCTGCGCTGGGAGGCGGACGCGCCGGTGGACGTGCGGACGCAGGGGCTGGTCTGCGGCGGGGCGCGCGACGGGGTGGATCTGCCGTGGTGGGCGGTCCCGGCGAAGGGCGGGGAGATCGTGCTGCGGAGCAGCCGCACGCACCGGAGCCTCGCGGGGGAGCGGCTGGTGATCGGGCGGGCGGTGATGGAGCGGGCGGTGCCGCTGGACGCGCCGCCTGAGGTCGCGCCGGTGCAGGCGCCAGCGCCGACGCTCAGGAAGGTCGACCCCGCCCGGTCTCCGGCGAAGCCGGTCAGCCGGCGACCCCGGAGCGCATAGCCCCGCGCCGGGGCCATGCCGGTGTTAGACAGGGCGGATGTGGCAGCACATCCGATCCGGATACCGGCGCTCCAGCCTCACCGCCCTCGCGCTGCTCGGCGCCGTCTATCTGAGCGTGGCGCTCATCTGGAACCGCTACATCGATATCAGCCGGGGGATGGACTGGCTGCTCGCGGGCATCTGGGTGTTCATGACCGCCGTGCTGTGCTGGAACATCCAGCCGCGCCGCGACATGAGCAGGGTGATCGCCGGGTTCATCGGCGGGCTGTTGATCGAGTCCTGGGGGACGCTGACCGGGCTCTGGTTCTACTTCACAACAGAGCGCCCGCCGCTCTGGATCCTGCCCGCCTGGCCGGTGGCGGCGCTCGCGATCGACCGGATGGCGCAGGCGCTGGATCACGGCTGGCCGCGCGGGGGAGAGCGCTGGCTGTGGTGGCTGCTGCTGCCGGGGTTTGTGCTGCTGATGGGCCGGTTCATCGCGCCGACGCTGGACGGCGGCGCGAGCCGGGCGGCGCTGGTGGGGATGCTGGTGGTGGTGGGGACGGTGGAGGATCACCGGGAGGATCTGCTGCTCTTTGTGGCGGGCGCGCTGCTCGGGATCTTCCTGGAGTACTGGGGCACCAGCCGATACTGCTGGAACTACTACACCCGGCAGATCCCGCCCCCGGAGGCCGCGCTGGCGCACGGGTTCGCCTCGGTGGCCTTCGCGCGCGGCGTCCGGGTGCTGGAGGCGCTCGGGCGGACGGCGGCTCAGGAGCGCCGTATCACGCCTTCTTGTTGATGAGCCGCCCGAGCCAGCCCTCCGCTGCAGCGTCGGCGGCGCGCTTGTCGAGCAGGCGCAGCTCGCGCTGTGCGTCCCGGTTGTCAGGGTGGATCTCCAGCGCCTTGCGGTAGCGGGCGATCGCCTGCTCCCCCTGGTTCTCCAGCTTCAGGATGTTGCCGATCACCACCAGCCTCTCAGCCTGCTGGTCAGGGCGGGGCGGACGGAGCGCCTCCAGATCCTGGATGGTGACGGAGAGACCCTGTTTTTTGGCCAGGTAGCGCGAGTAGATCCGGTAGAGCAGGTGCGGCCACGTCACCGGATCGCGGACACACGCCTCCTCGAAGCCCTCGCTGGCCTCGCCCCACTCCCGGTTCCGCCACGCCAGCTCCGCCTTCCGGAAGGAGAGCCGCGCGGTCACATGCTCCTTCTCAGTGATGTACTGGACGTTGAGGTGCTTCGCCTCCAGGAAGCGGTTGATGTCAGCCACCCCGCCGCTCGCCTGCGACGCCTCGTGCGCGGCGTTCAGCAGCCCGAAGCACTGCTCCGCGAGCGCCTTCGCCGCCGGGTTCCCGGCGAACAGATCCGGGTGCACCTGCTTGGAGACATCCCGGAAGGCGACCGCGCAGTCCTCGGCGTTCACCTTCCGCTTACCCACCAGCCCCAGCACCGCCGCCGGGTGCGCGCCCTCCATCTGCTGCCGGATCTTCTCAAGCTGCTCCACCGCCGGATCGGGCGGCCCGCTGAGCCGGATCGGGGCCGGATCGGAGGGAGGGGCCATCTCCCGGCGCGCTGCCGGCTCTGGCCGCGCCTCTGCCGGTCGGGCGCTGCGGGCGGCAGGGATCTGGACGACGATCTGGTGATCGACGTGCAGGATGCCGAACGCATGCAGCAGGTCGATGCACCGCGTCATCTCCAGGCGGCGCACCGGATCGTTGCCGGAGGCGATGTCCAGCAGCACTGCAGGCGTGCTGGCGCGCGGCGCCAGCTTGAGCATCCGGAGCGTTGTCGAGTCCAGCCCCCACCGCTCCTCAGGGGAGTCATCGGGGATCCGCAGCCGGATGGGCGCCTCCAGGTGTCCCTTCCACCACGCCCGGATCTGCTCCTCAGAGCGCGCCTCCCGGAGCCCGGCCGCCAGCATGCGCGGGATGCTGCCCGGCAGCGGGAACCCGCCGGGGGGCGGCGTCCACTGGCTCTGGAACCGGATCGTGCCGGTCGGCAGCCGCACCAGGAACAGGCCCAGCGCGCTGGCCGCCGCGCTGAGCACGCGCTCCACCGGGTGACCGAGCGCCACCGCCCGCCGACGTCCCGGAGCAGGTTCATGCTGTCCGGCGGAGCTGGCTGGAGCGCCCCCAGCAGGCCCGGGACATCCTCGACGGAATGGATCCGGCCCCGCACAAGGCCGATGCGCACGGACAGATCATCGTTCGAAAGCTCGATGGAGAGGAGCCCCGTCGCGCCTACCCTGGTCGCAAGAAAAAGCGTCTGGATCACCGAATATCGCCCGGTAGATCCCTCTATAGAACTCAGGAACTCCAGCCCATGCCAGGAATCTCTTTGCGGGGTTCCCTCCATCCTCACCCTCCATCTCGCCCGACAACTTGCCCGGCAGAACGACTGTGCTTATCAGATAGCGCTCTCACGTGCGACAACAAGGAGGCTCCATGGCCGTTCCCTATATCAGCGACTCCACCTTCCAGACCGAAGTCCTCAACTCCGATGTCCCGGTGCTGCTCGACTTCACCGCTGCCTGGTGCGGTCCCTGCAAGGCCATCGCACCCCTGCTCGACACCCTCTCTGCCGAGAAGGCCGGTCAGCTCAAGATCGTCAAGATCGATGTCGACGCCAACTATGAGACCCCGAACAAGTTCAGCGTCGCCAACATCCCCACCCTGCTGCTGTTCAAGAAGGGCCAGCTCGTCGCGCGCCAGGTCGGTTCAGTCAACAAGGTCAAACTCGATCAGTTCGTGAGTCAGGCCTTCTAACAGGACGTATCTGTATTGCGCATAAAATAAGACATACGGGGCAGGACGCGCCAGCGGCTCAGACGGCTGCGGTGCGTCCACCGGTAATGCGGCGTACAGGAATATTTGAGACGACTGAGATCCGGTTGTCCACCCGCTCCAGCCGCAGCTCCACGTTGTCCTGATCGACCTCTGCATAACGGGCGATGACAGCACAGATCTCGCCCTTTAATGCCTCCATCTGCGCGGGCGTCAGGTTCACCTGATCGTGCATCAGCACGACCTTCAGGCGCGACTTGGCATCGTCCTTGGAGCCGGTGACCTTGCCGCCGCCAAAGAAGCGTTCGAAGAAGCCCGGCATCAGGTCACCTCCTTCGTAGCAGAGAGGCCGATCCAGCGCTTGAACACAGACCAGAAGGTATCCGGCTCCTCAAGCGCCACATAAGGGACGTCCTTCTCTCCATTAACCCGCCGCGCGATCCGGCGGTACGCTTCGCCGACGATCGAACGCTCGTCAAAGGCCGCCGGGGCGCCCTTGTTGGAGCTGACGATGACATCCTCATGATCGGGGATCAGGCCGATCAGCGGGATGGCGAGGATCTCCAGGATGTCGTCCTTGTTCATCATGTCGCCCTTGGCGACGAGCTTCGGGCGGAAGCGATTGATAATGAGCTCAGGCTCTGGCAACTCATGCGCTTCAACGAGCCCGATGATGCGGTCGGCGTCGCGGATCGCGCTGACCTCCGGGGTGGTGACGATCAGGGCGCGATCCGCGCCGGCGATGGAGTTCTTGAACCCCTGCTCGATCCCGGCGGGGCAGTCGATCAGCACATAGTCGAACTCAGCCTTCATCTGCTTGACGAGATCCCGCATTCCGTCAGGACTCACCGCGTTCTTGTCGCGGGTCTGCGCCGCAGGCAGGAGAAACAGGTGCTCAGTGCGCTTGTCCTTGATGAGCGCCTGCTTCAGCTTGCACTCGCCCTCGATGACGTTCACCAGATCATAGAC
>JBEIQZ010000573.1:0-3887 GCA_040376255.1 Alphaproteobacteria bacterium
GGCCGAGGGTGGTGCGGCGCGGGGAGCGGGCGGCGCTCGCGGAGTGGGAGGCGCGGGCGGCGGGGGCGGGGCTGGCGGTCCGGCTGCTCTGCCGCGCCGATCTGGAGGAGGCGGCGGGCTGGGCGGTGCTGGGCGGGGCCGGGCGCGGGCCGGAGGCGGCGTGGCGGCTCAGCGGGGAGCCGCTGTGGGAGGAGCCGCCGGAGCCGGACAGCGTGCCGGAGGAGCGCCGGACGCCGGTGGACTTCGGCGCGATCCTCCAGGCGGTGCCGGGGGAGGTCAGCAGCACCAGCCGCCGGGGCGGGGCGGTGTCGGGCCGGTGGGATCGGCAGCGGCTGGCGGCAGGAGGGCCGCAGGCGGAGCGGCGCGTGGCGGTGCTGGATCTGCACCTGCGCGGCAGCATCCTCAGGATCGTCGAGGACATGACCGCCTTCGGGGCGCTGCCCGGCCACGATCCGTCCTCGGCCCGGCTGTCGCTGAAGGGGCTCACCGGGGTGCTGTCCTCGCTCGGCGTGCCGGTGCTGCCGAAGCGGGTGTGCGCGGCGGGGGCGCAGACGGTGAGCGAGGGCGGCGCGCAGAGCGGGAGCGGCTGGCCGGGCTGGGAGGAGCACAGCCGGATCTGTTATGTGGTGAACTTCATGGATGAACCGGCAGGAGGACAGTGATGAGCGATAACGTTCTCATCGGCGCGGTGCTGATGGCGGTGGGGGTCGTGGACTTCGGGGTCGGCACCTTCATCATCATCCCCCGGATACCGGAGGAGCGGCGGCAGGCGGCGCAGATCGCCTTCTTCGGGGCGGCGCTGCTGCTGGTGGGGGTGGGCGGGATGATGATGGGCGGGGTGATCAGGGTGTGATCAGGGCGCGACACAGCGCAGCGGAGGACAGATGCTCTACGGGACTGCGTGGAAGGAGGAGGAGACTGAGCGGCTGGTGCTGGAGGCGCTGCGGGCGGGCTTCCCCGGCATCGACACCGCCAACCAGCGGAAGCACTACAATGAGGCGGGCGCCGGGATGGCGCTGCGGCGCTTCCGCGACGGGCAGCCCGACGCGCGGATCTTCGTCCAGACCAAGTTCACCTACCGGCGCGGCCAGGATCACCGCCTCCCCTACGACCCCGACGCCTCGCTGCCCGACCAGGTGCGCCAGTCGGTCGCCAGCAGCCTCGATCACCTCGGCGTCACCCGCATCGACAGCCTGCTCCTGCACGGCCCGGAGCGGGCGCAGGGCCTCACGGACGGGGACTGGCAGGTGTGGCAGACGATGGAGGCGCTGCACGATGAGGGCGTCGTCGCGCGGATCGGGATCAGCAACGTCCAGGCTGAGCAGGTGGAGGCGCTGGCGGCGGGGGCGCGGGTGCAGCCGTTCGCAGTGCAGAACCGCTGCTATGCCCGGACGGGCCTCGACCGGGCGGTGCGGGCGGCGTGTACGCAGCGCGGGATCGTCTACCAGGGCTTCTCGCTGCTCACCGCCAACCGGGCGCTGTGGGGCGACCGGCGGCTGCACCCGGCGGCCCGGCGGCTCGGCGCCACCCCGGCGCAGGTGCTGTTCTGCTTCGCCCTCCAGTCGGGCATCCTGCCGCTGACCGGCACCTCCGACCCGGCCCACATGCGGGCGGATCTGGCCTGCATAAAGCTGCGGCTGACGGAGGAGGAGGTGGCCCTGATCGCGGGGATGCTGGGACAGGAGGCGGCGTGATCATCCGGGTCGACGATGTGGCTCCGGCGGCTGAACCGCTGCCGACCCGCCCGCTCGCGGCGCGCTGGCCCGGGGCGCTGGCGATCCTCGGCGGGGCCGACCGGGCGACGGTGGAGATCAACGGCGGCAACCCGCTGCTGATGGCGGTCCACCTCGCCTTCGCCGATCACCGCCCGCTGGTGCTCTCCCCGGACGCGATCTGGCTCTGCATCCTGCAGGGGGTGGCGCTATACGCCGCGCAGCAGACCGGAGCGCAGAGGGACGCCCTCCGGGCGCAGATGGTCGGGCATACCGGGCGGCGCACGCTGGAGGTGCGGCTGGCGGGGGCGCCCCGGTCGCCGGAGGAGTGGGCGACGGCGCTCGCGGCGCTCACGGACGGGCTGGCGGACGAGGGGGGGCGCAGGCAGGCTGGGCGGCGTGGGCGGCGGCGGACTTCTCGACATCGACGGTGGTGGAGCAGGCGGCGGCGCGGGTGGTGCTGCTCGACCTGTACGCGGCCTGGTACGATTATCTGGCGGTCTGCATCTGCGGCATCCCTGAGGTGCGGCTGCGCGGGACGCCGGAGGACTGGCGGCGCATCCGGGCGCGGGTGGAGCGGCTGCCGGGCGCAGGGATGGAACAATGGGCGGTGTCGCTGCGCTGGATCCTTGACAACCTCATAGAGAGCGCCGAAGGGCGGGCGGATCGCACCTTCTGGCAGGGGATCTACAAGCCGCAGGAGGCATACGGGGCGGATGTGGTGACCGGCTGGATCGGGCGGCTGTTCCCGCTGCTCGGCGGCGAGGGGCGATACGATCAGCCGAACCCGCTGCTCCTGCTGCCGCCGGGGACATACCCGGCGGTGGAGGCGTTCTCTCCCGCGCAACGGGTCACCACCGCGAGCGTCCCGCCCGGCCCCGCTACCGCCACGATCCAGCTGCGCGACGCGGCCACCGGGGCAGAGCAGACAATACAGCTCCGGGGCGGGCTGCTGGCCGTGGTTCAGGACGACACCGGGGCGCTGGAGCCGGTCGCCGGGGTGGTGGTGATGCCAGGAGCGGACGGGATGAGCCGGATGCAGGCGCTCATCGACCGCATCCAGGCAGAACACACATGGACGCTGCCAGCCGGACACAAAGCGGCTGGCAGCGCAGAGATGCGGCTGTTCGGGGAGCAGATCGGCTCGGTCAGGTTCGCCGGGGGAGCGCGGCTCTATGCGCCGGAGGAGCGGCGCACCATCAACCTGACTGCTGGCGGGCGCTGGCGGGGGACAGCGCTGCTGCTCGGGGAGCTGCCGGACGGCGGGGTCGTCGGCGCCTTCAACGGTCGCTGGCTGCGCCTGCCGCCGGAGTGGGCGGTGCCTGACGCGGCGGGGCAGAGGGCGATGGCTTTGGTGGAGCGACAGCGCGCGGACGGGCTGATCACCGGTGAGGAGTTCATCAACTTCGTTAAGAACACGTCGATCCGGACTCAGGAGATGCCCGCTGAGCCGCTGCCGGTGCTGGCAGGCACGTTCGCAGAGCTGGTGGAGCGGCTCCTCGATGATGATCCGGGGCCGGGCATTACCCGGGAGGTATCCTGAGGGCGCGGGATCGCTGCCGGGCATTACCCGGAGGCTATCCCCTGGGTGCGGGATAGCTCCCGGCGTAGCGCCGGAGGCTATCCCCTGGGCGCGGGATCGCTGTCGGCGGAGCGCCGGAGGTTATCCCGAGGGCGCGGGATCGCTCCCGGCGTAGCGCCGGAGGCTATCCCCCAGGCGCGGGATCGCTGTCGGCGGAGCGCCGGAAGGTATCCCCTGGGTGCGGGATAGCTCCCGGCGGAGCGCCGGAGGCTATCCCCCAGGCGCGGGATCGCTGTCGGCGGAGCGCCGGAAGGTATCCCCTGGGCGCGGGATAGCTCTCAGCGGAGCGCCGGAGGCTATCCCCCGGGCACGGGATACCTGTTGTGCATCTGCACAAGAGCTATCCCCCGGCGCGGGATACCTGTTGTGCATCTGCACAAGGGCTATCCCCTGGCACGGGATACCTGTTGTGCATTACCAGGAAGCGCCGAGATTTGCAGCGTTCGTCCCTTCGCCCCGGCACGGGGAGAAGGTGGCGGCGAAGCCGACGGATGAGGGGAAAGCCCTGCCGGTACGCCCCTCATCCGGCCCTCCGGGCCACCTTATCCCCGGAGGGGCTAAGGGACAGAGCGGGGGGGAAAGCCCTGCCGGTA
>JBEIQZ010000446.1:0-5329 GCA_040376255.1 Alphaproteobacteria bacterium
ACCAAGGTGGACGGGGTCTATGACAAGGATCCCAAAAAATATGCCGACGCAGTGCGCTTTGAGCAGATCACCCACATCCAGGCGGTCAACCTGGGGCTGAAGGTGATGGACGCCACCGCGCTGACCCTCTGCATGGAGAACCAGCTCCCGATCATCGTCTTCGACATGAGCCAGCCCGGCAACCTGCGCCGGGTGATCATGGGCGAGCCGATCGGGACGAGAGTAATTTGAGGATGCTTTTGAGGATGGAGGCGAGATGTCTGCAGACGAGTACCTGAAGGATGTCGTGGGCGACATGGAGAAGACGCTGGATCAGCTCCGCCGGGAGCTGGCCGCTGTCCGGACCGGCCGGGCCACGCCGTCGCTGATCGAGCATGTCCATGTGGAGGTCGCAGCCTACGGCTCCAGCATGACGCTGAAGCAGCTCGGCAACATCGGCGCTCCGGACGCCCGGCTGCTGGTGGTGAACCCGTGGGACAAGAGCACGCTGGGGGACATCGTCAAGGCCATCGGCAGCGCCGGGCTGGGGCTGAACCCCTCCTCGGACGGCCAGGTGGTGCGCGTCCCGATCCCCGCCCTGACCGGTGAGCGCCGCAAGGAGCTGGTCAAGCAGGTCGGCAAGATCGCGGAGGAGTGCAAGGTGCGGATCCGCTCGGTGCGCCGCGAGTACAACGAGCTGTTCGAGGGGATGCAGAAGGACAAGGAGATCACCGAGGACGAGCTGAAGCGCATGAAGGAGAAGGTGCAGCAGCACACGGATGCCTTCATCAAGAAGTCGGACGAGGCGTCTGAGGCCAAGGAGAAAGAGGTGATGACCGTATGACGCAGCCCTCCGCACCGCTCACCGCCGTCCCGGCGCATGTCGCCATCATCATGGACGGCAACGGGCGATGGGCGCAGGCGCGCGGGATGCCCCGCATCCGGGGGCACGAGGCGGGGGCGGAGAGCGTGCGGGACGTCACGCGGGCCTGCCGCGAGGCGGGCGTGCGGGCGCTGACGCTCTACAGCTTCTCGACTGAGAACTGGAAGCGGCCGGCCGATGAGGTGGCGGGGCTGATGGCGCTGCTGGCTCGCTACCTGCTGGAGGAGCGCCGCGAGATCATCGACAACGGCATCCGGCTGGAGGCCATCGGCGACACGGAGCGGCTGCCGATGGCGGTGCGGATGTCGCTGAAGGAGCTGATGCATGCGTCCCGTGGCAACCAGCGGATGGTCTTGAACCTCGCGCTATCCTACGGCGGGCGCGCCGAGATCGTCGAAGCGGCGAAGAAGCTGGCGAAGAAGGTTGCGACCGGGCGGCTCACCGTCGACAAGATCGACGAGGCGGCCCTGGAGGCGGAGCTCCAGACGGCGCACCTGCCCCCGGTGGATCTGGTGATCCGCACCTCAGGCGAGATGCGGCTGTCGAATTTCATGCTGTGGCAGGCGGCCTACGCGGAGTTCTACGTCAGCGACACGCTCTGGCCGGACTTCCGGCGCGACGAGCTGCACAAGGCGTTCGCCAGCTACGGGCGGCGCGAGCGCAGGTTCGGGCAGACAGGGGCGCAGGTCAAGACCGGGGCCAAAACCGGTTAGAGCGGCGCGCAGATTGGAGTGCCTGTGGGTAAGAGAGTTCTGGCGGCGCTGGTCGGGCTGGCGGTGCTGTTGCCGGCGTTGATCTGGGGGGGGATGGTTGCGGTGCTGGTGATCGCCTCGCTCGCGCTGCTGATCGCGCAGGACGAGTACGCGGGCATGGCGCTGCCGGAGGCGAAGGGGATGGGGCGCGGGATCCTGCTGCCGGGGGGGCTGGCGATCTTCCTGGTGGCGGCGCTGGCGCCGGACTGGCTGATCCCGGCGGTGTCGGTGGGGTTCATGCTGGCGCTGCTGGTGCCGATGTTCGCGACGGCGGACGTCAAGCTGGCGGCGACCCAGGCGGTGCGGCTGGGGTTCGGGCTGATCTATGTGCCGGTGATGCTGGCGCCGCTCATCTGGATCCGGCGGGAGGAGGACGGGCTGGCGCTGGTGTTCTTCGTGCTGGCGATCACCTGGCTCGGGGACACCGGGGCGTATTTTGCCGGGCGGTTCATGGGGAAGACGCCGCTGTTCCCCCGGGTGAGCCCGAAGAAGACGCGCGAGGGGCTGTACGGCGGGGTGGTGTTCGCGGTGGCGGGGGCGCTGGGGGTGTGGTGGATCGGCGGGGTGGCGCTGCCGTGGTGGTCGGTCGTGGCGCTCGGGGTGGTGCTGGATCTGGCCGGGGTGGTCGGGGATCTCGCGGAGTCGCTGCTGAAGCGGGCGTTTGAGGTGAAGGACAGCGGGTGGATCATGCCGGGGCACGGCGGGATCCTCGACCGGATCGACTCGCTGCTGTTCAGCGCGCCGCTGCTCTGGGTAGCGCTCTTGATCCGGGGGCAGGAAGTCCTGCCCTGGTGATCCGGGTCGGGGAGACGGGTTATAGTGGAGCATGTTCAGCACGCTGCTCTACTATGCTTCTGCGCTGGTTCTGATCGCCTCCCTGGTGCTGATCCATGAATTCGGCCACTTCATCGTGGCACGGATGGTGGGAGTCAGCGTGCGGGTGTTCAGCGTAGGCTTCGGGCCGAGGCTGTTCGGCGTCTTCTACAAGGGGACGGATTACCGCGTCTCTGCGATCCCGTTCGGCGGCTATGTCCGGATGGCCGGTTCAGATCCGTTCAGCGAGGGCGGGACGGACGATGGAGATGTGGAGGCGGGGACGGGCTTCATGGAGAAGCCCGCGTGGCAGCGCCTCTTGATCAGCGTCGCCGGGTCGGCGATGAACCTGATGCTGCCGTTCGCGGTGTTCTCGCTGCTGTTCTGGTGGGGGGAGCCGCAGTCGATCTCCGTCGTCGGGACGGTGCGGGAGGGGTCGATCTCGGCGGTGGCCGGGCTGCAGGTAGAGGATCGGATCACGGCGGTCAACGGCCAGCCGGTGCAGACGTGGACGGACATCGTGGACGTCATGGCGGCCGCGCCGCGCCGCCCGGTGACGCTCGGGGTGGAGCGCGGGGGGCAGCCGGTGACGCTGGAATTGCCGGTGCAGCGCCTGGACGCGCTGGCGGACATGGGGCCGATCCCGTTCGGCTTCGGGAGCGTGGCGCCGTCGACGCGGGCGATGGTGGACGATCCGCGCTCTCCGGCGGGGGCGGCGGGCCTCCCGGCGGACGCGGTGCTGATCCGCGTGGCGGGCGAGGAGGTGCTGAGCTGGAACGAGGTGCGGCGGCGGGCGATGGCGCCGGAGGTGGTGGCGGCGGGCGCGCTGGAGGTGGCGTGGGCGGAGCTGGAGGAATTGGAGCTCGATGAGGACGGGCGGCCCGATCTGGAGGGGAAGACGATCCACCAGGCCGTGCTGCGGGCCGACGGGGCGTGGTCGGCGCAGGAGGCGACGGCGGCGGACGACGCGCTGTGGCGGCAGTGGGGGCTGGCCTCGGCGGGGCTGGGGATCGACCGGGTGAGCGCGGAGTCGGCGGCGGAGCGCGCCGGGCTGGCGCCGGGGGATCGGCTGCTGGAGATCGACGGAGCGCCGGTGGTGGCGTGGGGGGACGTGCTGCGGCTGGTGGCGGCTTCGGCCAGCGGGGAAGGGGAGAGCCAGAAGACGCGCGAGCTCAGCATCCGGTACCGCCGCGCCGGGCAGGTGCAGCAGATCCAGGTGCTCCCCGACGTGATCGAGGACACCGATCTGATGGGGCGCTACCAGTGGCGGCCATTGCTCGGCATCTCAGGCAGCGGGGAGTCGACGATCCCGCCGAAGATCCTGCGATCCTACGCGCCCGGAGAGGCGTTCGCGCGGGGCAGCGAGGAGACGCTGCTGATCGGGGGGTTCATGGTCGAGCAGATCGGCAAGCTGCTGACCGGGGAGGCCGCGCCGCAGAAGAGCCTGGGCGGGCCGCTGGAGATCTTCCGGCAGACCGCGCAGGCGGCGGAGCGCGGGCTGTTCTACTGGGCGCGGCACATGGGGATCTTTTCGATCAGCCTGGGCATCCTGAACCTGCTGCCGGTGCCGGTGCTGGACGGCGGGCAGGCGCTCATGTACCTCGCAGAGTGGCTGCGGGGCCGCCCGCTGCCGCTGCGGATACGGGAGGTGGCGCTGCAGGCGGGGGTGATCTTCCTGGTGCTGCTGACGCTGCTCGTGCTTGCCTTCGACATCCACCGCACGATCATGGGGTGATGACATGCGGATCGCGGTGATCGACGCCTCATCGCCGGAGGTGGCGGTGGCGGTGCTGGTGGACGGAGAGCGCCGGTTCTGGCGGCAGGCGCAGGTGGTGTACGGGGCGGACGGTTTTCTCAGCGCGTCGCTCGCGGAGGCGCTCACGGAGCTCGACGGGCTGGATCGGGTGGCGGTGACGGTGGGGCCGGGGGGCGTTCACCGGGCTGCGCGTGGGGGTGGCGACGGCGCTGGGGCTGGCGCTGGCGCGGGGGGTGGGGGTGGCCTGCCTGTCCTCGCTGGCGCTGCGGGCGGGGCTGTTCCCGGAGGAGGGCGAGGTGGTGGCGCTGCTGGACGCCCGCAAGGATCGGGTCTACGCGGGCCGGTACGATGTGACGGGGCTGGCGCGGGGTCTGCAGCCGGAGCTGATCGGCGCGGAGACGGACGTCGCGCCGGAGCTGCTCCTTGAGCAGATCGCGGCGGAGGCGCCGGGGCGATCCCTGGCGATGGTCGGGGACGGGGCGATCCGCTACCGGACGCTGCTGGAGAGCGCCGGGCACCGGGTGCTGGAGCGGGCGGGCGCCTGCCCTGCTGCAGAAGCGGGCAGATGGATACACCTCGTTGCAACGCTGCCGGTTCAGCAGGTTGCGCTTAGATATCTGCGCGAGCCTGACGCGAAAATTCCCCCAGGTCTGCCGCAGGCGGGGCCGGTCGGGGCTTGACCCCCCCCGGCAGATCCGCTATCCAATTCACCATCCATTCAGTGGCTCTGTCCGGGAAGATCCATGCACCGCTACCTCCCTCTCCTGCTCCTTCTGGCCGGCTGTCCTGATCCGGCTGCGACTGACCCCTCGACCGCGCAGCCCGGCCAGCCCAACGGCCAGCCCGCTGATCCCAACGCGCAGCCCAACGGCCAGCCTGGCGATCCCAACGCGCAGCCCGGCGGCCCGCCCACCGACCCCAATGCGCAGCCCGGCGGCCCGCCCACCGACCCCAACGGCGGCGGCGCTCCGGGGAGCGGCCCCCCGGCAGGCAGCCGCCCCGCGCCCACCGGCTTCACCTTGACGCCCGGAGAGGGCGTGAAGCTGAGCGGGACGGTGACCTACAGCGGATCGGCGAAGGGGACCATCCGGGTAGACTTCCTGCGGAACCCTGAGGGTTCTCCCTACCCTGAGCTGATGCACTCGG
>JBEIQZ010000906.1:0-1310 GCA_040376255.1 Alphaproteobacteria bacterium
CACCATGTCCGTTCGGCCCACTGCGGCAGTTACACAGAATTCCTGATAGGCCCGTGATCACGGCTTGTACGAGGTGCCAGCGGTTGCGGGAGGTGATGATCACGGCTTGTACGAGGTACCAGCGGTTGCGGGAGGCGGTGATCACGGCTTGTACGAGGTGCCAGCGGTTGCGGGAGGCGATGATCACGGCGCGCATCGGGTATAGCAGTTATTGGAGGCGCTGATCACGGCGCGCATCAGGGAACCGTCTTGAAGAACAGACCTCGTCTCCAGCCCGCATATCGCCCCCACCACACATCAAGCCCCCCCCGACCCGTCCCCCCTCCTGTATCCATTCGTCGGGACTGTTCCCCGACCCGCCCCGGCTGGCCCGGTGGACGCAGCGGGCAAAACTACGACAGAGAGTCGTCGCGACAGATACTACTGCCCGCTGTGTTCACCAAGGGCTCGGGCCAGCCGTCGCGCGCCAGTGCGCGCGGGGGGAGGGCAGGGTGAAAGCCCTGCCCGATGCGGGGGGTACCCCCGCTAAAAACATCGCAATATTAGGGGATGTCCACGGCGGGTTCCACCATGCGATCCGGCTGTTGCGGCAGGCCGAGCGGCGGTTCGGGATCGGGATCGATCTGGTGCTGCAGGTGGGGGATCTGGAGCCGCACCGGGACGAGGCGGACGTGGCGACGATGTCGGCGCCGTCGCGGTACCGGGAGCTGGGGGACTTCCATGAGTTCCACCGGGGGGCGGCGCGGTTCCCGTGGCCGATGTTGTTCATCGGGGGGAACCATGAGCCGTGGCCTTTCCTGGACGGGGTCGGGGCGGGGGAGGTGGCGCCGGGGGTGCGGTTCATCGGGCGCGCGGGGGTGGTGGAGGCGTGCGGGCTGCGGATCGCGGGGCTGTCGGGGATCTACCGGGAGGAGCTGTACGGGCTGAAGCGGTCGGAGATGCCGGGGCGGCCGAAGGGATGGATCGGGTTCTGCGCGGAGGAGGTGGAGCGGCTGGCGGCGGAGGAGCGGCCGGACGTGCTGCTGCTGCACGAGTGGCCGGCGGGGGTGTTGCGGGAGGAGGATCGGGCGTGGATGGCGGGGGAGCTGGACGGGGAGACGAAGCGGCGCGGGGGCGAGGTCGGGAATGAGATGGGGCGGCTGCTGGTGGAGATGCTGAAGCCGGGGCTGGTGGGGTGCGGGCATATGCACCTGCCGTACCGGGGGCAGATCGGGGAGAGCGCGATCTGTTGCGTGGCGAACGTGGGGGCGGCGACGGCGGCGCTCGGGATCTTCCGGTGGGAGGGCGGGGTGTTCACGGAGCTGTAGGCG
>JBEIQZ010000367.1:0-6308 GCA_040376255.1 Alphaproteobacteria bacterium
ACGCCTTCCGCCAGCACGGCCACAACGAGACTGACGAGCCCTCGTTCACCCAGCCGGAGATGTACCGCCGGATCGCCGCCCACCCCGGCGTGCGCGAGGTCTACCTGCGCTCGCTGGAGCAGCGCGGGATCGTCGGGCGCCCCGAGGCGGAGGCGATGATGGAGGCCTTCCACCGGCGGCTCGACGCGGCGCTCACCGACGTAAAAGAGCACGGCAAGGAAGCGTTCAAGAAGACCAAGGGCGACAGCCCCTTCCAGGGCCTCTGGGCCGGGTACCACAGCGACAGCCCCGACGCCGTCGACACCCGCCTCCCCCGCGACCTGCTCGCCCACCGGCTGCGCCAGCTCAACCAGCTCCCCGACGGCTTCACCCCCCACCCCAAGATCCGGCGCGTCTTCCAGCAGCGCGAGGCCCAGGCCGACGGGAGGCAGCCGCTCGACTGGTCGGCGGGCGAATTGCTCGCCTACGCCACCCTCGTCACCGGGAAGCACCGGGTCCGCCTCTCCGGGCAGGACTGCAAGCGCGGCACCTTCTCCCACCGCCACGCCGTCATCGTCGACAATGAGACCGGCGCCCACCACAACCTGCTCGCCGGGCTGAGCCCCGATCAGGCGCCCTTTGAGGCGATCAACTCCTCGCTCTCCGAGGCGGGCGTGCTGGGCTTCGAGTACGGCTACTCGCTGGACTACCCGGACTCGCTGGTGATCTGGGAGGCCCAGTTCGGCGACTTTGTCAACGGCGCGCAGGTCATCATCGACAACTTTATCGTCTCTGGCGAAGCCAAGTGGAGCCGCTGCTCAGGGCTCACCCTGTTCCTGCCCCACGGCTATGAGGGCCAGGGGCCGGAGCACTCCTCAGCCCGGATGGAGCGCTTTCTGCAGGCCTGCGCCGAGGACAACCTCCAGATCGCCGTCTGCACCACCCCCGCCCAGACCTTCCACCTGCTGCGCCGCCAGGTGCTGCGCCGCGTCCGCGACCCGCTGGTGGTGTTCACGCCCAAGAGCCTGCTGCGCCACCCCCGCGCCGTCTCCACCCTCGACGATCTGGCCGGGGGCCGCTTCCAGGAGGTCATCCCCGACGACCACCCCGAGCACCGGGAGGGCGCGAAGCGCCTCGTCCTCTGCACCGGCAAGATCTACTACGACCTGCTCGCCGCCCGCCCCCACCCCGAAGGCGGCGACCGCGACGTCGCGATCGTCCGCGTCGAGCAGCTCTACCCCTGGCCCTGGGATCAGATCCAGGCCGAGATCGCCCGCCACCCCGGCGCCGGGATCGTCTGGTGTCAGGAGGAGCCGAAGAACATGGGCGCGTGGAGCTTCGTGGCGCTCAACTTCCTGGAGGCGGGCGTGAAGATCCGCTACGCCGGGCGCCATGCCTCCGCCTCACCCGCGACGGGATATCCGGGGCGGCATGCGGCGGAGCAGCGGGGGCTGGTGGCTGAGGCGCTGGGAGAATAATCACGCCGCGCTCAATACCCCAGCACCCGCCCCCCTTGATAAACAATCAGGCTCGCGCTCCACGCCAGCACCGTCATGTACACGAACAGGAACCCCGCCCAGGCCCACGACCGGCTCTCGCGGCGGACGGCGGCGACGGTGCTCATGCACTGGGCGGAGAGGGCGAAGAAGACCATGAGCGAGACGCCGGTGAGCGGGGTGTAGACGGGGGAGCCGTCGGGATGGCGCTCGCTGGCGAGCTTTTCTCTTAACGAAGGGCTGTCCTCGGTGATGTCGCCGCCGATGCCGTAGACGAGACCCATCGTGCTGACAAAGACCTCGCGGGCGGCGAAGGCGCCGATCAGGCCGACGCCGATCTTCCAGTCGAAGCCGAGCGGGGCGATGACCGGCTCGATGGCGCGGCCGAGGCGGCCGGCGTAGCTCTGCTGGAGGCGGTCGGCCTGTTCGAGGGCGTCGATCTCGGCGAGGCGCTCATCGGGGATGACGGAGTCGACCTGATCCCACGCCTGCTGCCGGAGCGCGTCGAAGTCCTGTCCGGGGACGGTGTCGCGGGGGAAGCTCAACAGAAACCAGAGGACGACGGTGCAGGCGGTGATGACGGTCCCGGCCTCGGTCAGGAAGGCGCGGGCGCGGAGCCACATCTGCTGGAGGACGGTGGCGAGGCGCGGCAGGCGGTAGGGCGGCAATTCGAGCAGCAGCGGCATCCGGCGGCCCTTGAGCAGCGTGCGCCCCAGCACCCCGGCGGCGAGCAGCGCCATGCCGGTCGAGAAGACGTACATCCCGACCATCAATATCCCGCGCATCGACGACGGGAACAGCGCGGCGATGACCAGCGTATAGACCGGCAGGCGCGCCGAGCAGCTCATCAGCGGCACGACCATCATCGTGAGCAGGCGGTCGCGGCGGCTCTCCAGCGTGCGGGTCGCCATGATGGCGGGGACGGCGCAGGCGTAGCCGGAGAGCATGGGGACGAAGGCCCGCCCGTGCAGCCCGAGCGCCTTCATCAGCCGGTCGACGAGGAAGGCCACCCGCGACATGTAGCCGGAGTCCTCCAGGATGCCGAGCAGGAAAAACAGCAATAAAATCTGTGGTAAGAAGACGACCACCGAGCCCACGCCCCCGATCAGCCCCTCCACCAGCAGATCGGTCAGCACGCCCGCCGGGAGCGCCCCGCGCGCCAGATCGCCGCCCCAGCCGAACACCGCCTCGATGGCGCCGATGGCCGGATCGCTCCAGGCGA
This sequence comes from Alphaproteobacteria bacterium, assembly GCA_040376255.1. Lineage (GTDB taxonomy): Bacteria > Myxococcota_A > UBA796 > UBA796 > SXON01 > JBEIQZ01. The sequence goes on from JBEIQZ010000367.1 coordinate 2,698, forward strand.
ACAGCGACTGGAACAGCACGCCCATCGTCCCGAGGAAGATCACCATCCCGAACAGCGGGTGCAGCACCCAGGCGTCGATCCGGTCGGTGAGCGACTTCCCGGCCTGCGGGATCGTCCGGACGAGCGGCACCGCGTCGAGGAAGGCGTAGCGCGACCGGATGATCGCGTCGTCCATGTCGGTCCCGGCGGCCTGCGCGGCCGCCCGCAGCGCCAGCACGCGCGCCCGGACTGCAGGCGGGACGTCCATCAATTCGTCGCCCGCGTCCACCGAGAGCAGCGCCCACAGCGCGAGCGCCCGCGCCTCCTGGGGCCGGGCCGCATTCACCATCGGGGCCAGCTCCGCGATCGCGGCCTCCACCACCGCCGGGTAGTGCCAGCCCGACGGAGCCGCCGCCTGCTGCGCCGCCTGGATCGCGCTCCCGGCGGCATCGGGGAGCAGCGCATCGACCGCCGCCGCCAGCTCCCGCATCCCCTCCCCCGTCCGCGCCGACACCGGCACCACCGGCACCCCGAACCGGGAGCGGATCACCTCCAGATCGGGCGTGATCTGCTGAGCCCGCGCCACATCCATCAGGTTCAGCGCGAACACTGCCGGGATGCCCGCCTCCACCACCTGCATCGCCAGGTACAGGTTCCGCACCAGCTGGGTCGCGTCCAGCACCAGCACCACCACCAGCGGGCGCGGCTCCCCGTCCAGCCCGAAGATCGCGCGCACCGCGACCTGCTCCTCCGAGGATCGCGCCGCGAGCGAGTAGGTGCCGGGGATGTCCACCACCTGCACCGGCCCGCCCGGCAGCCGCCACTCGCCCTCCTCCCGCTCCACCGTGACGCCCGCGTAGTTGCCGACCCGCGCGCTGGCCCCGGTCAGCCGGTTGAACAGGCTGGTCTTGCCGGTGTTCGGGTTCCCGGCGAGGGCCACGCGGGGACGGCCCTGATGCCCGCTCACGCGGCTGCCGCTTCAGACAGCACCACCGCCTGCGCCTCCGCCCGCCGCATCGAGAACCGGCAGCCCCGGATCTCCACGTCCAGCGGATCGCCCATCGGCGCCACCCCCACGATCTTCACCGGCACGCCGGGCAGAAAACCCAATTCCAGCAGCCTCCGCCGGAAGCTGCGCTCGCCGCCGATGCTGTGGATGGTGGCAGGACGGGAGAGCGGGAGGAGATCGAGGGTCAGGCTCATGCAGGCACTGTAGCATATTGATACTGATTGTCAATATCAAGATGATGATCCGCAGCAGCAGCGATCCGACGCGCCCCCGCAGGCTCCTTTGCAGCGATGCCCTTGTCGTAACGCCCCTGACCCGGTAGAATCGCGCACCTGCTCTTTCCCCGTGAGGTGGATGTGTCCCTGCTGCTCGGCTCCCTGATGTTCGGCTCCGTGGCCCTGGCTGACGGCCCTGATCTCCCCGTGCCGGTCGGGCTGCTGCAGCTCTGGGGGACGGTGTACGACATGGATCAGGATCCGCAGGCGGACGCCTCGGGGATCGGCGATCCGGAGGACGACACCGGGCTGAAGGTGAAGCGGGCGCGGGTGGGGTTCCAGGACACGGCGGGGCCGCTGATCTACCGGCTGACGCTGGGGGTGAGCGCGCCCTACGACGGCTACAACCACGAGGGCGAGGAGATCGGGATCGTCGACGCGGTGATGGGCTACCGGATCGCGCCCTCCTTCGTGCTGCAGGCGGGGCGCTCCAAGGTGCCGTTCTCGCGCGATCAGCTCATCGGCGCCGCCGACCTGACCTTCCAGGAGCGCGGCCTCGGCGCGGAGTACATCGTGCCGGATCGGGCGCTCGGGGTGCTGGGGATCGGGCTGTTCGGCCCGGCGAAGGTTCAGCTCGGGCTGTTCAACAGCAGCAGCGATCTGTTCGGGGACGACAGCGCCGGGAAGACCGCCGTGCTGCGCGCCGAGGCCGCCATCGGCGAGCGCGACACCTACGCCTTCTGGGGCGGCACGGGGCGCGGCGCCTCGGTCGGCTTCGGCCTGAGCGGGCTGTGGACCGACGACGTGACCACCCGCACCTTCGCGGCGGGCGGCGACGTGCTGTTCCGCGTGCGCGGGCTGGCGATGATGATCGACGGCTCCTGGGCGAAGGTCGCGCCCTTCGACAGCACCGAGGGCGTCCCCGGCGTCCTCGCCGACACCACCCGCATGGCCATCACCACCCAGATCAGCTACAGCATCGGCATCGTCGAGCCCGCCGTCCGCTTCTCCGGCTACGACGACTCCTCGCTCGGCCAGTACGGCCACATCCTCGCCGGGGTCGTCCTCCACGGCGGCACCAACCCCGCCGGGTACGACCGCTTCCGCGTCGGCGCGGGCTACGAATTGCGCCTCGAAGAGCAGGTGATCCCCAACGACACCGTCCGGCTCTGGACGCAGGTGAAGTTCTAAGCGCCCGCTCAGGCCCCGCTCAGGCCCCGCTCAGGCCCCGTACACCCCGACCATCGCCCGCGCCGTGTTGGTGTGGACCTCCACCACCTTCGACACGTCCTTCGTGTAGCCGCCCGCCAGCACCCACATCACTGGCAGCCCGCGCCGCTTACAGAAATCAAATACATACCGATCCCGCGCCATCAGATCGGCGTGGTCGAGGTCGAGGGGCGAGTACGGGTCTTCTTTGTAGGGATCGGCGCCCGCCTGGTACAGCAGCGCGTCGGGCTGCGCCCGATCCACCGCCACCGACAGGCTCTTTTCGAGGATCTCCAGGTAGGCCGCCCCGCCCGCCCCGGCAGGCACCGGCACGCTCCAGGCGTTGTCCGTGTCGGGGGCGCGCTCCTGCGTGACGTCCCGGTACGCCAGGTTCTTCTTGTACCAGTTGCCGTAAATGGACAATTGATAAAAGTCCGGGCGCTCCGCGAGCAGCGCCGCCGTCCCGTTGCCGTAGTGCAGATCCATGTCCAGCACCAGCGCCCGCTTCAGCCGCCCCTCGGCCCGCAATTGCTCCATCGCCACCACCAGCCCGTTGAACGTGCAGAACCCCTCCCCGTGCGGCCCGTGGCTGTGGTGGAAGCCGGAGGCGAGGTTCCCCGCCACCCCGCGATCCAGCGCGTCGCGCAGCGCGTCAATGCACCCCCCGTTCGTCCAGCGCACCGCCTCCGCCAATTCCGGCGACCAGGGGAACTTCTGGGATCGGGCGAGATCCTCCGGCTGGCCGGTGCGGATCGCCGCGATGTACTCAGCGGTGTGGACCCGGAGCAATTGCGCCTCAGTGACCGGCGCAGGCTCACAGAATTCCAGCGGGAGCCCGTCCGCCTGGATCGCACCCTCCAGCGCGCTGCGGACGAGATCGAACTTGCGGATCGGCATGATGTGGGCGCCGATGTCGGCGACATATCGGGGAGAGTGGTAGAGGCGGTACATCTGATCCTCGGCTATGCTGTTATATCCTGTCGCCTGCCCGGTCCGGGTACGCTGTCGCGGTGGAGGTCGGATGTCCTGGTTGTGGTTGCTGCTCACTGCCTGTCCGGTAGAGGTCCCGATCCCCGATCTGGACGGAGACGGGGTGCCTGACGCGGAGGACTGCGAGCCCGCCGACGCCGACATCTTCGACGGCGCGACCGACATCTGCGACGGGGTGGACAACAACTGCGACGGGCAGATCGACGAGG
>JBEIQZ010000124.1:0-12418 GCA_040376255.1 Alphaproteobacteria bacterium
CAAGTCGGAAATATCGTATCTACCTTGGCAATATCTCTGGGAAGCTGATCGGACGCGGCCTGCTGTGGCTGGCGAGCGCAGCGGTGGATTCGACAAAGCTGGAGGAGGCGGCGAAGCACTTTCCGGCGATCTATATAAGCAATCACACATCGATCCTGGATATCTTCCTGGGGATCTGGCTGGCCCCTGTCGGGACGGTGGGCGTCGCGAAGAAGCAGGTGGTGTGGTACCCGTTCTTCGGGCTGCTGTACCTGCTGGCCGGGCACCTGCGGGTGGATCGCGGCAACCACGCGCAGGCGGTCGGGGCGATGGCCGACATGGCGGCGCTGATGAAGCGGCACAACCTCGGGGTGTGGCTGTGGCCGGAGGGGACGCGCGCGCGGGACGGTCGGCTGAAGGTCTTCAAGAAGGGGTTCGCGCACATGGCGATCGCGACGCGGCTGCCGATCGTGCCGGTGGTGGTCGCGGGCGCGCAGCGGGCGTGGCAGCACGGGAGCTGGAAGATCCACCCGACGACGCTGGACATCCAGGTGCTGGAGCCGATCCAGACCGCTGACTGGACGATGGAGAACATCGACGAGAAGATCGCGATGGTGCGGGGGCGCATCGAGGCGGCGCTGCCGCCGGAGCAGCGGGGGGCGGCGCTGCCGCCGGAGCAGCGGGGGGCGGCGCTGCCGCCGGAGCAGCAGGGGGCGGCGCTGCCGCCGGAGCAGCAGGCGCTACCGACGGATCAGGCCAGCTCCTGACGGAGCAGCTCCCCGATAGAACCGTCCTGAAACTGGAACCCGGCGAGCCTGAGCCGCTGCGGATCGACGCGCGCCCCCTCCAGCAGCACCTCCTGGCCCATCTGGCCGAAGAGGGCGCGGATGGCGAAGGCGGGGACGGGGATCAGCGAGGGGCGGGAGAGGGCGCGGCCGATGGCGGCGGCGAGCTCCTGCCCGGTGGCGGCGGCGGGGGCGCAGAGGTTGACGGGGCCCTCCATCGGGGCGGTGAGCAGGAAGGTGAGGGCGCGGAGCAGGTCGGGCATGGAGAGCCAGGCGATGTACTGGCGCCCGCTGCCGACGGGGCCGCCGACGCCGAAGCGGAAGGGCATCGCCATGCGGGGGAGCGCGCCGCCGCGCTTCGTGAGGACGACGCCGATGCGGGGGTGGACGACGCGGATCCCGGCGGCGCGGGCGGGCTCGGCGGCCTCCTCCCAGGCGCGGCAGACGGCGGAGAGGAAGCCGGAGCCGGGGGGGCTGTCCTCGGTGCAGAGCCGATCTCCGGCGTCGCCGTACCAGCCGACGGCGGAGGCGGAGATCAGCACCTGCGGCGGGCGGCGGAGGGCGGCGAGGCTGCTGGCGAGGAGGCCGGTGCTGCGGGTGCGGCTCCCGAGGATCTCGCGGCGGCGGGCTTCTGTCCAGCGACCCTCCCCGACGTTCTCCCCGGCGAGGTGGATCACGGCGTCGATCCCGGCGCCATCGGCGAGCGCGCTCAGCCTGCGGGTGTCGATGGTCTCGACGGAGGGATCCCACTGAAGATCGGGGGAGCCCGGATCCGGGAGGCGGCGGAGCAGCCGGATGACGGTGTGGCCCGCCGCCTGGAGGTGGGGGATGAGGGCGGTGCCGACGAGACCGGTGGCGCCGGTGAGGAGGATCTGCATAGCGGACGGCTCTATCCCGGAGCGTTGAGGCCGGTGTACTGGTTGAGGTAGCCCTGGACGGGGAATTTCCGCCCGGTGCTGGCGGAGGACATGTAACGGATGGTCCCGTAGATGGGGCGCTCCGGCCCCCAGGCGCGGTCGAAGCGGCCGAGCACCCAGAAGATGCCGCTCCACGAATTGGGGTCGCGCCCGTCGATGGCCCAGCGGTTGTTGAGGTGGATCATGCGCTGGAGGGCCTCCTCCGGGGACGGGCTCCACTCCAGGATCTTCTTCCCCCAGAGCATCCGCATATAGTTGTGGATGACGCCTTCGCGCAGCAATTGGCGCTGCGCGGCGTTCCAGAGCGGGTCATGCGTGGCGGCCCGCTCCAATTCGTCGAGGCTGTAGCACCGGGGGCGCTCGTCTCCGGCGTGCTTCTCCAGGGTGGCGCGGGCCCAGCCCGGCAGGGAGCTGTACTGATCGAAGTCATCGCGGCGCCAGCAGAAGGTGTAGCCGAGCTCGCGCCAGGTGACCAGCTCCTCCAGGAAGGACTCGGCGTCGTCGCTCATCCCCCAGAAGCCGACCCGGCTGCCGTCGCGGGTGGGGCCGAGCTTCGCGAGCGTCCACCGCTCGTGGGCGGCGACGGCGGAGAAGACGGCGTGCGGGGAGATGTGGCCGGTGTGGAGCCAGGGAGAGAGCCGCGAGGAGGCGCCGGACTCCGGCCTGCTGCGATCATCGGCGTAGGCGGGGAGGCGCCCGATGAAGCGGTGGAGGGCGGCGGTGGCGGCGCGCGTCCCGCCGGGGGTGGCGACGGCGCCGACCGCGCGGCTGAGCCTGTCGGGGAGCAGCGCCTCTACCGGACGGCTCAGATCGGCGGCGGGCCAGCGCTGCTGGATGGCGGGCGGCAGGGGCGGCGGCGGCGGCAGATCAGCGCCCGCGAAGGCGTCCGGGCGGGGCATATCTATGAGGTGATCAGGGAGGTTTTTCTGGAGGAAGCTACGGAACGAGAACGCGGTCTGGAAGGCGCGCGGCGCGGCGGAGAGCGGGAGCAGGCCGCAGCTGTCCACCCCCTCCATGCAGACCGGCACCGCCGCCGCGCCGGCAGCGATCATCTTCGGCAGAAAAAACACCGGTGAGACATCGGTCACCACGACGCAGGCGTCCTGCGCGAGCGCGGCCAGCAGCCCCCGGCTCTCCCCCGGCGCTGACTCGATCCAGGGGTAGTAGCGCACCGGCTTCCCGACGAAGGCGGCTGCGTTGTCCTGCATCCCCTGGACGATGAAGCGGTGGAGACGCGCGGACGCCCACGGGTAGTCGAGGCGGATCGCCTCCAGGATCAGCAGGGGACGCCGGAGCTGGACGGCGTGCTCCACCGCGCGATCCAGGGTGAAATTCCAGGTGGCCCGCCGGCTGGCGGTCAGCCAGCACAGCACCCACCCCGCCTCCGGGCGGATGGGGCGATCGTTGAGGAGGTGCAGCCGGGAGGCGGGGGTAGCCATGATCCTTCTCCTTTCAATACCTGTTCACCATCTATCCACTATCTGCTCAATCGGAAAGTGCCAGAAATTGCGACATTGTCCGGGATTTCGGACGGGCGGGGCGTGACGGTTCGTGGCACAGGAGGACAATGACTGACGGGGTAAACCCTTCTCTTCGGCGTTCTCTGTGCAGAAGATTGTAGCTATTGTGCACAGGCACTGTTCTTGCAGATCTCTCTGGCAGAGGCTCACCCGGAAGGAGGCGTCATGGCAACCACAAACATCGGCGATCTGATCAACACGCTCTACGAGAATTTCCTTGCGATGTACGGGGATGAGGAGCTCGCGAGCGTAGCGACGGCGGCGGTGATCAACGATCTGTTGACCGCGCCGATGGCCGCTATCCATGAGGAGCTGGCCGCCTGATCAAACCTGTCCTGGGACACGTCCTGGGGAAGAGAGTACATAGAAAGGAATGTGGCGGGGCTGGCGGAGCGCGGAGCGATCCGTTACCTGAAGCGTTAACTGACGCGTGTTGATGGAGATAGCTCGCACCCTCACGTCGGGGGCTTCCGGCCCCCCTCCTGACTCCTCCCGTCATCTCTGGACCCCGATCACCATCCGGGTCGCGTGGGAATTGGTGAGGGCGGGCGTGCGTCCGAAGGGCGCGGTGCTCCAGGAGGCGCGGGAGCACGTGCTCTCGCTGTTGCCCAGCCAGGCCTCGCTCTCCGACGCCGACCTGATCGCCATCGACGGCACGAAAGATTTTGTCCGTCGCATCCAGGACATCTATCAGCCCTGGCGCCCCGACCCGGATCTGAGCATCCAGCCCGAGGCCCGCTGGCGCCGCGACATCCAGGCGGCGCTCCAGCCTGCGCACGATGTTGTCTTCCGGCTCCACTTCGCCGACGGGATGCCGCTGGAGGAGGTCGAGCGCAACACCCGCATCTCCCGCGCCGCGCTGCGCGCCGCCCGGGAGGGGATCCGGTCGCTGGTGCGTCAGGTGCTCGGCGAGGCGAAGATCGAGGTGACAGACTGGGAGAAGGTCCGGCTGGATCGCCTGATCAGCCGCATCGCGAACGCCACCGACGACGGCTGCCCCGGCCCCTGGGGGCTGGTCACCCCGGCGGGGAAGCGCCACGCGGAGAACTGCCCGCGCTGCTCCCGCGCGCACCGGTTGATGCGGGCGGGCTACCTGAATTCCGCCGACCTCACCCCGCCAGAGGATCGCTGCCTGCCTGAGCATGACGTCGATCTTGTCTGCATCCAGCTCGCGCCGGAGGCCCGCGTCCACCTGCCGCTGATCCGGCAGACGTTCGGCGCGCACCTCCGCATGAACGGCGAGGAGATCCTGTTCCTCCACGCGGGGACGCTGGTCGATCTCCAGGATCGGCTGACCGCGCTGGCTGAGAACGGCACGCCCTCCGCGCCGCAGATGAAGATGCTGCGCCGCTCCCTGCGGGGGCGCTGGGGCCGCCACGCGATCCTCGGGCGCTCGCCGGAGTGGATGCAGGTCGAGCTGCAGAGCCTGAGCTGGGGCGGGGTCGACGGGCTGGACGCGCTCCCTGCGCCGCTCCCGCCGCCGCCGTCGGCGCTCCGCTGGTGGCTCAGCGCGGCGCTCATCTTCATGGTCGCGGCGCTGCTGGGGCGGCAGGCCCTCCTCAACCTGAACAACGGCCCGGCCATCAGCGGCCAGATGCACCCGGAAGGCCTCATCTTCGAGGCCGGGATCCAGACCTCGGTGGACATCTGGGGCATCAGCGGACCCAACCTCGTCCCGCTGTACCACAGCACCTCCCCTGCCGACAAAGGGACGCTCGCCGCCGGGGACGGGCGCTATCTGCTCCGCCAGCCCGCCGAGGCGTACCTGCTCATCGGGCAGGACAGCCCGCTCTCGCCGGATCTGCAGCTCCTCCCCATCATCGCCGACGCCCGCAACGACCCGGACGCCGAGGCGCTGCTGGAGCAGGCGCTGCCTGAGGCCAACGTCGAGATCATCCGCCCGACGCCGCCGCCCTGGCTGGATCAGGCAGGGACCTGGCTGGCCCCGCGCGTGGCGGACGGGATGGATCGCCTCGACGACCTGTTCTCGTCGCCCTGAGCGGGTCTGCGCTCCGGCGCCGTGTCTTCGGCGCCGTGTCTTCGGCGCCGTGTCTTCGGCGCCGTGTCTTCGGCGCCGCTACATCCCCATCACGACGAACCACGTCACCAGCCCCGCCGCCGCCGACAGCAGCAGCGCGGAGAGCAGGCCCCCGAGCACCCACGCCGCCATCTCGCGGCGCGGGGACTGCGGCTTCGGGAGGCGCGGCGCGGGCGCCTCGCCGCGAAGCTGCGCGGCCAGATCGGCCATCGAGGCGGGGCGACGCTCAGGCCGCCGGGCGGTGCAGGCGCGCACGATGGCCCGCAGATCGGGATCGACCTTCGGGCCGGGATCGAGATCCTCCAGGGTGAGCTTCTTCTGGAGGATGTGCATGACGAGCGCGTCCCCGCGCACCTCACCGGAGCGGGGGAACGCGCGCGTGCCGGTCAGCGCCTCATAGAGCATCACCCCGACCGCGTAGATGTCGCAGCGCGCCGGGTCGACCGGCCCGTCCTCCAGCAATTCCGGCGCCATGTAGGTCGGGGTCCCGACCGCTGATGTGGTGCGGAGCGAGGGGTCGGCGGTGGTGGCGATGCCGAAGTCGAGGATCACCGGATCGCCGCCCTCACGGATGAGGATATTGGAGGGCTTGATGTCCCGGTGGAAGATCTGCCGCGCGTGGGCGGCGGCGAGCGCGTCGCTGATGCGGAGGAACATGCGCCGCACCTCGGCGACCGGCATCACCTCCCGGCTCAGGTGCTTCAGCAGGGTCTCCCCCTCGACAAGCTCCATCGCCAGAAACATCATGCCGCGCTCCTGATCCACGCCGGGGTGGAGGATGCGGACGATGCCCGGATGGTTCAGCGTGGCGAGCGCCTCGATCTCACGGCTGAACCACTTGTCACGGTTCTCCGGCCCGTCGGAGAAAAACAGCTTGACCGCCGCCACCATGCGCTCGCTCATCGCGTGGCGGCACCGGTAGACCTCTGCGGTGGCGCCCTCTCCGAGCCGGGTCTCCACCACCCAGTCCCCGACCCGATCTCCTTCCCTGAGCTGAGCCATGCTGCCCCTGGTCAGGGTTTATACCATCAAGGCGCCTGAAGCACCAGACGCTCCCCCGCCACCAGCACCTCCGGGTTCGGGATGCGCGAGCGGTTCCAGGCCCAGAGATCCCGCCACCGCCCCTCGTCGCCGAACCGCAGCGCGGCGATGCCCTTCAGGGTCTCTCCGCCCCGGATCACATGGACGTCCGGGGCCGCGCCCGCCGCCACGATCTCCGCCGTCGCCGCCGGAGGCACGAGCAGGTCCCGCAGCGCCGCCGCATAGTCCGGCGAGGCCCGCCATACGGCGATCGACCGGTTCACCGCCGCGAGCAGCTCCGGCTCCCCCGCCCGCACCCCGACCGCATACTGCGAGTCCGTCAGGTTGTACTGCGCGATCCGCAGCCGTCCCCGGTGCTGCGGGAAGCGCTCATAGTGGATGCGGATCTCCTCGACGGCGAACGGGTAGTCATAGATGAAGCCGTCCAGCTCTCCGGCGATCAGCAATTCCAGGTAGCCCTGCTCGAACCGCTGGAGCGAGGCCTGCGGGGCCAGCCGCCGCACGTCCTGCTCAGCCCCGTCGTCCTCGTACATCCCCACCCGGCGCCCCGCCAGATCCTTCACGCTCCGCACCGGGCTGTCCGCCGCGACGATGAGGCAAAGGCCGAATTCCAGGTAGGCGTCCGACCACACAACGCCCGGCGCCTCGTGCGGGATGTAGCCGGACAGCAGGATGTCGCCCTCAGCCCCGGCAGGAGCGCCCGGAGCGGGCGGTTGGAGGAGCGCCCCGACGAGATCCGGGTAGTCGCGGTGCAGCGCCCGCACCTCCGGCACGCCGATCTGCGCGGCGATGACCTTGGCGAGCCGCCAGTCCAGCCCGTCAAACTTCCCGCTCTCAATGTTGAAGACCATCGGCGGGTTGCCGCTCCAGGGGGGAGCGCCCGTGTCCATCCACACCTGCAGCTCCCGGTGCTGCCGGATCCGGGCCAGCGCGTCGGACGGGGCCATCGCCCGGATGCCGAGCGCCAGCAGCAGCACGGCGAGCGTGGAGCCGGTCACGAACAGACCCACCATCCCCACAATGATCAGCTTCCAGGATCGGCTCACCCGGAGCGGGTATCACCCGATCCTCTCTCATTCAACACCATCCATGATCCTTTCGGCGCCTGTCCCGCACTGCCGGGCAGACGGAGCCCGCATGTCATCTCTCTCCCTCCCCCTCCTGATCGGTCTGCTCAGCGCTCCTGACGCCCTGGCCACCCCCCTGCCCTTCTGGAGCTACGACGCGTTCCCCGGAGACGCCCCGCTCAGCGGCGTTGACGGCTGGGAGAGCAGCTACCCCGAAGACACCTGGATCGGCCTCTACGGGGAGCCGACGCTGGCCTGCCCGCTCACGGACGACGTCGCGCCGGACTGCGGGTCGGACTGGTCGGGCGCCTGTAACAACCACCTCAGCTGGTCCGGGGCCACGATCAAGGACGGCGTCTTCAGCGCCGGGTTCATCACCTATGACGACGACGCGCCGGGCTTCCTGTTCGGGCGGCAGTCCGCCGATGATCACCTGTTGCTGGTGTTCTGCGGCGCGAACGCGGGCGGGAGCTGCCCGGTGGACTCGCTCGACCTGCCCGCCGTAGCCATCCTCCATGTCCATGGCGGCGCTGTCGACGTCCTGAGCAGCCTGTCGGGCGGCTACGAGGAGGAGGTGGCGATGCAGGTAACAATCGCGGTCAACGAGGGGCGCATCCACGCGACCTGGGGGGAGGCGGGCGCCGAGACAGACGCCATCGACGCGGTGATGCCCGATGAGCGACCGATGACCGGGATCGGCTTCTACGCCTACGACGCCGGGGCCGCAGATGGCACCTACCTCGCCTTCTTCTCTCCGGTGCTGGAGGTTTTTGACGAGGACAATGACGGCGTCTACGACGACATCGACAACTGCCAGCGCGACCCCAACGCGGATCAGGCCGATCTGGATCAGGACGGCGTCGGAACCCGCTGCGACCCGGGCGAGGAGGCCCCGGCAGACTCAGATCCCCCCGACTCCGGAGACTCCGGGGAGCCCGTCGATGAGGGCGGATCGGCGGAGGAGAAGGAGCCAGCCAGCGTCGCGGGCGGGTGCAGCTGCGCGGCGACCGCAGATACGAGCGGCGTTGGGCTGGCGGGGCTGTTGCTTCTGGGGCTGGCGGTGAGGCGGCGCGTTGAACAGAACCGCTGAAAAGCTGTGACTGGAAAACCGTATCAGGCGAAGCGAAGCCGTGCTATCCCATGTTCATGCTGCTGCTCCTGCTGGCCTGTAAAGACAAGATAGACGGCCCCCCCACAGACACCTTCCCGGTGTTCTTCGGGGAGGTGCCGCAGAACGTGCTGATGATCTCCATTGACACCTTCCGGCGCGATGAGATCCCCTGGTTCGGCGGGCCTGAGTCCAACCTGCCCTTCCTCCACTCCATCATGAAAGAGTCGATGGTCATGGAGCACCACACCTCCTGCAGCGACTGGACGTTCGTGGCCGTCACCTGCGCCACCTGGGGGATGCGCCCGGACACCGCCGGCTTCCTCCCCAAGATGTTCGAGCCCTACCGCGAACCCATCCCCGACGGCCCGACCCTCGCCGCCCGGCTGAGCGGCGCGGGCTACCTCACGATGCTCTCCAGCTCCAACGGCTGGTTCTCCGCCGAGCACAACACATCCACCGGCTACGATCTCGACGAGATGCCAGAGAACGCCAGCACCACCGGCGTCTTCGCGCAGGCGCTCGAACGGCTGAAGCAGGCGAAGGCCGACGGGCAGGATCGCTGGTTCGCCCACCTCCACGTCAAGGAGCCGCACTCCCCCTACAACCCGCCCACCGAGTACCTCAAAGGGATCGAGGATCTTCCTTACATCCCCTACAACCTCGCTGACAAGGACGAGCAATACGATCTGATCGCCACCTGGGCCAACATCCCGGAGGACGAGCGTGAAGCCGTGCTGCAGCACATGTGGTTCCGCTACCGCGCCGAGCTGCGCTGGATGGACGATCAGCTCGCGGCGGGCTGGAAGTCGCTGGAGCAGGCGGGGTTCCTCGACGACACGATGGTCGTCTTCTGGAACGATCACGGCGAGCAATTCTGGGAGCACGGCTACAACACCCACGCCTACACCCTCCACCGGGAGGAGAACGACGGGATGTTCGTGGTCTGGGCGAAGAACATCCAGGCCGGACGCTGGATCGGCCCCACCACCCACATCGACATCGCCCCGACCATCCTCGATCTGCTCGGGCAGGACTGGGACGGGATGGACGGCACCCCGCTCGGTCAGGCGCCCGACGACCGCGTGATCGACGGGTGGACCGTCGCGCGGCTCGGCCCGATCCAGTCCGTTACCCGCGAGAATTGGAAGCTCATCTACGACTGGAACACCGGCACGCGCAAGATGTTCGACCGGAACAGCGACTGGGAGGAGGGGCGCGACCTCTACAGCGCCGATGACCCGGAGGCGCAGTCCCTCTGGCAGGAATTGCTCCCCCGGATCGACGCCTTCCGCGCGATCATCCCTGAGTACACCCCGACCGGCATCGACGAGTGACAGAGTTCTGGCGCCGGTGGCGCGGCGCGGCGCGGCTCAGCCCGCTGCTCCTGCTGCTCGCCCCCCTCCCCTTCCTGACGGTGGTGCCGGACGACGGGATGGCGCCGGGGCTGCTGGCCGGGGACATCGTGCTGCTCTGGCCGATCGGGCTGCCGGGCGGCGAGCCGGTCGAGGGCGGAACGATCGCGCTCGTCGATCCGCTCGATCCGGCGCGCTGGACCCTCCGCCGGATCGAGGCCGGGGCCGGGGAGGCGGTGTCCTGCGAGGACGGTTTTTTGTTAAGCCCCTCCGCCTCGGAGCTGGTCGAGATGGGCCGCGTGGACGGAGCGGCAGGAGAGCCCGCGCGCATCATCGTCCGCGCCGGGGGCCGCCTGCTCTACCAGCCAAACCTCGCGACGACCTGGGACATGGAGGAGATCCAGATCCCCGAAGGCTGGTTCTTCCTCAGCGCCGACAACCGCATCGACGCCCTCGACAGCCGGTGGTGGGGGCTGCTCCCGGTCGGGGCCGCGCAGGCCACCGTCCTCGCCCGGCTCGGCCCGCCGCAGCACCGCTGGCGCGGCTGGTGGCAGTGGCGCCCCTGAGCGGGTACAAGGGGATATGTCCATCCGGTTTGAGCAGGATTGTTACGATCACATAAAACAGACCGTCCGCGTCGATGAATTGCTGCTCGCCCGGAGGACCGCGTGGCAGGAGATGACCCTGTTCCGCAACCGCTTTCTCGGCACCGTGCTGACCCTCGACGGCGTCATCCAGCTCACCGGGCGCGACGAGTTCGTCTACTCCGAGATGCTCGCCCACGTCCCGCTCTGCCTCCACCCCGCCCCGCGGCGCGTGCTGATCGTCGGCGGCGGCGATCTGCTGGTGCTGGAGGAGGTGCTGAAGCACCCCTGCGTGGAGCGCGCCGTGCTGGTCGATCTGGACGGGGAGGTGGTCGAGGCATGCAAGCTCCACCTGAGAGACCTCCACCGCGACACCTGGCGCGACCCCCGCGTCGAGATCCGCATCGGGGACGGCGCCGCCTTCGCCGCCACCACCGCCGAGCGCTTCGATGTCATCCTCTCAGACGGCCCCGACCCCCTCGGCGCCGGAGCGGCTGGCTGCCCGCTCTATACGCCGGAATACTTTGCTGCCTGCGCCAAAATTCTTGATGAAGGCGGGATCTTCGTCACCCAGAACGACGTCCCCTTCTACCACGGCGCCGCCATGCGGACGACCTGGGCGGCGATGGCCGCCCTCCCCCACCGCCGCGCCTACCTCTGCGCCGTCCCCACCTTCGACGGCGGCTTCAACGCGATGATCCTCGGCAGCCGCGCGCCGATCCAGGCTGAGCGGGCGATCCGGATGCCGCCGCCGGGGCTCGGCTACTATACGGCGGAGATGCACCGGGCGTCGTTCGTGCTGCCGCCGTTCATCCACCGCATGATCATCGACGGGTGAGAAGCATGTTCCAGCTGCTCCTCCTCTCCGCCTGTACCGACCCGGAGCGCGCTGAGGACAAGCCCGCCAACCCCACAGAGACCGGGGCGGACACCGGCACCGGAGCGCCGGAGCCGCCGCGAACCATCGGGAGCGGGCGGCACACCCTGGAGCATGACGGGCAGGAGCGGGAATTCATCCTCTACACCCCTGAGGATCTGCCTGCCGGCGCGCCGCTCGTATTTGTAATGCACGGCTACAGCGACAGCGCAGGCGCCATCCGCAGCTACTCCGGCATGAACGCCGTCGCAGATCGCGAGGGATTCGCCGTCGTCTACCCGCAGGGTCTGATCGATGACCGGGGCTACTCCTACTGGGAGGTGGGCTACGCCTTCCATGACGGGAGCGCGGACGATGTCGGCTTCCTGCTCGCGCTGCGGGAGTTGATCGTCGAGGATCATGGGCTTGATCCGGAGGCGGTGTTCGCCACGGGGATGTCCAACGGAGGTGACATGTCCTACCGGCTGGCCTGCGAGGCCGCCGGTCCGTTCCGGGCGGTGGCCCCGGTGGCTGGCTGCCTCATGGGGTGGCTGGAGGATCGCTGCGCGCCCTCCCCTGAGGTGCCGCTGTTTGAGATCCACGGGACGCTGGATCGGACCACACCCTGGGAGGGAGATCCGGAAGGAACGGGCAGCTACGGCTCCTACCTCGGGACAGAGGCGTCCGTCGCGCACTTCACCGCCGCCTACGGACTCGATGCGGAGCAGGTTGAGCCGCTCCCCGACACCGACGCGACCGACGGCAGCACCGTCACCGCCCACCGCTGGTCGCGCGCCGGCACATCGACCCAGGTGTGGCTCTATGTGATCGACGGCGGACGCCACGACTGGCCCGACGCCTCCGGAAACCAGGACATCGCCGCTGAGGACGAGATCTGGTCGTTCTTCTCACGCTATCTCTCCGGCGGGTAAAGGATCAGCCACCGGTGAGCTGCTGGACGGTGATCTCCAGGCCGGGCGCTCTACCCGGGTTTTCGTCACACCATCCCCTCTCCCCTCACCCCCTCATACTCCCCCACCGTCCCGATATCCACCCACCTCCCCCCATGCACGATCCCCCCCACCTCCCCCTGCGGCTGTGCCTGGTATCGAAAGTGCACATTTGGGGACGTGGTCAAAAGAGGGCTCGACGGGAACCCCCCTCCTCC